>DFYP01000110.1 GCA_002382645.1 Desulfovibrio sp. UBA4079 | reverse complement strand
GAGCCCAGGTTGCAGGCCTCGTAGGGCAGCAGGGGCTGCTCGCCGCAGGGGTTGGTGGACTCGATCTCGCCCAGGTGCGGGGTGGGGTTGTCGCGGTTGATCCGGTCCAGGAACACGATGCCCGGGTCCCCGGACTCCCAGGCCTTGCGCACCAGGAGCTGGAAGACCTCGCGGGCCTTGAGCTTGGCCTTGACCTGCTTGGTGTGCGGGGCCACCAGCTCGTAGTCCTCGTTCTTGTCCACGGCCTGCATGAAGCGCTCGGTGAGGCCCACGGAGAGGTTGAAGTTGTTGAGCTCGCCCTCGCGCTCCTTGGCCTTGATGAACTCCAGGATGTCCGGGTGGTCGATGCGCAGGATGCCCATGTTGGCCCCGCGCCGGGTGCCGCCCTGCTTCACCTGCTCGGTGGCGGTGTTGAAGATGCGCAGGAACGAGATGGGGCCCGAGGCGATGCCGCCGGTGCTGCCCACGCGCGCGGCCTTGGGCCGCAGCCGGGAGAACGAGAAGCCCGTGCCGCCGCCGGACTTGTGGATGAGCGCGGCGTACTTCACCGCGTCGAAAATCTCCTCCATGCTGTCGCCCACCGGGAGCACGAAGCAGGCCGCCAGCTGGCCCAGGTCCGTGCCCGCGTTCATGAGCGTGGGCGAGTTCGGCAGGAACTTGAAGGAGGTGAGCAGGCTGTAGAACTCCCGGGCCAGGTCGTTCGCCTGGTAGGAGGACTTCTTGTATTTGCCTTCCTCGGAGGCGATGGCCCTGGCCACGCGCCAGAACAGTTCCGTGGGGGTCTCGCAGGACTTGCCGGCCCCGTCCTTGCGCTGGTAGCGGCGCTCCAGGACGATGCGGGCGTTTTCGGAAATGGACACCTGGGGTAGACCGGCCGGAACCTTGGCTTCACTCATGAACGTGCGCTCCATCGTCAAGTCGAGAGGGTTGAAACAGGGAAACGCGAGGCAGGTCGCGTTCTCCATGATGTATAAAAAAAGTCTGGAAAAATTGCCAGGGCCCGGGAAAGCCTGCCAGTCCCCGAGTTTTGTTTAAAACCCTTGGCCGGCCTGTATTTACCTCGCCCCAGAAATGCCCTAGAGAGGAAAAAAATTACTCCCCAGAGGTCGCATCCGCCCATGAACACCGCAGCCCGTCTCGCACGCATCCAGCCCTCGGCCACTCTGGCCGTGAACGCCAAGGCCCAGGAACTCAAAGCCCAAGGCCGCCAGATCATCAGCCTGGCCGTGGGCGAGCCCGACTTTCCCACCCCGCCGCACGTGGTGGCCGCGGTCAAGGCCGCCCTGGACGCGGGCCACACCCGCTACACCCCGGTGCCCGGCATCCCGGCCCTGCGCCAGGCCGTGGCCGCGCTCTACGGCCGGTTCTACGGGGCCAAGGCCGAGTCCGCCAACGTCATCGTGTCCAACGGCGGCAAGCAGGTGCTCTACAACCTGCTCATGGCCCTGCTCAATCCCGGCGACCAGGTGCTCATCCCCGGACCCTACTGGGTGAGCTACCCGGACATGACCCTGCTGGCCGACGGCGAGCCGGTGATCGTCCCGGCCTCGGCCGAGAAGGGCTTCCTCCTGGACCCCGAGGACCTGGAGCGGGCCTGGACCCCCAAGGCCAAGGTGCTCATCCTGAACACCCCGTCCAATCCCACGGGCTGCCACTATTCCCAGGAGCGCCTGGACGCCCTGGCGGACTGGGCCGAGAAGCGCGGCGTGTTCGTCATCTCCGACGAGGTCTATGACCGTCTGGTCTATGCCCCGGCCAAGCCGAGCACCCTGGCCCGGCGTTTCGAGGCCAAGCCCGAGAGCTATGCCCTGGTGGGCGCGCTGTCCAAGAGCTTCTGCATGACCGGCTGGCGCCTGGGCTGGGCCCTGGCCCACCCGGACCTGGTCAAGGCCATGAACAAGATCCAGGGCCAGAGCACCTCCAATGTCTGCTCCTTTGTGCAGCACGCGGCCGTGGCCGCCCTGGAGGGGCCCTGGGACGTGGTCGAGGAGATGAAGGTCTCGTTCCAGCGCCGCCGCGACCTGGCCCTGGCCACCATCCGCTCCTGGCCCGGGGCCTCCTGCCCCAAGCCGGACGGCGCGTTCTACCTCTTCCCGGTGCTGGACGCCTTCTACGACGCCGAGGCCCCGAACTCGGCCGCGCTCTGCACGCGCATCCTGGAAAAGGCGGGCGTGGCCCTGGTGCCGGGCTCGGCCTTCGGCGACGACCGCTGCATCCGGTTCTCCTACGCCGTGGCCGACGAGACCCTCAAGGCCGCCCTGGACCAGGTGGGCCGGGTGTTGTTGAAGAAAAGCAAATGATGGAGGTTTTATGAATTTTAATATTTCAAACATAAGCATAATAGGATTATATAAAATATATAATTACAATATCCCTATAGCGGGAGACAAATTGATCCTTGTTGGAGAGAATGGATCAATGAAAACGACCATTATTAGCATGATTTATTATTTATTGTCATGCCAGTGGTCAAAACTGTATGAATATAATTTTAAGGCGATTGAACTCACCGCTAATGATGAAAAATTAATCGTTGCACACGACGACATCGATAAATTTTATAAACTAGCAGAAATTAATGCCAAGTATGAACGATTTATGCCGAAGTCATTAGTAAAGAAAATAACAAGCGCAGTGATCGATATGGGGTTCGTTAATAAGATAGATAAGTTTGAATTTTTTAGAACTATAGAACGCGATTACAAAATCCCGAAGCATTTCATTGCAGACTACAGCGAAGAGATTTCAAAGTATATTAATAAAACCAATTTGCGGCTTCCGGCGGTTGCAGAAAAAATCAAAAAAGAGTTAAAAGCTCAGGTAATTTATCTTCCAACATATAGAAGGATAGAGCAAGAACTTAGAGCAATATTGCCACATTTAATGCCAGTAGACGAAGCAAACGATCGAAGAATGTTAGGAGTCAAGATTGAACAGGATATCGATGTTAGAAGTAACGATTATATAGAATTAGTAAAGTTTGGCATGGAAGATGTCGTTGGTCTTATCAATAAAACAATGGACAATATGAAGGAGTTTATTCGCAACGAGCTAAGCACATTAACTGGAACGTATCTTCAAGATGTCATCAGCGGGAAATATAAAAATGTCAAACCAGAGGCTTTGCACAATATTAATGTTGAAGCGCTTGAGTCAATTCTAGATAGAATTGATGAGAGAATATTGCCAACGGAAGAAAAGGAAAGATTAAAGCATAGAATTATTGAAATAAGCAAGCTCACAAAGCTTTCTGCGGAAAAAAAGATTTCAGCACACTTTATTTTAAAGTTATATGAACTGCTGAAACAGCAACACAAACGAGAAAAAAATATTTATGAATTTGTTTCTATATGCAACAAATATATCAGTGATAAAAAGTTAAAATATAATAATAATAATTTTACAATTAAAATATTCCTTTCGACGCTAAGTAGCGGAGAAATCGAATTTAAGTCTTTATCTTCTGGGGAAAAGCAAATTGTTTCTTTGTTTTGCCATATATTATTATCAGAAAATAAAAAGTTTTTTATACTTATTGATGAACCAGAATTGTCGCTTTCTGTAAAGTGGCAATCCATGCTACTTCCAGATATAATGAATACAAATAAATGTAGCGGGATCATCGCGGTTACTCATTCACCATTCATGTTTGATAATGATTTTAGGAATAATGTTGCTTCTCTAGATTTATTGATGGAGCAACACGGATGAGCTATTTAGAATATTTAAAAAACAAAAAAAGCTCTGCGGATGCAATTTATCTAGAATTTTTGCTTGAATATAAAAAGAGAGCAGAGCAACTGTTTATATTTGTTGAAGGACGAGATGATCCTTCGTTTTATATTAATTGTTTGACGCGGCTTGGGTTTGACAGAAATAAAATTTATTGTTTGCCATGTAATAGCAAAGCAAATGTTTTATTGATTTTTAATACAATAAACTGGAATCTTTATGAAAGGAAGAGGGTTCTTTTTTTTATTGATAAAGATTTTTCTGACATTTTAGGACAAGTTATTGAAGAGGCAGAAAATATATACACAACGACATATTATTCATTTGAAAATTACCTGGTGACACAAGAAATTGTTGAATCAATTAACAGCGAGCTGTTGAATATTAGCCGGTCGAATAAAATTAGTGAGTATATTTTAGCTGCTTTCACGAGGCTATTAGGCGACTTGTATATTAAATGCAAAACATTGATTGCAACCATCATCTATATGCGCGCGCAAGGTATTAATGCCAATATTAATAACATAAAATTATTTGATATATTGCACTTTACCGATAATTTGTTGTTGAAATTAAAAATAAAAAAATTAGATGAGCTTGTTGCATATATAAATAAAAACTGTGGTGTTCAAATCAATGATCTAAACCCAAAAGATTTGACACTGTTTTTCAGAACATATAATAGAGTTATAAATAAGAAAAATGTAGTTAGAGGTAAATACGAATTGGCGTTTTTGGTTAAATTCTATGAGAAAATTGTTCCAGTGATTAATCGATTGCCAAACGGAGATAAAATAAAATTTAGATCGAACCTATCTTGTGCGAGTGCTGTTGAAATCTTGGCACCCCGGTGTAGTCCACCGACTCGTTTGGTTGAGTTTATAGAGGCGATTAAATGTTAAAGGCAAATTAGTTAGAAGGGAATCACCATGGCCGACGTGCTCGACTGGACCAATGCCCGGGAAACGGAGCTGCCCCTGGGAGCCCATGCGGCGCGGGCCGGGGAACTGGCCGCCCGCCTGGCCGGAGAGGTCGCTGCCGGCAAGCTGCCGTTCGTGAACATGCCGTTCCGGGCGGAGCTGGAAAAGGATCTGGCGGGCCTGGGCCGGGACCTGCAACAGTTCGAGCACATGCTCCTCCTGGGCATCGGCGGCTCGGCCCTGGGCGCGCGGTTTTTGCAGAAGGCCTTTGCCCCGGGCCAGGACCAGCCCAACCACAAGGGCCCCTGGCTCTGGATCGCGGACAACGTGGACGCCATCAGCCTGGACGCCTGGCTCGCCAAGCTGCCGCCCGAGAAAACCTTGGTGCTGGCCGTGAGCAAGTCCGGCGGCACCATCGAGACCACGGGCCAGTACTTCGTGGTCTGCCGCTGGCTGGAGGAGCGCCTGGGCGCGGACTGGAGGCGGCACCTCTGGTTCGTCACGGACCAGAAGTCCGGCTTCTTCCGCCAGGAGGCCGACCGCCTGGGCGCCAAAAGCCTGCCCGTGCCCGCCGGCCTGGGCGGCCGCTACTCCGCGCTCTCGGCCGTGGGCCTCGTGCCCTGCGCCTTCCTGGGCATCGACACCACGGCGCTCCTGGCCGGGGCCGCCGAGGTCCTGGCCCCCCTGGCCGCGCCGGGCCTGGACGGCAAGGCCCTGGCCGCGCACTCGTCCTTCCGCCTGGCCTGCTGGGGCCGGGGCCTCATGGACGCGGGCTTCAGCGAGCTCATCTTCTTCGGCTACATGCCGCTCTGGGCCAGCCTGGGCGACTGGTTCGCCCAGCTCTGGGCCGAAAGCCTGGGCAAGCAGGGCCAGGGCAGCCAGCCCATCCCGGCCGTGGGCGTCACGGACCAGCACTCCGTGAACCAGATGTTCATGGACGGCCCGCGCAACAAGGCCTGCCTCCTGCTCACCTGCCCGGGCCTGCCCGAGGGCCCGCGCTTCCCGGGCGAGCTGCCCGGCGAGTTCGGCTACATCGCGGGCAAGAGCTTCGGCGAGCTTTTGAGCGCCGAGGCCTTCGGCACGGGCATGGCCCTGTGCAAGAGCGGGGTGCCGCTCACCGGCATCCGCCTGGCCCAGGACACGCCCCGGGCCGCGGGCAAGGTCATGGCCCTCTTGGGCGCGGCCACCATCCTCACGGGCTGGCTCCTGGGCATCGACCCCCTGGACCAGCCCGCCGTGGAGCTGGGCAAGCGCCTGGCCAAGGCCCGCATGGGCGCCTCCGGGCTGGCTGCCGAGAAGGCCGACCTGACGGCGTTCCTGGGCGCGGCCCGCAACGAGCAGGGGTTCTAGCTTGGAGTTGCGCGCCGCAGCCGCCGCAGCCGCGGCCCGACCGCTCCAGTTCGTCAAGGTCCTGTCCTGGACCCTGCTGGTGCTCATCCTGGGCTTCAGCCTGGCCCTGTCCGTGGTCCTGTCCAACTACGCCGAGCGCGTGCTCCTGGAGAAGCAGAAGCAGTTCGCCCTGCTCCTCACCGAGAACCTGAGCCACCAGATCTACACCCGCTTCACCCTGCCCACGATCATCGGCTACGGCAGCATCGCCCTGTCCAACAAGGAGCAGTTCGCCCGCCTGGACCAGGTCATCCGCACGACCATCCACAGCTTCCACGTCCAGGACCTGCGGCTCTATTCCCTGTACGACTCCCAGGTGGTCTACGCCCTGGACCCGGAGCTCGTGGGGGCCAAGGACAAGGCCGGGGCCGCGGTGCAGCGGGTGCGCGAGACCGGCGAGAACCACTTCGAGTTCTTCCAGCGCACCCCCCGGCTCCTGGCCCTGTTCCTGCCCGATCTCAAGCCCGGGACCATGGTGCTTCGGGGCTTCGCGCCGGTGCGCGCCGAGCGCAAGCTCATGGCCGGGGACGAGGAGAACCCGCTCATGGGCATCCTGGAGTTTTCCCAGGACGTCACCGAGGACTACGTCACGGTGCTCAATTTCGAGCGCCTGGTCATCATCTTCTCCCTGCTCACCTCCCTGGGCCTGTTCGGGGTCATCATGGTGGTCATCCGCCGGGCCGACCGCCTGAACATGGAGCGCGTGAGCGAGAAGGAGCGCCTGGAGCGCGAACTGCTCCAGCAGGAGAAGCTGGCCGGCATGGGCCGCATGGTGGCCGGCGTGGCCCACGAGATCCGCAATCCGCTCGGCATCATCTGCTCCAGCGCCGAGCTGGTGCTCAAGCGGGCCCGGACCGAGAACTCCCCGCAGCTGCGCATCCTGGAGGCCCTCTACGACGAGTCCAAACGGCTCTCGCGCACCGTGGGCGACTTCCTGGACTACGCCCGGCCGCGCCAGCCGCGCCAGGACGAGGTGGACCTCTGCCGGACCCTGGAGCAGGCCGCCGTGTTCCTGGAGCCCGAGTGCGAGAAGCAGGGCGTGGTCATCGAGCGCCAGTGCCCGCCCTCCCTGCCCATGAAGGGCGACCGCGACCTGCTCTACCGGGCCTTCTACAACCTCATCGCCAACGCCATGCAGGCCATGGAGGCCCAGGGCGGCGGCCGCATCCTGGTGCAGGGGGCCCTGGACCAGGACGCCGTGCGCGTGAGCGTCACGGACTCGGGCCCGGGCTTTCCCGAGGACAGCCTGGAGCAGGCCAAGGACCCCTTCTTCACCACCCGGGACAACGGCACGGGCCTGGGCCTGGCCATCGTCAACAGCATCGTGGAATCCCACGGCGGCAGGCTGACCCTGTCCAATTCCCCCGAAGGCGGGGCCAGGGTGGACATCGCCTTCCCGCACCGGTAAGAATGCCCCGGGGCCCAAGGCCCCGGACGAGGTTCCATGCCTGACCACATCCTGATCCTGGACGACGAGCGCAACTACCTGCTCATCCTGCAGACCATCCTCGAGGAGGAGGGCTACAAGGTCACGGCCTTGAACGACCCCGAGACCGCGCTCACCTTCCTGGGCGAGTCCGAGGTGGACGTGCTCGTCACGGACATGAAGATGCCCCGGCTCACGGGCCGCGAGGTCCTGGAACACGTCAAGAAGGGCTACCCGCACATCCCGGTGCTCATCATGACCGCCTTCGGCAGCATCGAGAGCGCGGTGGAGGCCATGAAGCTCGGGGCCTTCGACTACATCACCAAGCCCTTTTCCAACGAGGAGCTGCTCCTTTCGCTGTCCAAGGCCGTGCAGTTCGCCCGCTCCCAGCGCGAGAACCGCATGCTCCGCGAGCAGATCGCCGAGCGCTTCGCCCTGGGCAACATCATCGCCCGGGCCAAGCCCATGCTCCAGATCCTCGGCATGGTCCAGCGGGCCGCGCCCACCAAGAGCACCGTGCTCATCACCGGCGAGTCCGGCACGGGCAAGGAGCTCATCGCCAAGGCCATCCACCAGGCCTCCCCGCGCAAGGACGGGCCCTTCGTGGCCGTGAACTGCATGGCCTTCGGCGCGGGCGTGCTCGAGTCCGAGCTGTTCGGCCACGAGAAGGGCTCGTTCACCGGGGCCGTGTCCCGGCACCGGGGCCGCTTCGAGATGGCCGACAAGGGCACGCTCTTCCTGGACGAGATCGGCGAGCTGTCCCACGACCTCCAGGTCAAGCTCCTGCGCGTGCTCCAGGAGCGCACCTTCGAGCGCGTGGGCGGCAGCGAGCTCATCGAGGTGGACATCCGGGTGGTGGCCGCCACCAACAAGGACCTCCAGCAGGCCGTCAAGGACGGGACCTTCCGCGAGGACCTCTTCTACCGGCTCAACGTGGTCAGCCTGCCCCTGCCGGCCCTGCGCGAGCGGCGCGAGGACATCCCGATCCTGGCCGCCCACTTCCTGCACAAGTACTCCAAGGAGGCCGGCCGCGAGTTCAAGGGCTTCACGCCCTCGGCCACGGACTACCTCACGGCCTTCGAGTGGCCGGGCAATGTGCGCCAGCTGGAGAACGTCATCGAGCGCTGCGTGGTCCTGGCCCCGGGCGAGTTCATCGACGCCGAGGACCTGCCGCCGGAGATCAAGGACGAGGAGTCCCAGTTCAAGAGCGCCGTGGACCTCCTGCCCATCAAGCTGGACCTGGCCCAGACCCTGGACAAGATCGAGGCCGCGGTGATCCGCCGGGCCCTGGTGCGCTGCGATTTCGTCCAGTCCCACGCCGCGGACCTCCTGGGCCTGTCCAAGAGCAACCTCCAGTACAAGCTCAAGAAGTACAACCTCGCGGGCAAGTAGGCCCGGAACCCCATGAGCCTGCTGGTCCCGGTCCATCTGCCCGCCGATGTCCTGCCCGGCGGTCTGGCCGAGTTTTCCGGGCACCTGGACGCGGCCCCGCCCGCCCCGGCCGGGGACTACGTGCTGCGCGCCGAGACCGGGGCCGAGCCCCGGGCCTGCGTCTCGCCCCTGCTCAAGGGCCTGAACATCCTGCGCGAGAGCCGCACGGGCGGCGTGCCCCGGCTCTGGCTCGGCTCGGCCTGGACCCGGGAGTTCTACCTGCACCTGCACCGGCTCATCCGGGGCCTGCCCGCCCCGCGGTGCATCGTGCTCTCCCCGCCGCGCATCGCGGACTGCCCCACCCTGGTGGAGTTCCTGGCCCTGTACCGGCCCCTGGAGGCCGAGCTGGCCCGGCGGCGGCCCGGCACCCGGCTGCTCCTGGAGAACCGCTGCGCGGAAACCCCGGACGAGCCCCAGTTCCTGGTGGCCCGCATCCAGGACCTGGTGGGCCTGGCCCGGGCCGTGGACAGCCAGGGCCTGACCCTGGCCCTGGCCCTGAACCTGCCCCAGCTCTTCCGGGCCCACTTCGGGGAGAAGCCGCCCACGGCCCGCCAGGTGGAGGAGGTCCTGACCTCCCTGCGCAGCTGCGCCCCGGCCGTGGCCGCCCTGCGGCCCCTGGCCGACCCCGACGGCCTGTTCGGCTCGCCCGAGCTGACCCGGGCCGCCCTGGTCCGGCTGCGCGAGATTCTGAGCGACGGCCGCAGGCGCCACCTTCTGCCCGCGGACCATCCCGAGCCCGCGGCGGGCATGGCCGCCCTGCGCCGGGCCGGGTTCACGGCCGCGTCCGAGGCCCAGACCCCAACCCCCTGAGCCCGCCATGTCCCGGCTGTACCTTTCTCCGCCGCACCTGAGCGGGGCCGAACTGGAGCAGGTCCAGGAGGCCTTCGCCTCCAACTGGGTGGCCCCCCTGGGGCCCAAGGTGGAGGCTTTTGAGCGGGCCTTTTCCGAAATCTGCGGCCAGGCCCACTGCGCCGCCACCGTGAGCGGCACCGCGGCCATGCACCTGGCCCTGCGCCTGCTGGGCGTGGGCCCCGGCGACCTGGTCCTGGCCTCCAGCCTGACCTTTGTGGCCAGCGTGAGCCCGGCCGCGCAGCTGGGGGCCGAACCCGCGTTCGTGGACAGCGATCCCGCCACCTGGAACATGGACCCGAACCTCCTGGCCGAGGCCCTGGCCGAGCTCACCAGCCAGGGCCGCCGGGTCAAGGCCGTGATCCCCACGGACCTCTATGGCCAGTGCGCGGACTACGACCGGCTTCTGGCGGTCTGCGAGGCCTTTGACGTGCCCCTGGTGGCCGACGCGGCCGAGGCCGTGGGCGCGACCTACAAGGAGCGGCACGCGGGCGGCGGAGCCCGGGCAGCGATCTACTCCTTCAACGGCAACAAGATCATCACCACGGGCGGCGGCGGAATGCTCGCCTCGGACGACGAGGGGCTCATCCGCGAGGCCCGGCGGCTCTCGCAGCAGGCCCGGGACCCGGCCCCGCACTACGAGCACTCCACGCTCGGCTACAACTACCGGCTGAGCAACGTGCTGGCCGCCATCGGCCTGGGCCAGCTGGCGGTCCTGCCCGAGCGGGTGGCCCGGCGGCGGGCCATTTTTGAGGAGTACCGCGAAATCCTGGGGCAGACCCCGGGGCTCGCCTTCGTGCCCGAGGCGGCCTACGGCCGGTCCAACCGCTGGCTCAGCGTGGTCCTGGTGGACCGCGAGGTCTTCGGCGCGGGCCCCGAGGAGCTGCGCCAGGCCCTGGAGGCCCGGGACATCGAGGCCCGGCCCGTGTGGAAGCCCCTGCACCTCCAGCCCGTGTTCGCCAAAGCCCGGGTCTTTGGCGGGGCCGTGAGCGAGGACCTGTTCGCCCGGGGCCTGTGCCTGCCCTCGGGCTCGGCCATGACCCGGGCCGACGTGGAGCGGGTCTGCGCCGGCCTGCTGGCCGCGGCCGGGAGGGGCTGATGCGCGCGCCCCTGGCCAATGCGCGCAACCCGCGCTTCTGGGCCATGGCCTGCGCCGACGCCGGGCTGTTCGCCGCGAGCCTCTGGCTGGCCTACGCCCTGCGCTTCGACTTCGCCCTGCCCCCGGAGTTCGCGGCCCAGGCCGCCGGGCTCCTCCCCTGGGCCGTGCCGCTCAAGACCGCGTTCTTCCTGTCCGGCGGCCTGTACCGGGGCATGTGGCGCTACACCGGGCTCGCCGACCTCTGGCGGCTGGTGCGGGTCACGGCCCTGGCCGAGGCCGCGCTGGTCCTGGGCATCCTCTACGCCACGGGCTTTGCGGGCGTGCCGCGCAGCGTGTTCGCCCTGGACTGGGTCCTGACGCTCGGCGCCGCCGCGGGCCTGCGCCTGGGCATCCGCACGCTCTA
>DFYP01000072.1 GCA_002382645.1 Desulfovibrio sp. UBA4079 | reverse complement strand
CCATCGAGGCGGCCCGCGCGGGCGACGCCGGGCGCGGCTTCGCCGTGGTGGCCGACGAGGTCCGCAAGCTGGCCGAGAAGACCATGGCCGCCACCACCGAGGTGGCCGAGAACGTGCGGGCCATCCAGGCCGCGGCCCGGAACAACGTACAGAGCTCCGAGCACGCGGCCGAGGCCGTGTCCGAGGCCAGCGGCCTGGCGGCCCAGAGCGGCCGGGCCCTGTCCGAGATCGCCGCCCTGGCCGAGGACACCGCGGCCCGCATCCGGGACATCGCCCAGGTCTCGGGCCGCCAGTCCCAGGCCCACCGCGAGATCACCCGCAGCGTGGAGGAGATCAAGAACATCTCCCAGGAGACCCGCGACGGCATGACCCGCTCGGCCGGGGCCGTGGCCGGGCTGGCGCGCACCGCCTCCCGGCTCATGGAGCTCATCCTCTCGGCCCGCGGCGCGGACTGAAAAGCGGCTTCCGGCATCTTTTCTTGCATCACCCCGTAGGTTCGCCTATAGTTTCCAACATGAAAGACCTTCCCCGCGGGGATGCGTAGTGAACCTTAACTATGTCGAGGAGATGCACATGAAACGCCTGCACCGTCTGCCTCTGGCGCTGGCCGCGCTGGCCGCGCTGGTCCTGCTGGCCTCCGCAGCCCTGGCCGCGCCCAAGATGACCCCCAAAGTGGACAACTTCATCCTGTTCGTGGACTACTCCGGCTCCATGGCCATGGACTACAAGAACACGAACACTTCCAAGATCCTCATGGCCCAGTCCGCCATGACTTCCATGAACCAGAAGATCCCGGCCCTGCCCTACAAGGGCGCGCTGTACACCTTCGCGCCCTTCGGCAAGGTCCAGGAGCTCAAGCCCTATGACAAGGGCGCCCTGGGCGCGGCCATCGCCACCATCAAGACCAACTACGACATCTTCGGCCGCCAGACCGCCATGGGCGACGGCCTGGCCTCCCTGGACCCGGTCATCGGCGCCAGCTCCGGCAAGATCGCCGTGATCCTGTTCACCGACGGCGAGAGCAACCTGGGCTCCGACCCCGTGGCCGAGGCCAAGACCCTCTACGCCAAGTACGGCAACCGCCTCTGCCTGCACGTGGTCAGCTACGCCGACACCGCCCGCGGCAAGCGCATCATCGACGAGATCCGCAGCCTGTCCAAGTGCGTGGTGGCCGTGGACGGCGCGGCCCTGCAGAACGCCGCGGTCCTGGACCAGTTCGTCAAGGACGTGTTCTACGACATGGGCCCGGCCGACGCGGACAAGGAACTCATCGTCTTCCGCAGCCTGAACTTCGGCTTTGACAAGTCCGCCATCACCCCGGAGATGCTGCCCTCCCTGGAGCAGGCCCTGCTGATCCTCAAGCAGCGCCCCGACCTCTCCATCGTGGTCGAGGGCCACACCGACTCCGTGGGCTCCGACGACTACAACAAGCGCCTCTCCGACCGCCGGGCCAAGTCCGTGGTGGACTGGCTCGTGCAGCACGGCATCGCGGCCTCGCGCATCGAGTACGCTGGGCACGGCGAGAGCCAGCTCAAGTACGACAACACCACGGAAGAGGGCCGGGCCCTCAGCCGCCGGGTTGAAATCCGCAGCAAGTAAGTGTAGCCAGTCTCATCTCCGGAACGGGGCGGCCCAGACGGGCCGCCCCCCCGGACAACCCCTACCCCCGTGCGCCCCATGACCCGCAACCTCCTGCCCCTGCTCCTGTTTCTGCTCCTGCTTCTGGCCGCGACCAGCGCCCTGGCCGTGGAGCCCGCCCCCGCCCCGGCGGCCCAGGACCCGGAGCAGCTCGTGCTCGACGATCTGCACACGCGCCTGGCCAGTTTCGCGGACCAGTGGCTGGCCACGCTCCGGCGCAGCCAGCTCTCCGGGCCGGGCAACTGCGAGATCACCCGCGGGGCCGACGGCCGCTACGTGGCCCGCTACCAGCACATCCAGGATGGGGTCGCGCCGGTCTGCCTGGTGCGGGCCTCGGAGCTCAAGCCCGGGGCCTACATCGGCTCCATCCAGTACAAGGTGGAGATGCTGGAGTGCGCCGGGGACACGCCCCAGGCCGCCAAGGCCGGGCCCTTCGAGGCCGTGTCCCGGATGACCATGAACGAGATCTTCAGCATCCAGAGCAAGGACGCGCCCTGGTGCGCGCCGAAATAGGCCCGCCCAGGACGCAAAAAGCCGCGCCCCGGTTCGCCGGGGCGCGGCTTTTTTTGCGTCGGTCGCGCGGTCTAGTTCCCGGTCTTGGCCTTGATGGCCTGGCCGATCTTCTTGCCCAGCTCCACGCACTGGCCCAGGGCCTCGTGGGTCGGCACGAACTTGGTCTTCACGGCCGGTTCCACCAGCTCCATGTTCATGCCCGTGAGCGCCTCGCTGAGGATCTTCACGCACTCGCCGCTCCAGCCGAAGGAGCCGAAGGCCGCGGCCAGCTTGTTCTGGGGCCGCAGTCCCTTGACGTAGGTGAGCAGGTTGGCCACCAGGGGCAGGATGCCGTTGTTGTGCGTGGGCGAGCCCACGATCAGGGCCGCGGCGTCGAACAGCTCGGTCATCACCTGGCTGTGGTGGTTGGCCTTGAGGCTCATGACCTTCACCGAGATGCCCTCGGCCACCAGGCCGTCGGCGATGGCCTCGGCCATCTTCTCGGTGCTGTGCCACATGGTGTCGTAGGCGATGACCGCCTTGGGCTGCGGCCGCTGCAGGGCGAATTCGCGGTAGGCCTCCAGCACGTAGCGCACCTCGGCCGCCCCGCGCCAGATGAGCCCGTGGTCCGGGCAGAGCGTGTCCAGCTCCAGGCCCATGGCGGCCACGGCCTCCAGGGTCTTGAGCACCACGGGCGAGTACGGCAGCACGATGTTGGCGTAGTACTCGGCCATGGCCCGGCGCAGCACCGAACGGTCGATCTCGTCGGCGAAGCGCTCGCTGGAGGCGATGTTCTGGCCGAAGGCGTCGTTGGTGAAGGCCAGCTTGTCCTCGGCCACGTAGGTCAGCATGCTGTCCGGCCAGTGCAGCATCCGGGTCTCGACAAAGGTCAGGGTGCGCTTGCCGATGGACAGGCTCTTGCCCGAGGGCACCACCTCCACGGGCCAGTCGGCCGAGTTGTGGAAGTGGGCGCGCAGGGCCTTCTCGCCCATGGGCGAGGTGAAAATCTTCTCGGGCTTGTAGCGCTCCACGGCCTGGGCCAGGGACCCGGCGTGGTCCGGCTCCAGGTGGTTGATGACGAAGTAGTCGATCTTCTTCCCCTGGAGCACGTGGGCGATGTTGCAGAACATGCGTCCCGCGAACTCCTGGTCCACGGTGTCCACCAGCACGGTCTTCTCGTCCGTGATGAGGTAGTTGTTGTAGGTGGTGCCCAGGGGGGACTGGGAGTAGCCGTGGAAGCTGCGCTTGTTCCAGTCCACGACGCCCACCCACCAGATGTCCTTCTTGATCTCAACCGGTCGCATGTCCACTCCGCGAAAGTTGTATGTTCCAGCAAAAACGGGCCGCCCCCGCGCGGGGCGGAAGCGGCCTCGGTCCCCGGCCGGACCGGGGCTAGCCCTCGGGCTCGAAGCTGTCCTTGGGCGCCCCGCAGATGGGGCAGGACCAGTCGTCCGGCACCTTCTCGAAGGGGGTGCCGGGTTTCACGCCGTTGTCCGGGTCTCCGGCGGCGGGATCATAGACGTAGCCACAGACGGTGCAGACGTACTTTTTCATGGAATTCTCGCTCCTGGTGGTCGGCAGTTCGCAATGCGCTTCCTTGGTGGAGCCGGCTCCGGCCAGGGGCCGGAAACACTTCTTGGTGCCCCCGCAGATGGGGCAGCGCCATTCGTCGGGCAGGTCCTCGAAACGCGTCCCGGCCGGGATCCTGCCTTTGCGGTCACCCTTGTCCGGGTTGTAGATGTAGCCGCAATTGACGGTCTGACACTGGTACATGTCCTCGGGCCGGGCCATGGCGTCACCTCGAAACCCGGCGGGGAGCGGACTCCCCGCCGGCCTTGTTTTGCCCTATTTGGAAGCGGTCCACAAGCCGTGCAGGTTGCAGTACTCGCGGGCCTTGAGGGTCTTGGGTTTCTTGCCGCAGATGCAGAAGCTGGCCTCGGGCTTGCCGCCGGGCTTGAGCAGCTTGGTGTAGACCTCGTCGTCCACCATGAGCTCGATCCACTCGATCCAGTGCTTCTCCTCCATGGGATGGGGCACGCTGCCCACCTTCACGGTGACCGTGTCGCCGTTCACCTCGATGACCGGGACGTGCTTTTCCTTGGCCGCGTCCACGGTATTCTCGACGAGGTGCTGCATGGGCTGGCCGCAGCAGACCAGCTCACCCGCACCGCCGTGGACCACGAGGACGACATTGCCGCAGATCGCGCATTTGTAGACTTCACCGATGTTGGCCATGATTGCCTCCTTGGCGTCTTGGGTCCCTTCTACCACTTTTCCACGTATTCTTCATAGTGGTCCCGCGGATGATCGCAAGCCGGACAGACTTCGGGGGCCTCCAGGCCCTCGTGCAGGTAGCCGCAGTTGCGGCAGCGCCAGACGGTCTTCTCGGAGCGCTTGAAGACCGTGCCGTTCTCCACGGCCTGGGCCAGGGCCTTGAAACGCCGCTCGTGATAGGTCTCGGCCTTGGCGATGGACTTGAAGACCAGGGCGATGTCCTTGAAGCCCTCCTCCATGGCCACCTTGGCGAACTCCGGATACATGGAGGAGTGCTCGTGGTTCTCGCCCTCGGCGGCGTGGCGCAGGTTCTCCAGGGTGCTGGCGATGGTCCCGGCCGGGAAGGAGGCCGTGATCTCCAGTTCGCCGCCCTCCAGGAACTTGTAGAGCCGCTTGGCGTGCTCCTTCTCGTGGTTGGCGGTCTCCTCGAACACGGCCTGGATCTGGACAAAGCCCTCTTTCTTGGCCTTGCCGGCGTAGTAGGTGTAGCGGTTGCGGGCCTGGGATTCGCCGGCAAAGGCGGTGAGCAGGTTCTTTTCGGTGCGGGTGCCTTTGAGACGCATAAATCCTCCACTCCCGGGCAGGACCGGGGGTTTTTCAGGTTGAACAGGGAGCGGCGGACAGGCCGCTGCGGTCAGCTCATCTGCGCCTTGCAGCGCGGGCAGATCCCCACGAACTCCAGGGTGCAGGCACTGACCTCGAAGCCCTTGGCCAGGGCCTCGGGCAGGGCCGGCAGGGCCTCGGGATAGTCCACGTCCACCACCCGGGAGCAAAGCCTGCAGCGGAGGTGCGCGTGGGGTTGGGGCGCGCCGTCGAAGCGCTTCTGGCCCCCGGCCTGGCCGACCTTCTGGGCCAGGCCCTGGGAACAGAGCAGTTCCAGGTTGCGGTACACGGTGCCCAGACTGATGCGCGGAATGATCCGCCGCACCATGTCGTACACCTCGTCCGCGGTGGGATGCGTGTCAACCTTGCAAAGTTCCTGCAAGATCACTTTTCTTTGACGGGAGAGCCTGTGTTGCCGCTGGGTATCCATATATTCTCCAATTGATAACTATTACTAGTAATAAAAAGGGCGCACGTCAAGCCCCGGGAGGGCCCGTGCGCAAAAAAATCAGCGGCTGAACAGTTGCTGGAGCTGGGCCGTGGACAGGGGAATCGCGCTCAAGAACTGCAGGCCCAGCTGGGCGGCGTCCACCCAGCGCACCTGGCAGGAGAGGTTCTGGAGCTGTCCGCCGTCGGCCACCCCGGGGATGCTGCAAATGACGGTGTCGCCCACGCTGAACAGGGTGTCGGCGCCGCCCTGGGCCACGCTCAACCGGGCGCCGCCCATGCTGATGTCCACAAGGCCCAGGCGGTGGCTCTTGCCGCCCTTGCGCACTTCGGCCTGGCGGTTGAATGCGTAGGCCCGCAGATAGATGCGGGGGGTCTGGCGGCGCTCGCTGGGATACCCGTCCATGCGCTCTCCTCCAAGGTAAAGGGGCGGCCCCTGACGGACCGCCCCCCTTCCATAGCCTATTTTCGCCTCCGACGCCACCACCGGAAGCCCGCTTTTTCAACTACTGCCGGAACTTTGCCACCAGCTCGGCCAGCTGATCGGACATCTGGGCCATGCCCTGGATGTCGGAGTTGGCGGTCTGGATGCCGCTGGACACGCTCTTGGACAGCTCGCTGATATGCATGACGTTCTCGTTGATGGCGTTGCTCGTGGCCGACTGCTGCTCCGCAGCCGTGGCGATGCTCCGGACCATGTCCACGATGTGGTCCGACTGGTTCACGATCTCGCCGAGCACGCCGCCCGCGTTCTGGGCCATGTCCGCGGTCTTGACCACGCGTTCGCGGGTGTCGGCCATCTCCTTGACCACCTCTTCGGTGCTCTGCTGGATGAGCGCGATGGCGCCTTCCACTTCCTTGGTGGCCTGCATGGTCTTCTCGGCCAGCTTGCGGACCTCGTCGGCCACCACGGCGAAGCCGCGTCCGGCGTCGCCCGCGCGGGCCGCCTCAATGGCCGCGTTGAGCGCCAGGAGGTTGGTCTGGTCCGCGATGTCGTTGATCACGCCCATGACCTGGCCGATGTTCTCGGCCCGGGACGAGAGCTCGCCCAGGGACTGGGCCAGGGCCTCGGTGGTCTGGGCCACCTCGTTGATCTCGCCCACGGTCTGGCGCACCACCCCGCCGCCGTCGCGGGCCACCTTGTTGGAATGGGTCGAGGCGTCGGCGGTGTCCGAGGCGTTCTTGGCCACCTCGAGCACCGTGGCGTTCATCTCGTCCATGGCCGTGGCCAGCTCGCCGGTCTGGGCCGCGGTGGTGTCCACGTCCTTGGCCAGGCCGTGCATCTGCTCGGAGAGGGTCATGGAGGCCTTGTGCAGCCGGTTGGAGACCTCGGTGACCTGGTTGGCCACGTTGAGCAGGTTCTGGCGCTGGGCCTCGATGTTCTTGCGGTCGCGCTCCTCCTGGGAGAGGTCGATGAGCACGCAGATGGCCCCCACGGACACGCCGTGGGCGTCCTTGAGCGGGGAGACCTCGTAGTGCAGGGGGAACTCCACGCCGTCGCTGCGGGTGAACCGGGTGTTGCCGTTGAGCGAACGGTCCTCGGCGATGGCCTGGGCCGTGATGCTGTTGCCCTGGGAATCGAGCTTGATGACCTCGGAGGTCACCCGGCCCAGGAGTTCCTCCTCCTTGTGGCCCAGGATGTTGCGCAGCGGCAGGTTGACGAACTGGAAGCGGCGCTCCTTGTCCGTGACGAACAGGGGCACGATGATGCCGTCCAGCACGCTCTTGTTGTACTGGAGCTGGTCCTTGATCTGGACCACCATGGCCGCCAGGTTGCGGGCCAGGCCGCCGACCTCGTCCTCGCCCTTGACCTCGAACGAGCTGTCCAGACGGCCGGCGGCGACCTCGTTGGCCGCGCTGGCGATGAAGCGCACCCGGTTGACCACCGAGTACTTCATGAACAGGAGCAGGGCCGCCAGCAGGCCGGCCATGCCGAACAGCGAAATGGCCGCGTTCTTGTACAGGGTCGCGTGCAGGCCGCCGAACTGCTTGGTCAGGTCCTGGGCCATGACCATGGCGCCCAGGATGGGCTTGGACGCGCCGTGGCAGTGGTGGCACTGCGGCTCGTTCTTGACGGTCTTGACCTCCACGAAGAAGTCCGTGCCGTTCAGGTTGAACAGGCCGCCCTGCTCCACTTCCTTGGCCAGGCTGGCGGAGATGATCTCCTTGCAGGCCGGGGCCGAGCACCAGTCCATGACGCTCTTGCGGATCATGGTGCCGTCCGTGGAATAGGTCACCGAGCCCTTGAAGTCGGTGAGGAACACGGCCATGTCCTTGTAGCGCCGGGAGATGCTGTCGAACTGCTCCACCGTGCCCTGGTTGTCGCCGCGGGACATGGGCTTCTCGATGCTCATCTGGACCATGTCCGCGTGCAGCTTGGCCATGTCGTGGGTTTCCGCGAGCATGGACTGCCGCTGCCAGTAGGCGTTGGCCAGGAACAGGGTGGTGAACGCGCCCACGGTCAGGAAGGAGGTCAGCACCAGGACCTTCACGCCGAGCGACATCTTGGTGAGGATGTTCATGCCGGCCTCCTAGTGCGCCCCGCCGAAGATCAGCGGCTTGTAGTCAAAGGCCGATACCCGTTCGGGATTGTGGCAGGTCTCGCAGTCCTTGACGTCCAGCTTGCCCTTGATGAGCGAGGTGTCCCCCCCGGACTCGGCGTGGTCCGCGCCCGGGCCGTGGCAGACCTCGCAGCCCGCGTTGGCCATCTCCGGGGTCTTCTCCATGCTCTCGAAACCGCCGGGCTGGCCGTAGCCCGTGGCGTGGCAGTGGTAGCACTCCTTGACCTCCTCGGGCGTGAGCTTGGCCGCCATGATGGTCACGCTCTTGGAGGAGTGCGCCTTTTTGGAGTACTTCTTGTAGTTGTTGAATTCCTTCTCGTGACATCCGGCGCAGGTCTCGGTGCCCGCGTAGCGGCCCGAGCCCGCGCCCAGGGAACCGGCCGCCGCCGGCCCCAGGACCACTGCCGCGGCCAGAACGGCCCCGGTCAGCGCTTTCCACATCGCTTTGTCCATTGTTCCCCCCAAAAAGACCTTTTCGGGCCTGCGCCCATGGGTCTTGATCGTCATTTTTTGGGATAGCTATAGGCCGTTTCCGGGCAACGGTAAAGACTCACTCCGAGTCTTGTGGACACTTTCCCCCTCCTCTGAAAACAAGCGCCGCCGTGACCTCCCGGGGCACGGCGGCGCAAAATCAAGACAGAGCGGCGCCTACCAGGCGAGGGTGGTCTTGAAGGCCTGGGCCAGGTCGTCCACGGTCAGGTCCAGGAGACGCGCCCCGTTGCGGGACAGGGACAGCCGCCCGCTGCCGCTGACCCGGCCCAGCAGGCCCAGGTCCTGGCCCGCGAACAGGGCCTCGAAGGCCTGGGCCTTGTCTTCGGGCACACCCACCAGCAGGCGGCTGGCGGACTCGGCGTAGAGCATTCCCAGATCGTCCAGGTCGGGATCGGCGGGCGCGGCCGCCAGGTCCAGGTCCGCGCCGAGCCTGCCGCCCAGGGCCATCTCGGCCAGGGCCACGGCCAGGCCGCCGTCCGAACAGTCGTGGCAGGCGTTCACCAGCCCGGCCTGGGCCGCCCGGAACAGGGCCCGGTAGCGGGCCACGGCT
>DFYP01000065.1 GCA_002382645.1 Desulfovibrio sp. UBA4079 | reverse complement strand
GAGAAATCCACGCCAGGGGTCAAGGACAAAGACGAAGTTTTTGAAAAAAATCTTTCCGCCAGGATTCCCCGGGGCTTAGAGGGCGTCGAGCCAGAAGGGCGAGAGGACCCGCTGGAGCCGTTGGGCCCCGGGCACATTGAAGTAGCGGCGCTCGATGAGCACGTCCCGGGCCGTGACGCCCTGGCCGTAGCGGCCCTGGTTCAGGCCCTGGTGCAGGGTGAAGGCCGCGCCCGAGAGCGAGACCCCGGCGTAGAACCCAGCCGGGTCCAGCAGGGCATAGACGTCGGCGAACGGCGAGGCGATGTCCAGGTCGTGGGCCTCGCCCCAGGTGAGCACGGAAATCCTGGCGTCCGCGCCCAGGGTCAGCGCGCCCTGGGAGGCCCGCTCCAGGGCCTCGGGGCTCATGAGGAAGAGGATGGCCGCGGTCCGCTGGGCCCCGATCTGCAGACCGAAGCTGGCCCCGCCCACGGAGAGGAACAGCGGCTCGCTGTAGAACCCGGCCTGGTCCCGGGCCAGGAGCACGGCCTGTCCCAGGTCCACGGCCCCGATGTACCCGGCCCGGTAGATGGCCGGGGCGATGACCACGCCCTGGGCCTCGGCGAAGAAGATGTCCAGGGAACGGGCGTAGCGCTCGGCCCGCATCCGATAGACCAGCTCCGCGGCCTGGTTGATGAGGTCCTGGCCGGCCGGGCCGCTGTCCGCGAACCGCGGGGACGGGTGGCAGGCCGCCAGGAGCAGGAGGGCCAGGACGGCCGCGCCGAGCGTTCTCTTCATATAAGAGGGAGAGTACCGGAAGCGCGCCGGGGCATCAACCGGCCGGACGGCCATAGAGCAGCGGGATGATCCAGCAGAGCCAGCCGGTCATGGCCAGGGCGCCGAGCAGGTTCATGCAGCAGCCCAGCACGAGCATGGCCCGCAGGGAGGTGCCGCGCAGGGCCCCATAGACCAGGGCGTTGGGCATGGTGGCGATGGGGGTCATGAAGGCGCAGGTGGCGGCCACCGAGACCGCGATCATCAGGGGCAGGGGGTCCAGCCCGGCGGCCTGGGCCGCGAAAAAGGCCACCGGAAAGAGGGCCACCGCCACCACGGTGTTGGACAGGATCTCGGTGAGGAAGATGGCCGCCAGGGCAAAGATCAGGGTCAGCAGGAGCGTCGAATCCAGGGAGCTGGTGGCCGCGGCGAAGAACCCGGCCACGGAGCGGTCCAGTCCCAGGGAGTTGGCCGCCAGCATCACCGCCAGGATCACGGCCAGCCAGAACAGGCCCCGGGCCGGCAGCCCGGCGAACAGGGAGCGCAGGCCGAGCAGCGGCCCGCGCCGCCCGTCCAGGGTCCGGCCGCGGAAGCTCTCCAGACAGAACCAGGCGAAAAAGGCCAAGGCTGCCGGGGTTTCCAGGGGCGCGAACCCGGGCCAAAGCTCCTTGAGCACGGCCTCCAGGATCCAGAAGCCCAGGAACAGGCAGTAGAGCCGCGCGCCCATCCGCTGCAGCGGGCCGAAGCGCGGCGGCTCCCCGCCCAGGCCCGGGTCCGGGCCCAGGCCCCGGGGCAGGGCCAGGAGCGCGATGAGGGCCCAGCCCAGGAACACCAGGATCGCGGCCAGGGGCACGCCCCAGAGGAACCAGTTGAAGAAGGTGATCTGCTCCCGGCCGGGCACGTGGTAGAGGTCCAGGACGCCCAGGAGGATGAGGTTGGCCGGGCTGCCGATGAGCGAGGCCATGCCGCCGATGTTGGCCCCGTACATGGTGGCCAGGGCCAGGGCCGTGGTCAGGGGCGCGCCGGGATGGCGGCGGCCGTGTTCGCGGTCCAGGGCCGTGACCACCGGAAGCACGGCCAGCACGGTGATGGCGTTGGGGATGAAGGCCGAGAGAAAGGCGGTGACGGCGATCACGTAGAAGACGATGCGCCGGGGCGCGCCCCGGCTCTTGCGCACGGCCCAGCGCACGGACCAGTCCGTGAGCCCGCTCACGGCCAGCAGGCGATAGGCCAGGTAGCCGCTCGCGAAGAGCAGCGCCAAGGGCAGGCGCTCCCAGATGTAGGCCAAGGAATCCATCTCCGGCATCCCGCTGATCCGCCAGGAGCAGCCCTCCTCTTGTACAGGCGGCGCACCCCCTGGTCAACTTGATCAACCCATTCTATTCATTAAATATCCGCCGGAATCCCGCGACGTTTTCAAACGCTCCGGATTGGGATACTACAGCCCTATCCCCTTTCCAGGAGCGGCCATGCCCGATTTCGTCCATCTCCACGTGCACAGCGAATACAGCCTCCTGGACGGGGCCATCCGGCTCTCGTCCCTCTGTCAAAGGGCCAAGGACCTGGGCATGCCCGCCGTGGCCGTCACGGACCACGGCAACATGCACGGGGCCGTGACCTTCTACGACATGGCCAGGAAGATCGGCATCAAGCCGCTCATCGGCTGCGAGACCTACGTGGCCCCCGGGGCCTACACCGAGAAGACCGGCAAGGCGGGCGGCTCCTACCACCTCCTGCTCCTGGCCCAGAACCGCGCGGGCTACAAGAACCTGCTCCAGCTCGTCTCCATGGCCAACATGGACGGCTTCCACTACAAGCCGCGCGTGGACAAGGAGCTCCTGCGCCGCCACAGCGAGGGCCTCATCGCCTGCTCGGCCTGCCTGGCCGGGGAGGTCTGCCGCAAGCTCCTCACCGAGGGCCTGGACGCGGGCGTGGCCACGGCCCAGGAATACGCCGACATCTTCCCGGGCCGCTTCTACCTGGAGATGCAGGCCAACGGCCTCAAGGAGCAGGACCAGGCCAACGCCCTGCTCCTCCAGGTGGCCGAGCGCACCAGCCTCCCCCTGGTGGCCACCAACGACTGCCACTACCTGGAACGGGCCGACGCCGAGGCCCACGACATCCTCTTGTGCATCCAGACCCAGGCCACCGTGGGCCAGCAGAACCGCATGCGCATGGAGACCGACCAGCTCTACTTCAAGACCCCGGAGGAGATGGAGGCGGCCTTCGCCCACTGCCCCGAGGCCCTGGCCAACACCGCGCGCATCGCCGAGGAATGTTCCCTGGACATCGAACTCGGCAAGCATGTCTTCCCGGTCTACAGCCTGCCCGAGGGCCGGACCATCGACGAGGAGTTCGAGCAGCTCTCCCGCGAGGGCCTGAAAAAGCGGCTCGCCGCCCTGCCCTACCAGGTGGACGAGGCGGCCTACTGGGCCCGGCTGGAGCACGAGATCGGGGTCATCCGGGAGATGGGCTTCCCGGCCTACTTCCTCATCGTCCAGGACTTCATCAACTGGGCCAAGAACAACCGCATCCCCGTGGGCCCGGGCCGCGGCTCGGCCGCCGGATCGCTGGTGGCCTGGGCCCTGCGCATCACCAACCTGGACCCCATCCCCTACGACCTGCTCTTCGAGCGCTTTCTCAACGTGGAGCGCGTCAGCCTCCCGGACATCGACGTGGACTTCTGCGAACGACGGCGCACCGAGGTCATCCGCTACGTGTCCCAGAAGTACGGCGAGGACCGGGTGGCCCAGATCACCACCTTCGGGACCATGAAGGCCAAGGCCGTGGTCCGCGACGTGGGCCGGGCCCTGGGCCTGACCTTTGCCGAGACCGACAGGATCGCCAAGCTCATCCCCGACGACCTCAAGATGACCATCGACAAGGCCCTGGACAAGGAGCCCGAGCTGGTGGCCCTGGCCCACTCCAGCCCGCAGATGGAGAAGCTCGTGGACGTCTCGCGAAGGCTGGAGGGCCTCTGCCGCCACGCCTCGACCCACGCCGCCGGGGTGGTCATCTCGGCCGGGCCCATGACCGACTACCTGCCGCTCTACAAGGGGAAAAAGGGCGAAGTCGTGACCCAGTACGACATGAAGCGGGTGGAAAAGGTCGGCCTCATCAAGTTCGACTTCCTGGGCCTGCGCACCATGACGGTCATCGAGGACTGCCTGGAGATCATCCGCGAGCAGGACAAGCGCGCCCCGGACCTGGACGCGCTGGCCCTCACCGATCCCAAGACCTACGAGATCTTCGCCCGGGGCGACACCGACGGCGTGTTCCAGGTGGAGTCCTCGGGCATGCGGCGCTACCTGCGGATGCTCAAGCCCAACTGCTTCGAGGACCTCATCGCCATGCTCGCCCTGTACCGGCCGGGTCCGCTGGGCTCGGGCATGGTGGACGAGTTCATCAAGCGCAAGCACGGCGAGGTCAAGGTCTCCTACCCGCACCCCTCCCTGGAGCACGTGCTCAAGCCGACCTACGGCGTCATCGTGTACCAGGAACAGGTCATGAGCACGGCCCGGGTCATCGCCAACTACTCCCTGGGCGAGGGCGACCTGCTGCGCCGGGCCATGGGCAAAAAGAACGCCGAGGAGATGGCCAAGCAGCGCAAACGCTTCCTGGAAGGCGCGCGGGAGAACGCCATCCCGGACAAGACCGCCAACGAGATCTTCGACCTCATGGAGAAGTTCGCGGAATACGGCTTCAACAAGTCCCACTCCGCGGCCTACGCCCTCATCTCCTACTACACCGCCTTCCTCAAGGCCCACTTCCCCGTGGAGTTCATGGCCGCGCTGATCAGCTCGGAACTGGCCGACACGGACAAGGTCTTCAAGTACATCAACGCCTGCCGGGACATGGACGTGAAGGTCCTGCCCCCGGACATCAACGTGGGCCGGCCGCGCTTCTCGGTGCGCGACGGGGCCGTGGTCTTCGGGCTCTCGGGCATCAAGAACGTGGGCGAGGAGGCCGTGGCCGAGATCGTGGAAGAGCGCGACAAGAACGGCCCCTACAAGGACCTGGTGGACCTCTGCTGCCGGGTGAACCTGCGCCGGGTGACCAAGCGCATGCTGGAATACCTCATCAAGGCCGGGGCCATGGACTGCTTCGGCCGCTCCCGGGCCGGACTCCTGGCCGGGCTGGACAAGGCCCACTCCCTGGGCCAGCGCCAGGCCAAGGAGAAGCAGAGCGGCATGCTCTCCATGCTCGACATGCTCGACACCAGCGGCCCGACCACCAACGGCCTGAACATCACGGTGGAGGAGTTCGCGGCCGAGGAATGGCCCGACGAGGAGAAGCTGCGCCTGGAAAAGGAGGCCCTGGGCTTCTTCCTGTCCAGCCACCCGCTCCTGGCCTGGCGCCACGAGATGGCCCGGCTGCGGCTGAACACCCTGGACGAGTGCCGGGAGCTGCCCAACGGCACGGAGGTGCGCCTGGCCCTGCTGTTCACCTCGGTCAAGGAGTACGTGACCAAGAAGGGCGACAAGATGGCCTTTGTGGGCGCCGAGGACCTCACGGCCACGGGCGAGGTGACGCTGCTGCCCAACGTCTATCTGCCGGCCCGCGAACTCATCGCCCAGGACCAGCCCCTGCTCATCACGGGACGCATCGACGTGCGCGAGGAGCCGGGCCAGAGCGAGGAGGGCCCGCGCCAGGCCAAGATCCTGGCCGAGAGCGTGGCGCTCCTGGCCGACTCCCTGGCCGGGAACCGCGAGCCGGTCTATCTCCAGGTGCCCGGCGAACTCTGCGCCGGGGAGCACCTGGACCGGCTCAAGGAACTCCTGGCCCGGCACCGCGGCGAGGCCCCGGTGTTCGTCCAGGTGGCCCTGGACGAGAGCGTCTGCACGCTCCAGCTCTCGCCCCAGTTCGGCGTGTCCCCGAACCCGGAATTCTGGAAGCAGATCGACAAATGGCGCGGCCCGCTGCAGCCGGGGGCCTAGGAGACGCACATGGAATATCTCGCCGGCATCGGAGTCCTGGCCTGGGCCGTGGTCATGGCCGTGATCGTCTGCATCACCATCGCGCCCCTGATCATCTGGCGCAATACGAACCGCGCCAACCGCCTCCTGGAGGAACTCCTGGACGAGGCCCAGCGCACCAACAAGCTCCTGGCCTCCATGGACCGGCCCCGGCCCGCGGAAAAACCCCAGCCCCAGGACTTCGAACTCTCGTGAGGCGCACATGGCCAGATGGCGTTTGACCGTGACCTCCTCGTTCAGTTCCTCGCACCAGCTGCGCAACTACTGCGGCAAGTGCGAGAACATGCACGGCCACAACTTCGGCGTGGAACTCTGCGTGGAGGGCCACGGGCTCACCCCGGACACCGAGATCCTGGTGGACTTCAAGGTCCTGAAAAAGGCCCTGAACCAGGTGCTGGAGACTCTGGACCACCGGCACCTGAACGAGGTCCCGCCGTTCGACAGGCAGAACCCCTCCAGCGAGAACCTGGCCCGGCACATCTTCACGGAAGTGGCCGCGCTCCTGCGCGAGGAGCCCGTGCGCGTGGTCTTTGTGGCCGTGTCCGAAAAGGACTCGTCGCGGGCCGAGTACAGCGAGGACTAGGTGCGGCTCCTCATTCAGCGCGTGACCCGGGCCCGGGTGGAGAGCGAGGGGAAGGTCCTGGGCGAGATCGGCCGGGGCCTGCTGGTCCTGGCCGGGTTCGGCAGGAACGACGGCCCGGACCTGCCGGACTCCAAGGTCTGGTCCGCGCTGCTCAACAAGGTCCTGGACCTGCGGGTGTTTCCGGATGAGGCGGGCAAGCTCAACCTGAGCCTGCGGGACACGGCCGGGGACCTGCTCCTGGTCTCCCAGTTCACGCTCTACGCCGACTGCCGCCGGGGGCGGCGGCCCTCGTTCTCGGACGCGGCTCCGCCGGACAGGGCCCGGGCCCTGTTCCAGGCACTCGCCCGCGACCTTGCGCCCCTGGTCCCGGGCAAACTCGCCGCAGGCTCCTTCGGCGCGGACATGCTCCTGGACTTTGTGAACTGGGGGCCGGTGACCATTCTCCTGGACTCGGCCGACTTCGCCTAGAAGCTCATCCGCCAGGTGGCCGTGACCGCGGCCCCGGGCTCGCGCACCACGAGGCCCCGGGAATTGGACAAATAGTTGTCGTAGACCTCGTTGAACAGATTGTCCCCGCTCAGTACGAACTGGTTCTTCACCCCGTCCAGCAGGAAGTCATAGCCCAGGCGGGCGTTCACCGTCTCCCAGGCGTCGGTGTTCAGCGCGCCCGGAGGGGCGTCGTCCTTTTCCGCGGCCCACTGGCACTCCAGCTCCCACCAGAGGTCCCGGGTCAGGTGGTTGCGCACGCCGAGCAGGCCGTTGAGCGGGGCCACGCTGCGCAGCGGCTCGCCGTGCCGCACGTCCTCGCCCTGGGCCCAGGCCACGTTGCCGTAGGCGGTCCAGTCCCGCAGGAAGTCCCATTCCACGGACTGCTCGGCGCCGTAAATCTCGGCCTTGCCGATGTTGGCCATGCGGTACGTGGTGGGATTGACGTATTCACTGTCGATGAGGTCGTCCACGAAGTTGGCGTAGAACGAGGTCGTGGCCCGCAGCGTGGGTCCGGTGTAGTGGAAGCCCTGCTCGAAGAACAGCGAGCGCTCCGGGTCCAGGTCCGGGTTGCCGAGCTCCTTCTTGCCGCCGGGGAGGTTGATGTTCTTGAACAGCTCCAGGATGTTGGGCGTGCGATAGCTGCTGGCGGCCAGGCTGGTCAGGCTCCAGCGCTCCGTGGCCTGGAAGGTCAGGCCCGCGTGGCCGCCCCAACTGAAGTCCTCGCGGGAGCCCGCGCCCACGGCCGGGGTCACGGTGTTGTTGGAACCGTTGGTGATGCTCACCCAGTCGCCGCGGCCGCCCAGGTTGAGGGTCCAGCGCGGGGCCAGCTTCCAGTCGTCCTCCAGGAACAGCCCGCCGGAGAGCTGGGTGGCGTCGGGCGCGCCCTTGTCCTCGCCCACGAGCGCGCCGGAGGCGTTGAAGCGCTTGCGGTGGGAGGTCATGTACCAGTTCCAGACGTCCGTGCCCGCGGTGAGGGTGTGGCTGCCCAGGTCCAGGACATTGGTCCACTTGCCGCCCACGGTTTCGTGGGTCCCCACGGGCTTGACCACCGCGCCCGAGACCTGGTTGATGCGCGGGTTGCGGGTGATGAGCTGGTAGTAGGCCTCCAGCCGGGACTCGCTGAGCAGGGAGTCCTCGGGCTTGATGGTGTGCACGGCCTGGACCAGGGACCGGTCGTTGGAGGCCAGGGTCAGCTCGGCCGCCGAGGACGCCGGCAGGGGCGGGCTGCTGCCCCCGGGCACGCCGATCTCACTGCCGTCCACGCGCTGGAACTGGAACTCGGTCACGGCCCCGGTTTCCCAGCGATAGCCCGTGGCCGCCTTGCCGTAGAAGTCGCTGTACTGGCTGTTGAGGGTCTTGTTCCCGCCGCCGTCGAAATAGCTGTGGTACTCGCGCCAGGCCCCGGAGCCGTACACCCAGAGGTTGGGCGAATCATAGGACAGGTCGCCGTAGGTCCCCAGGCCCACGGGATTGGAGCCCGTGGACACGGCGGTGCCGCCGTGCCACTCCGGGGTCTCCTCGGTGAAATGGCCCTTCTTGGTGATGACGTTGACCACCCCGCCGATGGAGCCCGAGCCGTAGAGCGTGCTCACCGGGCCCTTCAATATCTCGATGCGCTCCACGTCCTCGGGACTGACCAGGCCGAAGCGGCCGTTGATGTCCGTGGTGGTGTTCACCCGGCAGCCGTCGATGAGGAAGACCACCGAGTCGCGGGAGAGACCCCGGATGCTCACGTCCGCGCCCCAGGGCGAATCCGCGGACACGTCCACGCCCGGGGCCCGCGCGGCCACGTCCGAGACGTTCACCGGCTGGACCGCCTCGATCTGGTCGGCCTCGAAGACCTCCACCCCGCCCGGGGTCTGGCTCACCAGCGCGGGCACGGCGCGGGTGGTGGTGGTCACCTGGCCCGGGCCATGGATGTGCAGTTCCAGCACGCCGTCCACCACCTGGGGGTCTCCGGCCTGCTCCTCGGCCCGGGCCAGGCCCGCAGCCAACGCAAGAACAATGAGAATCAGACAACACTGCCGCATGCCGCACCTCAGAACAGGAAGGATTTCACCTGGACACCGGGGATCATGCCGAGCTTGCCGGTGAGCGCGCCCAGGTCATTGGTGGAAAGATCGATGAACACCGAGATGATGTGCACCCCGCGCGACTCGTAGAGCAGCCCGGTGCGGGCCACGATGGAGTCGCCGTAGCGGCCCAGGATCTCGTTGACCTTTTTAGCCGAGGACCGGCGGTCGTTGATGACGATGCCGACAATGCCGAGCCGCCGTTCTGCTATTTGCTGCTCCATGTCCTACCCCGTAAGCGCCGGAGATCGCCTTGAGGGACACCGGCGCGGTTCATTCCATTCGTGTTACTATTTATAAATTCGTAACACCGGATTTGTATCCGCAGTTCCACAATCAGTCAATACCCCCGCGCAGATAAAGCGAAATATGGAAAAATTCCGCTCCAGGGGATTATGTCAGATCAAAATATTTCCGTTGCATACATATCATAAAAGTATAAAAATATACTTTTCGTGCTACTGATCCAGCAACCTCCAGCCCGAGGCGGACACAGCCATGCGCCCAAAACACGGCCTCCTTCCCAGCGTCCTGCTCCTGCTCCTCCTGGTCCCGGGAACGCTCCCGGCCCAGGAACTGCCCCGCGTGCTCATCCAGCGCGGCGAACGCTTCCTGGCCATGGGCAACCTGGACGGGGCCATCGCCAACTACTCCCGGGTCATTGCCTGCTGCGAGGGCACACCGGACGCCGCCGAGGCCCACAACGACCTGGGCGTGGCCTTTGCCCGCAAGGGCGATCCGGAGCGCGCCGTGCGGGAATACGAAGCCGCCCTGGCCATCAACGGCTACCCCTTGGCCCTGTTCAACCTGGGCAAGATCTGGCGGGAGAAATTCGAGGCGACCGGAGACCCCGCGGCCCGAGACAAGGCCGCGGCCGCCTTCCAGGCCTTTGAGAAGTATCTGCGCGCGGGCAAGGACCTGCCCCCGGTGGTGGCCTTCCAACAGGACGAGATCGAGGCCTATCTGCGGGAAGCCAGGAGCGCCTTGTCGCGCTGAGCGCCCCCTGGCGGAGAATGCAGCCCTGTGGTTCAGACCAACCCTTCCCTCAGGCCGCATGGAGGTGTTTCTCGCGCGGGGAATTAGACCTTCAGCTTGATGCCCTTGGCCTTGGCGGCCGCCACGGCGGCGCTGCGGTCGAAGTAGCGGGTGTGCAGCAGTTCATGGGACTTGTGCCCGCAGGGCCCGTCGGCCAGGAACCCGTCCTTGGCGTAGATCTTCTGGATCATGGGATTGTCCTGGGACTTGCGCAGCTTGTAGACCTTGGAGTTGGCGTCGGTGCCATAGACCGAGGTCTGGCGCTTGCCCACGAAGTCCATGGCCGCGGCCGAGGCGTCCTTGACGAAGTTCACGCCCACCAGGGCCACGGCCGTGGCGGCTCCGGCGAACTTGAGGAAGCCGCGCCGGGTCAAGTCGTAAGCCTTGTTCATATGCTCCTCCTGTCTAGGCCGTTTTCTTGCCGCCGAAGCGGGTCTTCAGTTCCGCGAACAGCTTGGAGCCGCCCTGATCAGCCACACGGACGTTCGGATCCAGGGGCTGGCCGCCGCCGTTCACGCAGCCGCCGGGACAGGTCATGATCTCGATGAAGTGGTACGGAGACTTGCCCGCCTTGACCTCTTCGCAGAGTTTGACCGCGTTCTGCAGGCCGCTGGCCACGGCCACGCGCACCTCGCCGAACTTGGGCACGTTCACGGCGGCCGTCTTGATGCCCTCGTGAGCGCGCACGGCCTTGATCTCCGGGTCCTTGAGCTTGTCGCCGGAGAGCACTTCGTAAGCCAGGCGCAGAGCCGCCTCCATGACGCCGCCGCTGGTGGCGAAGATGGTGGCCGCACCGGTGGACTGGCCCAGAACCGGCTCCGGGGCCTCGTCCTTGAGCTTGGCGAAGTCGATGCCGGCCTTCTTGATCATGTAGGCCAGTTCGCGGGTGGTGATGGTGGCGTCGATGTCGCGGTAGCCGCTGGCCGCCAGCTCGGGGCGCAGGCCCTCGTACTTCTTGGCGATGCAGGGCATGATCGAGACCGTGTACATCTTGGCCGGATTGGCCTTGACCTGCTGGGCGCCGTAGGTCTTGGCCAGCGGGCCGAGCATGCCGATGGGCGACTTGCAGGTGGACATGTGCGGCAGCAGCTCGGGGTAGTAGCTCTCCACGAACTTCACCCAGCCCGGGCAGCAGGACGTGAACTGGGGCAGCGGGTAGTGCGCATTCGGCTTGGCGATGCGGTTGATGAGCTCGGTGCCCTCTTCCATGATCGTCAGGTCCGCGGTGTACTCGTTGTCCCAGACGTGATCGAAGCCGAGCTTGCGCAGGGCCGCGTGCATTTTGCCGCCCACGTAGGTGCCCGCGGGCATGCCGAAGGGCTCGCCCAGGCCGTAACGCACCGCCGGGGCGGGCATGGACACCACCACGGTGTCCGGGTCCTTGAGCGCCTTGAAGATGTCGTCCACGAAGGAGACTTCCTCATAGATGGCGCCGTAGGGGCAGTTCACCAGGCACTGGCCGCAGTTGATGCACACCGCCGGGTCCAGGACCTTGCGCTTCTCGTCCTTGCCAACGGCCTGGATGGCTCCGGTGGGGCAGACCCCATCGCAGGTGCCGCAGGCCTGGCATTTGTCCGCGTCCACCTGAACCATGGAGAACGCGTTGGGATCGGCGTTTTTCGGGGCCGCTCCCTTCATCAGGACCTTTTCCATTTCCAACATGATCACTCCTCCTTGCTCAGCATCACGTGATTGCAACTTCCTCCGGTCGTTCGAAAAACACCCCCTAGTGCTACTAATATATAAATCGTAATACTTGACGTATATAATTTTAAAAAAAGTACCGTGTCAAGGGCCGGTGCGTTTTTTCCCGGCAAACCTGCGGGTTCGGCGCGGCCGCGCGTGGACTTTCCCGGCCCGGGACGCTACATGCTTCCCATGGTTCAGCCCCGGGTCCTGCTCCTGACCAGCCTCTATTTCCTTATGGGGGAAGTGCGGGCCGCGCTCGACCGGCTGGGCGTGCCCCATCTCCTGCTGGACCTGGGCGGCAAGGAGATGGACCGCGCCGAGTTCGTCTCCCGGGTGCGCGGGGCCCTGGCCGGGTTCCGGCCGGACTTCCTGCTCACCGTGAACCACCTGGGCGTGGACCGCGAGGGCGTGCTCCTGGAGCTTCTGGCCGAGACCGGCCTGCCCCTGGCCTCCTGGTTCGTGGACAACCCCTTCCTCATCCTGCCGCTGTACCCTCCGCGCTACCAGGAGCGGACCCAGCTCTTCACCTGGGACGCGGACAACGTGGCGGCCCTGGGCGACCTGGGCTTCCCCCACGTGGCCTGGCTGCCCCTGGGCGCGGACCCGGCCCGCTTCCATCCCGGGGCCCCGGGCCGGGAGGACTGGACCGCGCGGGTCTCGTTCGTGGGCAACTCCATGACCGCCAAGGTGGCCGGGCGCCTGGCCGCGGCCGATCCGCCGCCGGAGTTGCGGGCGCGCCTGGAGGAGTTGGCCGCGGCCTTCGGCCCAAGCCGCGAGACCTCGGTGGCCCGCTTCCTGAACCGGGAACGTCCCGAGCTCTGGCCCCTGTTCCTGGGCCTGGGCTCGCCCACGCGCATGCTGGCCTTCGAGACCTGCGTCACCTGGCTCTCGACCCTGCGCTACCGTCTGGCCTGCGTGCGCGGGCTGTTGCCCTTCGCCCCGCTCATCGCCGGGGACCCGGGCTGGCGCGAGCTGTTGCCCGGGGACGGCTGGCAGCCGCACCCCGAGCTGTCCTATTATGAGGAATTGCCCGGGTTCTACCCGCGCTCGGAACTCAACTTCAACTGCACGAGCCTCCAAATGAAGGGCGCGGTGAACCAGCGGGTCTTCGACGTGCCCGCAGCCGGGGCCTTCCTGCTCACGGACCGCCGCCGCCAGATGGAGGAGCTCTTCGAGCCCGGGACCGAGATGGCGGTGTACGAGTCCCCGGAAGAGGTGCCCCAGGCCGTGCAGCGCTGGCTGGACGACCCCGGGGGACGCGCGCGCCTGGCGAGCGCCGGCCGCAGGCGGGTCCTGGCCGAGCACACCTACGACCACCGCCTGGCCGCCCTGCTGGCGCGCATGGACCAGACCTTCGGGGGCCGGCCATGAAGCCCATCCTGGTCCTCCAGATGCAGCGCATGGGCGACCTGATCCTGTCCTTCCCGCTGTTCCTCTGGCTCCAGCGCGCCTTCCCGGGCCGGCCCATCTGGGTGGCCGCCGAGGAGCGCTTCTTCCGGCCGCTCATGCCGCTCTCGCCCAAGGTCACCTATTTCCCCTGGTCCGGGGCCAAGGTGCTCCTCAAGCAGGACTACGGCCTGGTGCTCAATCTGAGCGTGCAGCCCCGGGCCGCGGAACTGGCCGGGCAGGTGCGCGCCGAGGAGAAGCTCGGGCCCGTGGTGGAGGACGGCTGCCGCCGGGTGCGCGGTCGCTGGCAGCTCTACCGCCAGAGCCTGGTGCAGAACAACCGCTACAACCGCTTCCACTGGGCCGACCTGAACGCCCTGGACGTGATCCCCCTGAAGGAGATGCGCACCACCCACTTCGACACCCCGCGCCGGCTCACCGAGGAGCAGGTCAAGGTGGGCCTGTTCCTGGGCGCCAGCGAAGAGGCCAAGCGGCCCACGACCAAGTTCTGGGCCCAGCTCGTGCGCGCCCTGCTGGACCGCGGCCTGCGCCCGGCCCTCCTGGGCGGGCCCGCGGAGCGGCCCCTGGGCAAGGAGGTGGCCAAGGCCTTCGGCGGGCCGGTGCTCAACCTCTGCGGCAAGCTGGACCTGGACGAGCTGGCCGCCGTGGGCCAGACCCTCCAGCTCCTGGTCACCCCGGACACCGGGCCCATGCACCTGGCCGCCTGGACCGGCCTGCGCGTGCTCAACCTGTCCATGGGCAACGTGAACCCCTGGGAGACCGGGCCCTACACCCCCGGGCACCTGGTCCTGCGGCCCACGGCCAGTTGCGCCCTGGGCTGCTGGTCCTGCACCCGCAAGGACCTGCGCTGCCACCGGCCCTACTCGGCCAAGCGCACGGCCTTCCTGGTCCAGGCCATGCTCAGCGGCCCGGACGAACGCCTCCAGGGCCTGACCCCGCCGGGCCTGGCCCTGCTCCGCTCGGGCCGAGGCCCCGAAGGACTCTACAGCCTCGCCCGCCTGGACAGCCGGCCCCCCGGCGCGCACCGGCTGCTCTCGCGCTTCTGGACGGCCTTCTTCGGCTGGCGCTTCGGGCTCTGGGACGAGTCCCGGCCCCGCGCGGCCTGGGAGGACCTGCGCCAGAACCAG
>DFYP01000068.1 GCA_002382645.1 Desulfovibrio sp. UBA4079 | reverse complement strand
CCGCAGGCCAAGGCCGCCCTGCCCCGGCGCTGCCGGGACCTGGCCGTGCAGGCCTTCCGCTCCTCGGACGTGTTCTGGCTGCTGCGCGGCAAGAACAAGGTGGCCAACCACGGCCTGGTGACCCGGGGGGCCAGCCCGTTCGACCTCTGGTTCCACGTCCAGGGCGGGCCCGGCTCCCACGTGCTGCTCAAGCGCGACTTCCCCAACCAGGAGGTGCCCCGCCAAAGCCTGCTGGAGGCCGCGGGCCTGGCCGCGCTCAAGAGCTGGCGGGCCCAGGATTCCCGGGCCGAGGTCATCTGCGCCCTGGCCAAGGACGTGCGGCCCATCAAGGGCGCGCCGCCCGGACAGGTGCAGGTGGAGGCCATCCTGGAGAGCCTGCGCGTGGACCTGGACCCGGGCCTGGAGAAGCGCCTGACCCCGGCCGCTTCCTGACCAAGAAAAAGGGCGCTCACGCGCCCTTCCCCTCCCTGTCGCCTCAAGCGGTTCAGACCACCCGGCTGACCTGCCCGTCGAGCATGGCCAGGGCCAGGTTGCGCTCCTCGCGCAGACGGTTGCGCACACTGGCGCGCACCCTGTCCGTGGAGGAGGCGAACTGCTTCTGGCGGTCGGCGTACACCTTGTCGATGATCCGGCGGTCCGCGGCGTTGCCCGCGTTCTTGTCCAGGACCTCGGCGAGAACCTTGTTGAAGATGCGGGCCGCGCCGCTGGCCCCGTGCTGCACCGAGGTGCTCCAGAGCACCTCGCGCAGGGCCGGGGGCCCGCTCTCGATGTCCACGCCCGTGCTCTCCATGATCTTGTCCCGGGCGGGCAGATAGTGCTCGTTGCGCACGAACTCGTGCTGGAGTTCCTCGAAGCGCGCCGGGTTCTCGGCCGCGATCTGGCGCCAGACCCGGGGCATGCGGCCGTCCGAGGAGCCGGTGTCCGCCGGCCCGGCGGCCTTGAGCCGCGAGGCCCAGCCCGGCTCGCGGCCGCGCAGATAGGCGATGAACCGGTCCATGGTCCCGGCCTTGGACGAAAGCTGGTACTTGCCGTAGGACGTGCCGCCCACCCGGTCGTGGCCGATGGCCTCGATGCCGTCGGCCCCGGACTCGAAGCGCGCCGACAGCCCGCCGATCCCGTTGCTCCAGTCCACGCGCCGGCCCGAGGCCTGGGCCGTCTCCTGGCCCTGGGCGCGGGTCAGGGAACTGCCCGCCTCCCGGCTCAAACGGGCGATGGTCCGCAGGGCGTCGAGCATGAGCGAGTCGTTGAGCACGCCCGGGTCCACGGAATAGCGCACCGCGCCGCCCTCGTCCGGGGGCTCCTCCAGGGTCTGCTGCACAGCGGCCATCTGGGTCTGGAAGGCCAACCTGCGGGCCTCGGCCAGGGGTGTGGAAACCGCCTGCCCGCGCACCTCGCTGCTGCCCTCGGCCTCGTGGCTCAAACGCTCGGCGGCCAGAGGAGAGGTCGTGTCATAGGCCATGAATGGGCTCCTCGCCTGTCAAGATTCTGATACCTCGACAGACGAACAGCAAAAAACATGCCCTGATAAAAAAGGCTTACAAATCAGCGAGATATTTTTTCAGGCGGGGGTCCTGGAGCACAAAGGCGATGACCCGGCGGTGGCCGGCCGGAAAGGCGAAGTCCGCCAGTTCCCCGGGCCGCACGAAGCGGCCGTCCACGGCCTCGCGGAGCACGGGCTCGGCCGCGGCGTCGTCGGCGGCGCAGTAGAAGGCGTGCAGGGTCACGCGGTAGCGGGTGTAGCTGTAGCGGACCACGGTGACGGGCGCCAGCGGCCGCACGGCCAGATCGGTCTCCTCGCCGAACTCCCGCACCAGGGCCTGCTCCGGGGTCTCCCCGGCCTCCAGGACCCCGCCGGGAAATTCCCAGAGCCCGGGCCAGACATCCCCGGGCTTGCGCTTCTGGATGAACACCCGGCCGCGGCGCAGGAGCAGGCCCGAGGCCATGTTCACGCGCAGGATCTCGCGGCTGGGCTTGGCCACGGGCCGTTCCCCGGCCAGGCCCAGGCCCCGGGCCACGCAGGACTCCGCCCACGGACACTCGGTGCAGCGGGGATTGCGCGGCAGGCAGACCAGGGCGCCCAGCTCCATGAGGGCCTGGTTGAAATCCCGGGCCCGGCCCTGGGGGATGAGGGCCCGGGCCGTGGTCCGCAAAAACTCCTTGGCCCGGGCGTTGGACAGCGGCAGCTCCAAGTTGGTGAGCCGGGCCAGAACCCGCTCCACGTTGGCGTCCACGGCCGGTTCCGGCCGGTTGAAGGCCACGCTGAGCACGGCCCCGGCCGTGTACGGCCCGATCCCGGGCAGGGCCCGCAGGGCCGCGTCGTCCTCGGGCACGGCCCCGCCATGGGTGCGCACGAGCTCCCGGGCCGCGGCCAGGAGCGAGCGGGCCCGGTTGTAGTAGCCCAGGCCCTCCCAGAGCCGCAGGACCTCGTCCTCCGAGGCCAGGGCCAGGCTGCGCAGGTCCGGAAAGCGCGCGATCCAGCGCTCGAAATAGGCCACGGCGCGGTCCATCTGGGTCTGCTGGAGCATGATCTCGGACACGAGCACGTGGTAGGGATCGTAGGTGCGCCGCCAGGGCAGGTCCCGGCGCACGCCCGCGAACCAGTCCAGCAAGCCGCGGGCCAGGGCGGGCCCGTCCAGCCCGGCGGTCTCCGGCAGCAGGATGCGGGAGGCTGTTCCGCTCACGCCTTGCCCTGGGCGGCCACGGCCTTGGCCGCACGCTCCACGGCCTCGGGATCGCCCAGATAGAAACGCCGCTGGGCGCGCAGCTGTTGGTCCAGCTCGTAGACCAGGGGCACACCCGTGGGGATGTTCAGCTGGGTGACCTCGTCGTCGCTCATGTCGTCCAGGTACTTGACCAGGCCGCGCAGGGAATTGCCGTGGGCCGCCACGAGCAGCCTGCGGCCCTCGCGGATCTGCGGGGCCAGGACCTCGTGCCAGTAGGGCATGGTCCGGGCGATGGTGTCCTTGAGGCTTTCGCAGAGCGGCAGTTCCGCAGCCAAGAGCCCGGCGTAACGCGGATCGCGGCCCGGGTGCCGGGGATCGTCCGGGGCCAGGGCCGGGGGCGGGGTGTCGAAGCTCCGCCGCCAGGTGAAGACCTGCTCCTCGCCGTACCGGGCCGCGGTCTCGGACTTGTTCAGGCCCTGGAGCGCGCCGTAGTGCCGCTCGTTGAGCCGCCAGGTCTTGAACACCGGCAGCCACATGAGGTCCATGTCCTCCTGCAGGGTCCAGAGGGTGCGGATGGCCCGCTTGAGCACCGAGGTGTGGCAGATGTCGAAGCCGTAGCCGCCCTCGCGCAGGAGCCGGGCGGCCTCGTGGGCCTCGGCCAGGCCCTGGGCCGTGAGGTCCACGTCGGTCCAGCCGGTGAAGCGGTTCTCCAGATTCCAGGCGCTCTGGCCGTGGCGGATGAGGACGAGGGTGTGCATGGCGGCGGTCTCCGATTGGAGCGATGCTAGCGGGCTTGGGCCGCGCGGCCCATTATTTTCCCTTCTTCTTGTCCGGGGTCTTGGCCGAAGCCTTGGCCGGAGTCTTGGCCGGAGCCTTGGCCGGAGTCTTGGCCGGGGCCTTGGCCGGGGTCTTGCGGGCCGCGCTGCGGGCCTGGCGCTCCGTGTCCCGGCGCTCGAACAGCTCGCGCTTGCGGTTGTCGAAGCTGAAGGCCGTGCGGATGGAGGCCAGGGCCAGGGCCAGGACCGAGAGGATGACCACCAGGCCCTTCTGGAACTCCCACTTCTGCTCCAGAATCATGTTCACCAGCCAGTTCCCCGGCAGGTAGTGGGCGAAATAGACCAGCCCCGGCACGGTGATCAGGGCCAGGCCCAGGCCCACAATCTCCAGCCAGATGAAGGTCCGGCCCAGGAGCAGGATGAACAGCGTGCTGTCGCGCACGATGCGCAGGGTCACCAGGCGCTTCTGGAGCAGGCCGATGCGCTCCTCGATCTCGTCCAGGTAGCGCATGGTCTTGCGGAAGTTCTCGGCCACCTTGAGGTGCTGCTCCCGCATCCAGTTCATCTTCTCCACGCAGAAATTGAAGTCCCGGTTGAACTCCAGGAGCAGCTTGGGGAACGGGAACCAGGCCGCCTCCTTCTGGATGTCGCGCAGGCGCTCGTAGTAGTGCTCCACGCGGGCCTTGACCCGCTTGATCTCGGTCTCCACCTGGGCGTTCAGGTCCTCGGCGAAGTCGTCCAGGCCCCGGATCATGGTCTGGAAGGCCACGTAATTCTTGATCTCGATGAGCCGGCGCATGTGCTCCAGGCGTTCCTGGGCCGGCTCGAAGAAGGGGTGGCGCTCGTCGAAGCGCTGGACCACCTCGGACTTGAACAGGGTCACCTGGGCTTTCTCCTCCTCGCTGCGCAGCTCGGCCGCCCGCCACTTGTCCCAGAGGGCGCCCAGGATGTGCATGCGCCCGCGGTCCAGCTCGGAGTCCAGAAGGATCCGGTTGAAGATGTCCGGGTCGCGGTCGATGAGCCGCTCCAGGGTGTCCATGGCCTGGCCGGTGAAGCCCATCTTCACCTGGCTCACCGCCTCGCGGTAGAAGGCCTCCACCCACTCCGGCGAGGCGGTGGCCGCCCGCCGGTAGAGCAACGAGGCCTCCTTGTACTCGCCCTGGGCCTCCATGGCCCGGGCCTGGAGATAGAGGAAATAGCTTTGCTGGAGCGGGGTGTAGCTGAGCCGTTCGGCCTCCTGCCAATAGAACCCGGCCTGGTGCAGGTCGCCCTTCTCCAGGGCCACGAAGCCCAGGAGCGACGGCGGCTGGTAGCTGCGCATGTACTTGAGGCTGGCCTGCTTGAGCAGGCCCTCGGCCCGCTCCAGGTCCCCGGCCCGCAGGGCGTCCAGGGCCGTGAGGGCGTAGGGGGCCTCCTCCGGGGAGAGCTGGGTCAGGCCCGCGGGCCACTCCTTGCCCCGGCTGCGCCAGACCACCTGGAGCATGCGCAGCTGGGAGGGCGCGTTGATCTCGAATATGGCCCGGACCAGGGTGTTCTCCAGCTTGTCCCCGCCCGTAAGCAGCGCGGCCAGGGATTCGGCCACCCGGCCCTGCTCCAGGCGCTCGTCCAGGCCCCGGAGCCCGCTCTGCAGGTCCTCCATGTTCACCCGGGCCACGGCGCTCCAGGCTTCGGCCCGCAGCTGGGTCAGGCCCTTGCTCGGGCAGGCCGCGGCGGCATGGTTCTTGAGCCCGCAGTAGAAGCACTCCCCGCCGTCACCGAGGTTCAGCTTGCGCGGCAGGGACACCTCCAGGGAGCCGCCGGCCTGCTCCTCGCCGGCCTTGGGGCTCACGCTGCACCAGGTCTCCAGGATCTCCTGCTCCGCGCCGTGGCGGATCTCGTTGACCTTGAACCAGTCGGTCAGGATGAAGGCGTCGCGGTACTGGAGATGCGGGAAATCCGGGGCCAGCCGGTTCCAGTCCAGGCCCACCCGCTTGGGCAGCTCGGCGTTGAAGGTCAGCCCCTTGTGGGGCACGGCGGCCATGACGCAGGGCCAGTACTCCCGGCCCTCGGCCTTGACCGCGCGGATCAGCCCCAGGATCTCCTGGCACCAGGTGCGCAACAGCCGCACGCTGGTCAGCGGGAAGATGACGTAGCCCTCGCGCACGTCCGAGATGTACTTGAGGTCCATGCGCTGGAGCACGGCCTGGATCTCGTTGAAAAAACCCCGCCAGCCCAGGATGCTCTCCTTGTCGCCGAGCTTCCCCATGGGCTTGATCACGTAGTACCAGCCCAGGGCGGTCTCGTAGTCCAGGCCCTGGTCGGCGTGGAACAGGAGCCACTTCACCGAGGAGGCGAAGCCCCCGCCGCTGGTGCCCGGCTTGAGGTCCAGGCCGGGGATGGCCTCCACCGCGGCCTTGAGCTTGGGATGGACCCAGACCGCGAACTCCTGGCCCGGGGTGGCCGTCTGGTCGGTGAGATCCAGGGACAGGGACAGGGACAGGGAGAAGTCGTAGCCCACCAGGAAGGTGGCCGGGAGCACCTGGCAGAGCAGCGGCGTGGCGTTGAGCCGGGACCAGATCTGGAGCCGGGCCAGGGCCCGGAAGACCTCGGAGTCCGGGAAGAACCAGAGCGCCTGGTTGGCCTCGTGGGCCATGTGCACCCCGCCGTACTCCTTGAGGGTGGAGACCAGGGCGGCGTTGGGGGCCCCGGTCCAGGAGAGCCAGGCGGCATAGCCCGAGCCCACCAGCCGCGATTGCTGGAAGTGGGGCAGGCTTTGCAACAGGGTCGAGACGTTGTACATTGGCGTTCCTGGCAGTCATCTCCACCGGAGGTCCAGCATGGATATATCAGCCGCCATCGCAAAACTCAAAACAGAACCCGGGTTCACCGAAAACGTCGGCATGGTCCTGGTGCACAACGGCGTGGTCCGCGGCTGGTCCCGCAAGGACCACAAAAACGTCACGGCCGTGGAGATCACCCCGGACGAGCCCCGGATGCGCGACATCTGCGCCGAGATCCAGGCCCGGCCCGGAATCTTCCGCGTCCTGGCCGAGTGCCGCGCCGGCCTGCTCAAGCCCGGCGACGACGTGCTCTTCCTGATCGTGGCCGGGGACATCCGCGAGAACGTCAAGCCCGCCCTGGCCGATCTTCTGGACCGCATCAAGAAGGAGGCCGTGACCAAACGCGAGGTCATGGCGCCCTGAGCGGTCCGCGCCCGTCCCCGTCATTTCGGCAGGTCCGGCCATTCCCTATATGGCCGGGCCGCCGGAAATCGCCCCCGCCGCTTGCCGCCGGGACCGGGCCCTGTCATACTCCGTACGGGGCGCCGCCCCGGGGAGACGCATGAACATCGTCCAGGTCATCAACGTCCGCTGGCACAACGCCACGGCCTGGTACGCCCTGTACCTGAGCCGCCTGCTCCAGGACGCCGGGCACCGCGTGCTCGTGGTGGTCCAGCCCGGCACCGAGCCCGAACGCCGGGCCCGGGACCTGGGCCTGGCCGCCGTGCCCCTGGAACTCAACAGCAACAATCCTCTGGTCCTCTGGCGCACCCTGCGCGGAGCCGCGCGGCTGGTGCGTGAATTCGAGCCGGACATCGTCAACTGCCACCGCGGCGAGGGCTTTTTCCTCTGGGCCCTGCTCCGCAAGCTGGGCGGCCACGGCTTCAAGCTGGTGCGCACCCGGGGCGACCAGCGCCCGCCGCGCCACGACGCCCTGAACCGCTGGCTCCACGCCCGCGTGGCCGACGCCGTGGTCCTGACCAACAAGGCCATGGCCCGCCATTTCCTCCTGACCATGCGGACCCCGGAACAGGCGGTCTGGGTCATCCCCGGCGGCGTGGACGTCGAGGCCTTCCGCTTCGATCCCCAAGGCCGGGAGCGCGTGCGCAAGGAATTCGGCTTCGGGCCGGACCACCTGGTCATCGGCCTGGTGGGCCGCTTCGACCGGGTCAAGGGCCAGCGCGAACTCATCGAGGCCGTGGCCACCCTGCGCCGGGAAGTGGGCCTGGAGCACGTGCGGCTCTTCCTCATCGGCTTCGAGACGGCCACGCGCACGGCCGAGGTCGAGGGCTGGCTCAAGCGCTTCGGCCTGGAGGACGTGGCCCGGATCAGCGGCCGCCGCGAGGACGTGACCGCCTGCATCTCGGCCCTGGACCTGGCCGTGGTGGCCTCGCTCTGGTCCGAGACCATCGCCCGCGCGCCCCTGGAGATCATGGCCGCGGACCGGCCGCTCCTCTCCACCAACGTGGGCGTGCTGCCGGACCTGGTGAGCCGCCGGGCCCTGGTGGAGCCCGGGGACGTGCCGGCCCTCACGCTCAAGCTCCTGGAGGCCGTGCGCCATCCAGAGTTCCGCGAGGAACTCCTGCGCGAACAGCGCCTGACCATCTCCCAGCTCTCGGGCCGGGACTTCCTGACCCGGACCTTGAGCCTCTATCAGGGTCTGCTCTCTTCCTGAATCACTGGGCGCCGAAGGTGCGGCCGATGCGCACCAGGCTGTCGGCCACGGCCAGCACCGTGCGGGCGTAGCTGGACGAGTGGTTGTAGCGGTAGATGACCCGGAAACGCTGCTCCTCGGTGAGTTCCCCCTTCCAGCCGTGATCCTTGAGGAAGCGGGCCATGCTGGCCAGGGCGTCCTCCTTGACCAGGAGGTCCACCCGGCCGTCGCCGTCCCCGTCCACGCCGTAGGCCAGGGCGTTGCTCGGCATGAACTGGCAGATGCCGATGGCCCCGTAGGCCGAGCCCGGAATCTCCAGGGGGTCGCGTTCCAGGGCCTGGGAGTAGCGCAAGAGCGCCTCCAGCTCCTCATAGGCCCAGTCCGACTTCTGCCGGGTGCGGTTGGCCAGCCAGTTGCGGATCTCCGGGGTCAGGTCCGTGCGCGAGAGGTACGGCTCGATGGTCCCCAGGTCCCCGGCCAGGGCCATGTTGGCCAGGGCCCAGGCGGCCCGGGCCGTGCCCACGTTCAGGCCGAGCTTGGTCTCCACCAGGAGCAGGGCCACCAGGACCTCGGGCGGCACGCCGTACTGCGCCTTGAGGCTGGCGAGGATGCCCTTGTTCTCCCGCAGATAGCCGTAGGCTCCGGCCAGGAGGATGGGGTTGAGGTAGCGCGAGTCCACCTCGGGCTCGGCGGCCTTTTCTTCGGGCGGGGAAAGCTTGGCCTCCAGCAGGGGGTTCATCTTGCGGGCCATGATCTGGGGGTCGTAGACCATGAGCGGGTCGGAGAAGAGCGTGGTGAGTAGGGCCTGGTCAAAGCCGTCGGCGGCCAGCCGCTGGGCCAGCGGGGCCCAGACCTCGTAGCCGGAACGCTGGTCCCCGGAGGCCCAGGACGCCTCCGGCAGGGCCGCCGCCAGGCAGAAAAAAAGAGCCAGGGCCGTCAGGCCCCGGCCCACAAGACGCCGCAGGGCGTCGCGTTCACAGCCGGTCCAGAGGCACAAAGCCCACTTCCTCCTCAAAGGCGTCGTCCATGACCTGGAGCATGTCCCGCACCGGATAGGCCGCGCCGCAGGCGGCGCAGCGCATGGTCACCTCACGGCAGCCGCGCACGGCCTTGAGCCGCGCGCCGCAGCGCGGACAGGACAGCCCGTTGCGGGCGAAAGACGTTTCCACGTCGGCTACGGCGTCAGGCCGGGGTTCTTCTGGCCCATGGAGACGTACAGGCTGGACAGGGCCTTGGCGTAATCGGCCAGGGCGCCGTTCAGCTCGGCCTCGCTCTTGGTCACGTCCGACTGGGCGGTGAGCAGGTCCGTGTTGGTGCCCACCTGGGCCTGGTAGCGGGCCAGGGCCATGCGGTAGGACTCGCGGGCGGCCTCCACGGACTTGCGGGCCACGCCGATGCGGTCGGCGGCGGTCTGCATGTTGAGGAGTCCGTTCTTGACCTGGAACCCGGCGTCCAGGCGGGTCTTGTCCAGGTCCGCGCGGATCTGCTTGACGGTCTCCAAGCTCTTGTCGTGGGCGTAGTAGGTGCTGCCCCACTGCCACATCTTCCACTCCATGTTCACGCCCACGTCCCAGCTCTCGCGATTGGCGTTGCTCAGATACTTGCTCTCGCCGGTGAGGGGGTCGTCGCCGGCGCGATTGTAGTTGTAGTCCGCGGAGAACTGCGGGTAGTAGCCGCTGGCCGTGACCTTGGCGTCCTTCTCGGCCATCTCCACGCTCTTCTCACCGATGCGCAGGTCCGGGCGGCCCTTGTAGGCCTGGCTCAGGCAGTCCTCCAGGCTCCGGGTGAACGGGGCGTAGTCCAGGTCGCCCACGTACTCGACCCCGGCCTCCAGCGGCATGTTGAGCAGGGTGTTCAGGTTGGCGACCTGGTTGGCCACCGCGTTCTGGGCCTTGAGCAGTTCCTGCTGGGCCGTGGCCAGCTGGACCTCGGCCTGGAGCACGTCGAGGCGGGGCTTGAGGCCCACGTCATAGAAGGCCTGGGTGACCTGGAGCTGGGACTTGAGGCGTTCCACCGAGTCCAGGGCGCTCTTCACGTCCATGCGGCCCTGAAGCAGGCTCAGGAAGGCGTCCTGGATGCTCTGGATCAGCGACAGCTCGGCCTGGAACAGCTTGTACTCGTTCTGCTCCTTGGCCAGCCGGGCCTTCTGGTAGGTGGACAGCAGCCGGAAGCCGGTGAACAGGGGCTGGCTCACGTTGAGCTGGAAGGCCCAGGAGTCCTGGTCGCCGGCGCGCTGGCCGAACTGGCGCGGGGTGCGGTCGTTGTGGACCCAGCCGTAGCCGCTGCTGGCCGTGGGAAAGAAGTCGGCCAGGGCCGACTTGCGCCCGGACTCGGAACCCAGCAGCTCGTGGCGCGCGGCCAGGATGGCGGGGTTGGCGTCCAGACCGCGCTGCACCGCGGCGCGCATGTCCAGCTTGCTCCCGGCCGGGACCACGGGAATCTGGACCTCGTCCGAATTCTGGGCCGTGCCCAGNNGTCGGAGCCGCAGGCGCGTCCTGGGCCGAAACCGGCCCGCTCAGGACAAGGAAAAACAGGAGGACAGACGCAAGGACCATCCGTTTGCTCGACATCATGAACACTCCCTGGACTTCTGGCGCCCCCGGGTTAAACAAGCATTTAAGACGCGGGACGCATCGGTGGTAAATACCAGGAATCGCAACGGGGCGCAAGACGCGCGGCCTGATCCGGAGCGGATTTCAGCCAGCCGAGCCGCACTCGGCAGGATCGCCCTGGAGCTTGTCCAGGGTGTGGGCCAGGGCCGGAAGCAGGGGCTCCAGGCACTCGCGCACCGCCTTGGGACTGCCGGGAAGATTGACGATGAGGCTCTGGCCCAGAGTCCCGGCCACGGCCCGGGACACGGCCCCGAACGGGGTCTTGGCCAGGCTGGCCGCGGTCATGGCCCGCTCGAATCCGGGCAGGCGTTTCTCGATGACCGCCAGGGTGGCCTCGGGGGTCACGTCGCGGGGGGCCACGCCGGTGCCGCCGGTGGTCAGGATGAGGTCAAAGCCCTGGACCAGGGCCAGGTCCGTGAGCAGGGCGCGCAGGGCCGGTTCGTCGTCGGGCAGCAGGAAGCCCCGGGCCAGGGAGAGCGGCAGCCTGGCGGCCACCAGCTCCTCGATGAGCGGGCCGGAGGCGTCCTGGCGCAGGCCCTCGGCGCCCTTGTCGCTCAGGGTGATCCAGGCCAGGGACCGGCCCGGGCGCAGGGCCGCGAGGCGGACCTCCCCGGCCTGCACCGGCGCCAGGACCTCCACCAGCCAGGCCCGGCGCGCC
>DFYP01000142.1 GCA_002382645.1 Desulfovibrio sp. UBA4079 | reverse complement strand
TGGTGCCGAGGGACAGAATCGAACTGCCCACACGGGGATTTTCAGTCCCCTGCTCTACCAACTGAGCTACCTCGGCAACCGGTGAGAAGCGGTTATTAGCCAATCCGGGGGCCGTTGGCAACCCCCTTTTCAGGGGATCAGGCCGGGGCCTTGTCCTCCAGGGGCTTGCCCAGCTCTTCCAGCCGCCGGGCATAGGCCTGGCGCAAGGCCTCCATGTAGACCGGGTCCACCGGGCCCTTCCAGGTGCTCACCTCGGCGAAGCGCTTGGGGATGCGCACCGTGGAGGGCGCAAATCCCGTGGCGAAGCGGGTCCGCCAGCGCAGCCGCCGGATGTTCTCACCCACCCGGGCCATGTTCCGGGCCAGCTCCGTGTAGCCCACGCTCTCCAGGGCCTGGGCCAGGAGCGGGTCCTTGTACACGCCCCGGGCGAACAGGCAGGAGACCATGGAGGTCAGGAAGGCCCGGCCCGGCTCGTCGGCCAGGAGGAACTCCACGCCCTTGTCCACGTCCTTCTCGTCGTGGGTCTGGTCCCAGGAATAGGCCGCGGAGTCCAGGTGCGAGTGCCGGAAGCCCAGGGCCTGGGCCACGAAGTACAGCTCGCCCGTGGCGTAGCCGGCCATTTCCTGGCCCAGGACGCAGGCGAAGTCCGCGCCGCCGTATTTTTCGGCCGCGAACAGCGCGCCCTGCGCCAGGTCCCGGTAGAATCCGTTGGCCGCCCGGCCCAGGTGCTCCATGGCCCGGCAATAGACGTCGGCATCGCCGAAGGCGAGCGGTTCCAGGGTCTGCTCCCGGCTGACCAGCCCCTTGGCCAGGGCCTCGGTGGCCCAGGCCAGGGCCACGCCGCCGCTCATCACGTCCAGGCCCTGCTTCTCCACCACGTCCACGATGCGCAGCACGTCGAAGGAGCGGGTCACCCCGAGCATGGAGCCCACGGCGAAGATGAGTTCGTAGTCGTAGGACACCTGGCGGTAGAGGTAGCGGTTGTCGCTCATGAACTTCTCGCGCACAAAGCCGATGTGCACGCAGCCCACGGGGCAGCCCGCGCAGGCCGTGTTGCGCAGGAGGGTCTCGTCGGCAAAACGCTCGCCCGAGATGCCTTCCACGCCGGCGTCCGTGGTGGCCTGGAGGTTGCGCCAGGGCAGGGACTTGAGCTCGTTGAGCGCGGCCACGTTCCCGGCGGTGCCCAGGTTGTGGTATTTGCTCATCATCTGGGTGTCCGTGAGCTGGCGGTGGATCTCCTGGAAGAGCTTGGGGTAGTCCTTGGAGATGGTCCCGCCGCAGGCCGCGCCGCTGCTCTCGAAGGGGAAGCTGGCGTCCCCGCGCACGGCGATGGCCTTGAGGTTCTTGGCCCCCATGACCGCGCCCGAGCCCAGGCGGCCGAAGTGGCGGTAGGTGTCCACGTTGATGCAGGCCATGGCCGAGCGGTTCTCGCCCGCCGGGCCGATGCGCCAGATGCTCCGGTGGCCCGAGCCCGGGGCCATCTGGCGGAGCTGCTTGGCCACGCCCAGGGCGTCCATGCCCCAGAGGAACGGGGCCTCCTTGAGCTCCACCTTGCGCGAGCCCACCAGGAGCACCGAGGGCCGCGTGGCCCGGCCCTTGAGGACCAGGGCGTCGTAGTCCGCGAAGCGCAGGGCCAGGGCCGAACGGCCGCCCGCGTGGCTCTCGGCGTACTGCTCGTGGTACGGCGACTTGAAGGCCGCCACGGTCTTGCTCATGAGCGGGAAGTAGCCGGTGAGCGGGCCGATGGCGAAGATCAGGGGCTGGTCCGGGTCGTCCCAGGACCGCTCCGGGTGGCCGTAGAGGGTGAACAGGTGCGCGGCCAGGCCCGAGCCTCCGGCCCACTGGTCCCGGCCCTCGACCTTGACCACCCGGCCCTTGCCCGCGGTCAGGTCCATGAGGAGGATGCGGAAGTGGTCGCGGATCACGACGGCACCTCCTTGAGTCCGGTGCGCAACTCCTCCACCTCGGCCATCTCCAGGCAGTCGTGGGGGCAGAAGGCCACGCAACGGCCGCAGTGGATGCAGACGTAGGGCGAGCCGTCGAAGTCCTGGTAGATGGCGTTCACCGGGCAGGCCCGCACGCAGGCCCCGCAGCGGATGCAGAGGTCCTTCTTGACCACCACGCCGCCGCCCTTGCGCGGGGTGTAGGCCCCGGTGGGGCAGGCCTCGGCGCAGGGCGGGGGATCGCAGGCCAGGCAGGTCAGGGCCAGGAAGCCCGTGGAGATGCCGCCCGAGGAATGGATGCGGATGCCCGAGGTGGACCAGGACAGGCGCTTGTGCACGAGCCGGGCGCAGGCCAGGGCGCAGGAATTGCAGCCGATGCAGCGCTCCATGCGCGCTGCCAGAAGGATTTTCATGTGCGAGCTCCAAAGGGCGCAGGTCCCATGGGAGCAGCCTGACACGGAAGCGGCCGCCAGGCAAGGCCGTTATAAGGGCCGCGGGCAGGGGCTCAGGACGCCTGGGGCAGCGCCAGCACCATGTCCACCATGGACTCGTCGTGCGGGTCCGGGCTGATGGCGAAGCCGAACTTGCGCGACAGGCCCTGCATGGCCTTGTTCTCCACCAGGGTCTGGCCGGTGATGCGGCTGGTGCCGCGGGCCGCGGTGTAGCGGATCATCTTCTGGAACAGCAGGCTGCCCAGGCCCGAGCCCTTCAAGTCCGAGCGGATGACGATGGCGAACTCGGCCTCGGAGTTGTCCGGCTTGGTGGAGGTGCGCACCACGCCCAGGGTCTCGGGCCGTCCGCGCTCGTCCTGGGCCGTGGCGATGAAGGCCATCTCGCGGTCGTAGTCGATCTGGGTGAAGCGGGCCATGTCCTTGTGCCCGAAGTCCCGGCGCACCACGCCGAAGAAGCGCAGGCGCAGGTCCTCGTCCGAGAGCCGCGCCAGGAAGTCCACGTGGGCGGGCTCGTCCTCGGGCCGGATGGGCCGCAGCGTGACCTTGCGGCCCTGCTTCGTGACCACGCACTCCTCGAGTTCGCGCGGGTAGGGGCGGATGGCCAAGCGGTCCTGGCCGTCGGCCTTGGCCTGGGCCACCTCGATCTTGGCCCCCAGGGCCAGCACGCCCAGGTCGTCGGCGTAGAGCGGGTTGATGTCCAGCTCCATGATCTGGGGCACGTCGATCAAAAGCTGGGAGACCTGGATGAGCGTCAGGCAGATGTCGTCCAGGTCCGCGGCCGGGTGGTCCGGGGTGCCCGCAAGGAGGCGGGAAATGCGCGTGCGCGAGAGGAGCTCGCGGGCCAGGCTCATGGACAGGGGCGGCAGGGTCAGGGCGCTGTCCTGGATGAGCTCGCGGGCCATGCCGCCGTGGCCGAAGCGGATCACCGGGCCGAAGGTCGGGTCCACCGCGGCGGAGATGAACAGCTCGTGGGCCCCGGGGCGGCGGCCCATCTTCTGCACGGTGAAGCCCTCGATGTAGGCGTCCGGCCGCTCGCGGGACACGCGGGCCAGGATGCCCGCGGCCGCCTCCCAGACCTTCTCGGCGGTCTCCAGGTCCAGGACCACGCCGCCCACGTCGTAGGGCTGGGATATCTGCGGGGAGCGGAGCTTCACGGCCACGGGATAGCCCAGTTCGTCGGCCGCGATGACCGCCTCCCGGGCCGAAACCGCGATGCGCGTCTCCACCACCGGGATGCCGTAGGCCGCCAGCACGTCCTTGGCCTCGGGCTCGGTGAGCGCGGCCCGGCCCGAGGACAGGGCCTTTTTCACGGCCTCGCGGGCGGCCAGGGTGTCCGGGAAGAAGTCCGAGGGCAGGGAGTCCGGGGTCTCGATGAGCATTTCCTGGTTCTTCTGGTACTCCACCATGTAGAGGAAGGCCCGGATGGCCGTGTCCGGGGTCTCGTAGGTGGGGATGCCCGCGTCCGAGAGCCGGGCCCGGGCCCGTCCGGCCGCTCCCGAGCCGAGCCAGGAGGCCAGGACCATGCGCTTGACCCTTTTTACGGCCTCGGCCACGGCCTGGGCCAGCTCCTCGTCGGGCAGCCCGGCAAAGGGCACGTGCATGACGAGCACCGCGTCCACGCCCGGGTCCTTGACCAGGATCTTGAGGGCCTCGGCGTACTCCTTGGCCCCGGCATTGTAGGGCAGGCCCACGGGATTGGCCCGGGACCAGGACTCCGCCAGGGTCTTGTCCAGGGCCTCGGCGCTCTCCGGCGCGATCTCGGCCAGCCGCCCGCCGCCGCGCAGCAGGGCGTCGGCGGCCTGGATGCCCGCGCTGCCGCCGTTGGTCAGGATGGCCAGGCGGTCGCCGCGCACGGGCTTGGGCTGGGCCAGGGTCTGGGCCGCGTCGAACAGGCCGTCGATGCTGTCCACGCGGAGCATGCCCGCGCGGCGGAAGGCCACGTCATAGACGTCGTCGGACTCGGCGGCCAGGTCCGAGAGCCGGGCCTGGACCTCGCGCAGGGCCAGCCCCGGGCGCATGACCACCACGGGCTTGTTGCGCGAGGCGGCCCGGGCCGCGGACATGAACGCCCGGGCGTCGTGGGTGGACTCCACGTAGAGCAGGATGGAGCGGGTCAGGGGGTCCGAGCCGAGGTAGTCCAGGATGTCCGAGAAGCCCACGTCCAGGCGGCGGCCCAGGGACACGATGTGGGAGAAGCCGATGCCCTGGGACATGGCCCAGTCCAGGACCGCGGTGTACAGCGAGTCGGACTGGGAGATGAAGGCGATGCGGCCGGGCAGGGCCTTGGCGTGGGCGATGCTGGCGTAGAGGTTGATGGACGGGACCATGAAGCCCAGGCACTTGGGGCCCAGGATGCGGACCTCGGGCGGGTTGGCCACGGCCTGGATGGTGTGGGCCACGTCGGCCCGCTCCTCCTCGTCCATGCCCGCGTACCCGGAGGCCAGCAGGACCACGGCCTTGGTGCCGAACTCCTTGAGGCGCATGAGGATTTCCGGGACCTCGGGGAGCGGATTGCAGACGATGGCCAGGTCCGGGGTCTTGGGCAGCTTCTGGACCGAAGGGTAGGTGAGCACCCCGGCGATGGCCTCGGCCTCGTCGGACACCGGCATGACCGGACCCAGGAAGCCGCCGGTCATGATGTTGCGCATGACGATGTTGCCCGGGTTGAGGGCTTCGTTGGTGGCCCCGATCACGGCCACGGACTTGGGATTGAACATGTATTCGAGGTTGGTGATGCCCATGCGGCCCTCGCGGTGGAAAGTTGCGGGACTGGCCGCAGGATAGCCCGAAGGCGGCGGCCGAGGCAACCGGCAAGGCTAAAGTGTTCCGCTGGCCCGGCCGATAAGGGGGCATATATACAAGGAGTGGAGTATGGGTGTCCTGGCCATTGACGGAACCGCCCTGAGCGGAGCGACCGGATATGCGATGCAGGTGGCGAACACGACCGTGGCCGAAGAAAACGCCTCCGGCGGCGACACCGTGAGCCTTTCCGCGGAGGCCAAGAGCCTCTCGGCGGCGGCCCTCAAAACCCAGGACTCCGGGGACTCCTCGGGCAGCGACGCCGAGGAGCTCATCAAGAATATCCAGGAGCGCATCAAGGAGCTTCAGAAGGAGATCGAGGCGGTCAAGAGCGACCCGTCCCTGAGCGAGGAGCAGAAGAAGACCAAGCTGGCCGCGCTCCAGTCCGAGCTCATGACCCTCCAGAGCGAGCTCTTGCAGGCCCAGAGCGCGTCCGGCGGAAGCTCCATGGGCGGCACCTCGGCCGAGGGCTTCGCCAACAGCCTGACCTGACCCCGGGTTCTTTCGGAAACCAGAGACCGCGCTCCGGCGCGGTCTTTTTTTTGCGACCCGCCGTTCACCCGGTCATTTTGCCGTTCACCGGAAAATTTTGAGACAAAAGAAAAAAGTACGCTAAGGCAGGGCCTCGGACCGGCCGAGGCCAGGGGCGGGGCGTGCGCCCCGGCTGCCCGGCCGTGGCGTACCCCACGGAAAACAGCAGGAGAGTGGCCAGATGAGCGACGAAAAGACCATCATGAGCATGCAGAAGGAAGGCCGGGTGTTCGAGCCGCCCAAAGCCATGCAGGCCCAGGCCTGGGTCAAGAACGCGGCCGAATACGAGGCCCTGTACAAGCGGGCCGACGAGGACCCCGAGGGCTTCTGGGGCGACCGGGCCAAGGAACTGATCACCTGGTTCAAGCCCTGGACCAAGGTCCTGGAAGCCGACCTGCACAAGCCCGAGGTCAAATGGTTCCAGGGCGCCAAGACCAACGTCTCCTACAACTGCCTGGACCGCCACCTGACCGACGGCCGCCGCAACAAGGCCGCCATCATCTGGCAGGGCGAGCCCGAGGACGACGTCAAGGTCTACACCTACCAGATGCTCCATCGCGAGGTCTGCCGCTTCGCCAACGTGCTCAAGAAGAAGGGCGTGAAGAAGGGCGACCGGGTTTCCATCTACCTGCCCATGATCCCGGAGCTGGCCGTGGCCATGCTGGCCTGCACCCGCCTGGGCGCGATCCACTCCATCGTCTTCGCCGGGTTCTCGGCCGTGAGCCTGCAGAACCGCATCCAGGACTGCGAGGCCAAGGTCGTGGTCACGGCCGACGCCGTGCTCCGCGGCGGCCGGGCCATCCCGCTCAAGGGCAACGTGGACGAGGCCCTCAAGGAGTGCCCCACGGTGGAGCAGGTGGTGGTGGTCAACCGGGCCAAGACCAACATCAACATGGTCGAGGGCCGGGACACCTGGTGGCAGGACGAGATGGGCGCCGAGGACATCTCGGACAACTGCCCGGCCGAGGAGATGGACGCCGAGGACATCCTGTTCATCCTGTACACCTCCGGCTCCACGGGCAAGCCCAAGGGCGTGGTCCACACCACCGGCGGCTACCTGACCTACGCCGCCCACACCACCCAGTGGGTCTTCGACCTGAAGGACGAGGACGTCTACTGGTGCACGGCCGACGTGGGCTGGATCACCGGCCACTCCTACATCGTCTACGGCCCGCTGGCCCTGGGCGGCACCTCGATCATGTTCGAGGGCGTGCCCTCCTGGCCCAAGCCGGACCGCTTCTGGAAGATCGTGGAGAAGTTCAAGGTCAACATCTTCTACACCGCGCCCACGGTCATCCGGGCGCTCATGCGCGAGGGCGCGGACTGGCCCAAGAAGCACGACCTGTCCTCCCTGCGGGTCCTGGGCAGCGTGGGCGAGCCCATCAACCCCGAGGCCTGGATGTGGT
>DFYP01000078.1:12610-23858 GCA_002382645.1 Desulfovibrio sp. UBA4079 | reverse complement strand
GCCTGGGGCAGACGGATGTTCCAGAGGATCACGCGCGCGCGTTCGGATTCGGCCATGCCGGCCAGGGCCCGGAGCACGGCCCCCAGGGAGAGGTCGGCCGCGCCCAGGCTCAGGGACAGGGCCAGGGAAAAGGCCGCGGCCAGGGACAGGGCCGCGATGAACAGGGTCTTGCGCCCGACATAGCGGGCATACTCCCCGGGCAGTTTGCCGTCCGCGAAATGCATGGCTAGCGCAGGGGCGCCTTGGCGAAGATCAGCCCGCCGAAGCGGCTGTTCATCTCCGCGAACACGGGCTTGCCCACCAGGAAGCGGTAGATGGCGTCGGCCTTGGCCGCGGGATTCACGTCCTGGAACCGCCCGGGATAGAGCACCGTGCCCGCGTAGTAGGCGTCGGCCAGGATGGAGCCGTAGTTCTGCCAGTACCAGTTGTAGGGCAGCAGGCCATAGACCCGGCCCTGGCGTACCGCGTCCAGGGTCTGGTAGGCCGGATCGGTCTTCAGCTCATGCAGGCCGCCCGCGGCCTCGCCCAGCTGCAGGGTGGACAGGTCCAGGAAGAGCACGTCCGGATTCCACTCCAGGATCTTTTCCTTGGCCACCATGGTCTGGCCCGGGGTCACGGTGCCCTGGGCGGCGACGTTGCGCGCGTTGAGGAACAGGAACGGCGGATAGCCCGGTTCCGTGGACTGGAAGCCCTGGGGCCCCTTGAAGGCCACGCCGCCCACGTACACGCTGGGCCGGGCGGACTCCGGCAATCCGGCCACCCGCTGGCCCAGGTCCGCGATGTGCTCGTCGAAGAAACGGATCACGGCCTCGGCCCGGTCTTTGCGGTCCACCACCGCGGCAAAGGTCCGCAGGGCGGCGTAGAACTCCTGGCGCTTCAGGCCCAGGTCCCCGCAGCGCGCCACCACCACCGGAATGCCGGTCTTGCGCTCCAATTCCACAGGGTCCATGCCCATCTCGGGATTGACCTTGAGGATGACCTGGGGCTGGACCGCCAGGGCCAGGATGCGTTCAGGGTCGTCGTCCCCCCGGAACCGGCCGAACACGGGCAGGGTCCGGAAGGCGGGATTGGCCAGGGCATAGGGCCGGGCATCCACCTGGCTGCTGCGGGCCTCGATGTCGTCCACGGCCACGGCCAGGTTCTGGGCCTGGAGATAGACCAGGAAGCGCAGACAGCCGGAGCCCGAGCAGATGACCCGCTCCACCTTGGCCGGGATGGTCACCTGGCGGTCCAGGGCGTCGGTGACCATCCGGGTTTCCCCGGCCAGGGCCGGGACCGCGCAGAACAGGAGCAGGACAACGGCGAGGCAGTGGCGGACCATGGGACACTCCGTCGGCTGTGCCTTGTTTTTCAAATCATTGTTGTTTTACGACATGAATTAAATTTTCGTGGCACCTCACGAATACAAAGTATCGCACAGGGCGTCAACCGCCTGGGCCCCGGCAGGGCCCAGGGCAACAAAAAAGCCCCGCCAGGCGGGGCTTTTTTATCGGCAGTCAGGCCGCGGCTACTTGCGCACGAAGCGCACGAGCTTCTTTTCCTGGCCCGGCCGCAGGTCCAGGGTGTGGGTGGAGCAGGAGATGCACGGGTCGTAGGCCCGCACGAGCATGGACAGGATGAGCTCGATCTCGGCCTCGGACTTCTTGGCCAGGGTCGGCACCAGGGCCTCCATGTCCTTCTGGATGTTGGCATGGTTCTGGTTGGTGGGGATGACGCAGTCCGCGGCGAAGATGCGGCCCTTGTCGTCGTACTCGTAGGCGTGGAACAGGATGCCCCGGGGCACCTCCACCGCGCCCGCGCCCTTGCCGGCCTTGAGCCGCACGGGCGGAAGCTCCTCCTCGCGCAGGCCGCGGGCCAGGAGCTGGTCGATGATGGCCAGGGAGTCCTCCACCGAGTGCACGCACTCCACCAGCTGGGCCACGGTGTTCATGAACGGGTTGGTGCAGCCCTTGGCCAGGCCGAGCTTCTTGGCCGCGGCCGCGGCGCCGGGCGTGAGCTTCTCGGCGTTCAGGTTGAACCGGGCCAGGGCCCCGACCATGTAGGACTCGGCCATGTTCTTGGTCCACTTGGCCGTGGACTGGGGCACGCAGTACTCCCGGGTCACGCTCTTGTAGTCGCGCACCGGGTGCCGCTCGTCCAGGCTGGAGCCAATCTCGCCCCAGTACAGGGCATAGTCCGTGGGCGAAACCAGGGCCACGTACTCGGTCTTGCGCTCAAAGGCCGGGATCTTGCCGGCCAGGGAGGCCACCAGGTCCACGGCGAAGTTCAGGTTCGGCACGCTGTCCACGAGCATCTTGCGCAGGCTGGCCAAGTCCTCGGGCGTGGGAATCTTCATCCAGCCGCCCGGGGCCATGCGCTGGGGGTGGGTGGTGCGGCCGCAGACCAGGCGGCAGAACTCGTTGGACATGCGCCGGGCGGCCACGAGCTTGAGCACCGCGTCCTTGTGGGTCGCGGCCAGGGGGATCACCGAGTCCACGCCCATCAGGTCCGGCAGGACCAGGTAGGCGATGTGCAGCAGATGGCTCTGGAGGTTCTCGCCGTGGGTGGCCAGACGGCGCAGCAGGAGCGTCTGCTCCGAGACGCGGATGTCCAGGGCGTCCTCGGTGGCCTGGAGCGAGGCCAGCTGGTGCCCGATGGAGCAGATGCCGCAGATGCGCGAGACGATGTGGTGCACGTCCCGGTAGTCCCGGCCGATGAGCATGGCCTCGAAGAAGCGCGGGGCCTCCGGCACCTCCCAGCGGCAGGCCGAAACCCGTCCGTCGGCCTCGATCTCCACCACGATGTTGCCGTGGCCTTCCACGCGGGTCAGGTAATGCACGTCCACCCGCTTCTTGCCGGCGGGTTCCGCCTTGGATTGCGCCTTCTTCGCCATGTCGTCCCTCGCAAGCCGCCTAGAGCGTGGCGGCGGTGTCTCCCAGGTAGAAACGGAGCAGGTCCTGCACAGCCTTGCGGTCCTGGCCGGTACGGTCCAGCACGATGCGGGCCGAGTCCAGGTTGGCCCCGGGCACCAGGCCGCGGCAGCCCCAGCAGTGGGCCCCTTCGGTGACGCAGCAGGCCCCGCAGCCGGCCCGGGTGATGATCCCCAGGCACATGCGGCCCATCTCGAAGCGGCAGATGTTCCCGGCCAGCTTGCATTCCACGCAGACCGGCCAATCCGGCAGCCAGGGCGCCTTGCCCAGGAGCACCTCCTTGACCACGCGGGCGAACTCGGCCGCGTCCACCGGGCAGCCGGGCACCTCGGCGTCCACCTTGACCACGGCCTTGAGCGGGCGGGCCGGGGCCGTGGGATACCAACGGGCCGAGGGGCCGTAGACCTCCTCCCGATAGACGTTCTCGGACATGAAGTTCTTCAGGCAGTTGACCCCGCCGATGCAGGCGCAGGCCCCCAGGGCCACCAGGACCTTGGCCTGGGCCCGGATCTGCCTGAGGCGCTCCTCGTCCGCGGGCCGGGTGACGGAGCCTTCCACAAAGGCGATGTCGTAGTCCTGGCCCGAGCGGGTGGCCACCTCGCGGAAGTTGACCACCTCCACGTGGCCCAGGATGTCCAGCAGGCGCTCCTCCAGGTTGGCCACCTGGAGCTGATCGCCCTCGCACCCCGCGAAGTCGAAGAAGGCTATCTTGGGTTTCGCCGTCATGCTCGCCTCCGGGGGTTAGATGGCTTCCTGGTAGGCTTCGATGTCCGTGTAGCGGAACACCGGGCCGTCGATGCAGGCGTTCAGGTCGTTGATCTGGCAGTGCCCGCACTTGCCCAGGCCGCACTTCATGCGCCGCTCCAGGGAGACGTAGATCTGCTCCGCCGGGATGCCCATCTTGCGGCAGTCGGCGATGACGAAGCGGTACATGACCGGCGGCCCGACCATGGCCACGTAGGTGTTCACCGGGTCCAGCTGGACCTTGGGCAGCAGCGTGGTGATGAGCCCGACGTTGCCCTTCCAGGACTCGTCGCCGCGGTCCACGGTCTCCAGGACCTCCACGTCGCCGCGCTCGCCCAGGCGCTTGATCTGGTCGGTGAAGATGCGTTCCTTGGGGTCGCGGGTGCCGATGAGCACGATGACCCGGCCGAACTCCTCGCGGTGGCGCAGCTGGTAGCGCAGAAGCGAGCGCAGCGGGATGTAGCCCAGGCCGCCGGCCACGAACAGGGTGTCCTTGCCCACGAACTGCTGCACCGGGAAGAAGCTGCCGTAGGGGCCGCGGATGGCCACCTTCTGCCCGGGCTCGATGTTGTGCAGGGCCTGGGTCACGGCGCCGATCTTGCGCACGGCCAGCTCGAAGACGTTCTTCTGCTCCGGCGGGGAGCTGATGGAGAAGGGCGCCTCGCCCACCCCGTAGATGGACAGCTGGATGAACTGGCCCGGCTTGTGGGCCAGGGGCTTGCCGTTGTCCTGCTCGAAGGTGAACAGGGTCACGTAGTCCGAGAGCTGCTTCTTGGCCACCAGGGTCGCCGGGCGGGGCACGTAGGGCGAGAAGTTCTTAATACTCATTCCCGGACTCCTCCCAGAGTTCGTTGAACACGGTGAGCGGGTTGGCGATGCCCGCGGTGCAGGCCCGCACACAGCGGCCGCAGCCCACGCAGCCCAACTCACCGATCTTGTCGTAGATGTACTTGCCCTTGCGGAAGTAGCGGTGGCGGTAGCGGTCCAGGGCCTTGGGCCGGAAGTTGTGGTTCCCGGCCACCAGGGCGAAGGACTCCAGCATGCAGCCGTCCCACTGGCGGAAGCGCTCGCCCTGCTCCAGGCGGTCGTCGGCCTCCTCGCGGATGTCGAAGCAGTAGCAGGTGGGGCAGACCAGGTTGCACGAGCCGCAGGCCAGGCACATGACCGCGTACTTGCGCCAGACCGGGGAATCCCAGCTGCGGCCCAGGACCCGGGGGGTCTCCTCCCAGTTGTACTTGAGGCTGTTGGACCGGGCCAGGGCATGGGCCCGGAGCTTGGCCCGGCGGGCGGCCTCACGGTCCGCGGCCGTGGCCGGCAGAAGCTCCCCGGCCGCGCGCAGCAGTTCCTCGCCCCTGGGCGAGCCCACGGCCACCAGGAAGGAGGCCGGGCCGATCTTGGTCCAGTAGAGGTCGAAGCCATGGTTCACGTGGTCCCCGCCGATGCTGCTCCAGAAGGCCGTGGGCGAAACGGTCAGCGGGTCCAGGGCCATGATCACGGTGGCCTCGCGGCGGCGCAGGTAGTTCTGGTCCGGGCTGCCGCCCTCCATGAGCTGGTCCAGCTGGTTCACGGCCTTCAGATCATAGGGATGGAGACCGAAGAGGATCTGCTTCGGGGCCTCGAACACGGGCTCGGCCGTGTACTTCCGGAGGTCGTAGCGCACCAGGGTCTCGCGCGGCGGCAGGAGGAAGCGCTTGGGCGGATTGTAGGCCACGTCGTATTCCCAGGCCACTTCCAGGCCCTCGCGCCAGGGCTTGAGGTCGAAGAAGCCCCCGCCCGCGGAGGCCGGGACATAGAGCGCATATTCCTGACTCCACTTGCGGAAGAGATCCGGAAGCTGTTCCTGAAACACGGTATAGGTCGTGGTCATGGAACCCCCCTGACGGGTCGACTGTGAGAGAATGAAGGTCCTTATGCGGCAAGTCCGGGGCAATGACAAGCCATGTTCAGAAAAGAACTTGTTTTGATCGGCCAATCGACCTCCGCGGGGGCCTCAAAAAGCACTTGCCAAGGTCCGGGAGTGTGGGTATACGTTCTTTCCCTCGTGGGCGATTAACTCAGCGGTTAGAGTGCCATCTTCACACGGTGGAAGTCCCAGGTTCAAATCCCGGATCGCCCACCACGAGCCCAAGAGCCCCGGCATCCGGGGCTTTTTTCTTTTGCGGAGCCGCCATGCGCCTGGTCCTGTTCCACCCCGAAATCCCCCCGAACACGGGCAACGTGGCCCGGCTCTGCGCGGCCACGGAGACGCCGCTCCACCTCATCGAGCCCCTGGGCTTCTCCCTCGCGGACCGCTACCTCAAGCGCGCCGGGCTGGACTACTGGCCGCACGTGCGGCTCTCCGTGCATCCGGACATGGCCTCCTTCCTGCGCGAGGCCGCCCCGCCGCGGCTCGTGCTCTCCAGCGCCCGGGGCGGGGTCCCGGCCCACCGCTTCGCCTTCGAGCCCGGGGACGCCATCGTGCTGGGGCCCGAGACCACGGGCCTGCCCGGCGAGGTGCTGGCCCTGTCCGAGCACCTGGTGCGCATCCCCATCCAGGGCCAGGTGCGCAGCCTGAACCTGTCCACGGCCGCGGGCATCCTGCTCCACGAGGCCCTGCGCCAGACCGGGGCCCTGGACTAGGCCCGCCTTGCGAAGGGGCCCTTTTACCGCTACAGTCCGGCCCTAACAAAGGACCCGTCATGCGGCTTCTCGTCACCGGCGGCTGCGGCTTCATCGGCACCAATTTCATCCAGGGAATCCTGGCCGCGCATCCGGACTGGACCGTGGTCAACCTGGACAAGCTGACCTATGCGGGCAACCGCCACAATCTCGCGGCGCTGGAGGCGGCCCATTCCGGCGGCCTGGACCCGCGCTACGTCTTTGTCCACGGCGACATCGCGGACCGCGACCTGGTGCTCGCGCTCCTGGAGGAACACCGCCTGGAGGCCCTCGTCAACTTCGCGGCCGAGTCCCACGTGGACCGCTCCATCAACGACCCGGCCCCGTTCCTCAACACCAACGTGCTCGGCGCGCAGAACCTCCTGGAATGCGCCCGGATGCGCCGCCTCAAGCGCTTCGTCCAGGTTTCCACGGACGAGGTCTACGGCAGCCTGGGCCCCAGCGGGGCCTTCACCGAGGACCTGCCGCTCTTGCCCAACTCGCCCTACTCCGCGTCCAAGGCCTCGGCCGACCTGATCTGCCGGGCCTACCGCGAGACCTACGGCCTGCCGGTCATCGTCACCCGCTGCTCCAACAACTACGGCCCCTACCAGTTCCCGGAAAAGCTCATCCCGCTCATGTTCCTCAAGGCCCAGGCGGGCGAGCCCCTGCCGGTCTACGGCCAAGGCCTGAACGTGCGCGACTGGATCTGGGTGGAGGACCACTGCCGGGGCGTGGAGCTGGCCCTGCTGCGCGGCGCGCCCGGCGAGATCTACAACTTCGGCGGGGCCTCGGAGCGCACCAACCTGGAGGTGGTCCGGGCCATCCTGCGCCATCTGGGCAGGCCCGAGTCGCTCATCAGCTTCGTCACCGACCGCCCGGGCCACGACCTGCGCTACGCCATGGACTTCTCCAAGGCCGCCCGCGAGCTGGATTTCGCGCCCTCCCTGGACTTCGAGGCCGGCCTGGCCCGCACCCTGGACTGGTACCGGGACAACGGCCCCTGGCTGGACTCGGTGCAGAGCGGGGCCTACCGCCGGTTCATGGACCAGTGGTACGGGGAACGCGCGTGACCGGCCCGGCAGGCGCCAAGGTCGCGGTGCTCGGCGGCAGGCGCGGGCTCCTGGGCCAGGCCCTGGTGCGCGCCCTGGCCCAGGCCAAGGCCCTGCCCCTGGCCGTGAGCTCCGAGGACTTCGACCCCCTGGATGAACGCGCCCTGACGCGCTTCCTCAAGCGCGAAAAGCCGGACTGGGTGGTCAACGCCGTGGGCTACACGGCCGTAGACCAGGCCGAGGACGAGCCCGAGGCCGCCTTTCGCCTGAACCGCGACCTGCCCGCGCTCCTGGGCCGGGTCTGCGCCGAGCGCGGCCTGCTGCTCGTGCACTTCAGCACGGATTTCGTCTTTGACGGCACCAGCCAGACGCCCTACCGGCCCGGGGACGAGCCGAACCCCCTCTCGGTCTATGGGGCCAGCAAACTGGCCGGGGAACAGGCCCTGGCGGGCCTGGCCGACACGCTCATCCTGCGCACGGCCTGGCTGTTCGGCCCGGGCCGGGGCAACTTCGTGGCCAAGATCCTGGACCTGGCCCGGACCCGCGAGGAACTCACCGTGGTCCACGACCAGGAGGGCTCGCCCACCTACACCCGGGACCTGGCGGACTGGACCCTGGCCCTGGCCGCCTCCGGAACCCGGGGCCTCTTGCATCTGGCCAACGCGGGCCGGGCCTCCTGGTGCGAGCTGGCCTCCGAGGCCATCCAGCTGGTCGGGCTGCCCTGCCGGGTCCGGCCCATCCTGTCCGCGGCCTGGCCCACCAAGGCCGTGCGGCCGCCCTTCTCCGTGCTCGACACGGAGTCCTTCACCCAGGCCACGGGCATCGCGCCGCGGCCCTGGCTCCAGGCCCTGCGGGACTATGTGTTCGGGGATCTCAAACTGGGGAATCGCGGGGCCTAGGCCTCGCGGGACAGATCGCGCAGCTTGACGTTGGCCTCGGCCAGGTGATCGGCCAGGAGCGTGACCACGAAGCGGTGCACGGCCGAGGCCACGCGCGGGGCCTTGGCCTGCAGGGCCTGGAAGTGCCCGGCCGAGAGGCGGTGGAGCACGCATTTCTGGGTGGCCACCACCGAAGCCGAGCGGGGCGCGGTGGTGTACAGGCCCATCTCGCCGAAGACCGTGCCCGGCCCCAGCTTCTTGAGCCGCAAAATGCGGCCGCCCTGCATCTCCAGCTCGATGTTCACGGTGCCGGATTCCACGAAATACATGGCATCGGGCGCGTCGCCCTGGCGGAAGACGTACTCGCCCTTGCGCACCTCCAGGCGGGTGAGCACGGCCAGGAGCCGGGGCACGGCGGCCGGGTCCGGGAACACCGGGGCCAGAAGTTCGGCCAGAGACTTGTCCGGCCCGCCGAGGGCGCCCTCCTCCTCCAGGATGCGGTTCTCGCACCACTCCAGGGCGAAGTCCGTGTTCATGAGCACCTGGACCGTGTCGGACTCCTCGCCGGAGCGCACGAAGCCCACGCGCTCCAGGTGCTCGGAGACCTCCAGGGAGAGGCTCGTGAGGACCAGCTGGAACTCCTTGTCCCGGGCCAGGCGCATGAGCATGATGAAGCCCACGTTCACCGACGAGCCCATGCCCGAAACCCCGCCGAAGTCCAGGACCACGTAGCGCAGCGGCTCGGCGTCCTGGCGCGCCAGGCGCTCGTTGATGCGCCGCAGGACCCCGTGGATCGAGCCCAGGAACAGGAACCCGCGCAGCCGCACGATGAGGATGCGGCTGCCCTTGGCCCGCAACAGCTTGAGCTGCTCCGGGGCGCGGTCCACGTTGCTCCGGTGGCTCTCGCCCGAGAGCGCCCGGCCCACGGCCGAGCTGCTGCTGAAGCGGCTCACCGTGACGAGCATGGCCAGGACCAGGCCCACGGCCATGCCCAGGAGCAGGCCCAGAACCACGGTCACCGTGAACGTGAGCAGAAGCAGGGCGTAGTCGTCCTTGCGCGTGAACACGCTGCGGGTGTCCACCAGCCAGTCCTTGACCAGGCTCAGGCCCAGGTAGAACAGGAAGCCCGCGGGCAGGAAGCGGGCCACCAGGGGGAGCCAGGGGCCCAGGTGGAGCATGGCCGCCAGGCAGACCAGGGCGGCCACGATCCCGGACAGGGGACCGGCGGCTCCGGCGGCCCGGCCGCCCAGGGTCCGGCCCAGGGACACGGCCCCGGGCAGGCCTCCGGCCAGGCCGGTGATCAAATTGCCCAGGCCCAGGAAGCGGAACTCGCGGTCCACGTCCAGTTCCCGGCCCATGACCACCTCCAGGGAGGTGATCCGGGACATGTCGGTCATGACCAGCAGGGCCACCATGGCGGCCAGGAACGGGGCCTGATCCAGGACCACGTTCCAGTTCACGATCCGGACCAGGTTCAGGTCCAGAAGCGGCGAGGCCGTGATGGCTCCGGCAGGCAGGAACCCGGCCAGACCGGCCAGCCGGGCCAGTTCCGAGCCGGGCAGCCAGCGCTCCGAGAGCCCCAGGGCCAGGCCCAGGCCCATGAGCAGGATGAGGAAGAGCGAATTGCGCACGCGGCTCAACAGCACGAACAGGATCAGGCCGAAGCCCAGGGCCGGGACCCAGGCCAGGCCCGGGGCCTCGGCCACGAACCGGGTCATGCCCTCCAGGGTCAGGGACGCGGCCAGGGTCGCCGCCGAGAACGGCCGGCCGCTGACAAAGGCATAGGCCCCGGTCATCAGGAACACGCCCACCGCGGCCAGCACGCCGCCGGTGATCTGGATGGGCACGAAGCGCACCAGGGCGGCCAGCCGCAGGCGGCCCAGGAGATAGACCAGCGCGCCGCCCAGGGCCGCGACCAGGGCCATGCTGGCGGCGGAGGTGACGAAGACCGCTCCGGGGGCGCTGCCGGGCATGGCCGTGCGCACGCTCTCCACCAGCAGGGCCAGGAGCACGCAGGCCATGGATTCGGGCCCGGCGATGGCGAAGGGCACGCGGCTCGTCAGGGCATAGACCGCGCCCATGACCACGGCCGAGACCAGGGTCAGGGCCAGGGCCTGGGGATAGAACGCGGCCAGCTCGGGCTGGGGAAAGATGAGACAGGTGAGGGCCAGACTGAAGCACGCGCCGAGCGTGCCGGAGACCAGGCCCGAGAAGACGTTTTTCAGGACATTGCCCTGGAACAGGGTCCTGGCGGCCGGGGCTTGGGGCGCGGCGTCGGGCGTGAGCCGGGTCTCCGGCGTGTTCGCGTTGCGCGGCGGCGGAGGCGGCGGGGGCGGGGTCTCCCCGGCCAGGTCGTCCAGGGTGATGGACTCCATCTCCAGATCAGCGGGCTTGAGTGCACTGGCGAGGATGCGGCCGGGCTGGTCGCAGGAGGGACATTTCACGGTGCGGCCCAGAAGCGCGGCCGGGGTGGGCCGGGTGTAGCCGCAGGAGGCGCACTGGAACACGGCCTGGGCCGGAGCGGCGGGGACCTCCGGGGCTGCCGGGACCTCCGGGGCTGCCGGGGCATCCGGGGCGGACACCTGGCCCACGGTGCCGCATTGGGGGCATTTGGTCCTGCGGCCCGCGAGCCGGTCCGGCACATTCTGGGAGTGGCCGCAGGAACCGCAGTGGAACGTCGCCAAATTCACCCCTCCGCTCAGTGCTCCGGCTGGGCCGGGCGTCCGTCACTTATCGCAGAATCCCAGGGTCCCCGCAAGTTCCGCGGCAGCAAGCTCAGGGTCCGGCCCCGGCAAAGGTCCGGCGCATGGTTTCGATAAGGGTTCGCAACCGGTGCTCGTAGGTGTGCTCGGCCAGGACCCGCTTTCTGGCGCGTTCGGCCAGCCGGCGGCGTCCCTGCCCGTCCTTGAGCCAGCGCCGGGCGCAGTCCTCGATCTCCCCGGGCTCCTCGAAGACCGCGCACTCCTGCCCGGGTTCGAACAAACCGGCCAGCTGCGGCCCGGCGTCCGTGAGCAGGAAGCCGCCGCAG
>DFYP01000078.1:0-12574 GCA_002382645.1 Desulfovibrio sp. UBA4079 | reverse complement strand
CCCAGGGCCGGCCGCCAGCCCTCGTCCCCGGCCACCAGGGGCCGCAGGGGCAGGAGCCGCCGCACGCAGTCCAGGCGGTACTGCCGGGTGGCCTCCCAGGTGAGCAGGGACTCGAAGGCCAGGCGGCTCTCCAGGTCCGGCAGGGCCGCGCTGCGGGCCCAGGTCTCGGGCGCGCGGGCGCGGAGAAAGCGCTCCACCGAGGTCTCGCTGGAGGCGGCAAAGGCCGAGGCCAGGAATTCATAGTCCGCCACGAGTTCCGGATGCCCGGCCAGGGATTCCCGGCAGGCGTCCACGGCCCGGCGCATGGAGTTGCCCACAAAGGACACGTCCGCGCGCCAGGATTCCGGGATTTCCCCGGCATCCGGCCGGAAGCGCCGGGGGTCCGTGGCCAGGGGCAGATAGTGCGCCTGGCCGAAACCCAGGGCCGCGAGGCTCTCCAGATTGTCCCGGTCCCAGGTGAACACGGCCGTGCCGGGCCGGTTCAGGCCCTGGTAGCGGGACAGGATGAGGTGCGGATTGTCCACGAACCAGGAGGCCAGGGGCAGGCCGAGCCGCTCCAGCAGCTCGCTCATGCGGCCCTCGCGGTCCAGGCCGAAGTGGTTCACGGTGAGCGCGAAGTCCGGCTGGAAGTCCACGGCCGCGGCCAGCAAGTCCTCCAGGAACCCGGGCCGCAGCTCCGGGCCCGGGCCCACGTCCAGGCCGCGCCAGGGCAGGTCCAGGGCGGTGAGGGCCTGGGTGATCTCCTCCATGAGGAAATAGGGCCGCTGGAACAGGAGCACCCGGGGCTGGGTCCGGGCGAACCGGGGCTGCCGGGCCTTGGACCAGAAATCCGCCCTCCGGCTGGCCTCCAGGGCCGTGTGCAGGACGCCGTAGTAGTCCGGGTCCAGGCGCAGCCAGAGCGGCAGGGCCAGGGGCGCGAAGGGACTGCCGCCCTGCTCCAGCTGCCAGCGGGAAAGCGCCGCGAGCACCGCCTGGGGATCCGGGTCATCCAGCCAAAGCAGGCCGGGGTGCGCGCCGAAGCGCTCGCGCAGGCCGGTGCAGGCCAGGATCGGGGTCTCGCGGTCCACCACGGCCAGGGGGCCCCCGCGCTCCAGGAGGAGTTCCAGGGCCCGGCCCAGGCCCGAGCCCAGAAGCACGGGCAGGCCCTCTCCGGCCAAGGGCAGGAGGGCCTCCTCGGCCTGGGGTCCGCGCCGCCCCCAGAGGGTCCAGCTCTTGTCGCCGGGAAACACCCGCAGGTCGGCCAGACGGCCGTCACGGAGCACAGACTCCACCCGGTAGTCTAGAAATTTGGGCATGTCCCCCGCCTGCGCCCGCCCGACACGGGGCGCGCCGCGAAAAGCCAGTTGCCAAGTACTGTTAAACTATTTCCCGAGGTTTTCCAGAAAGAAATTTCAGGACCAATCCTAAAGTTCTGACAGGATCGGGTCGATAAGAGGGGCGAAAGGCCCGAATAGGGCCCTGTGACGGCGCAGAACACCGCGTCATCCCAAGGAAGGGAAACCCATGCTGAGCCAGCCGAATGTGTCCATGGTCCTGACCATGGACGGCGATATCCGCCTCTTCCATTCCCTGCTGCGATCCCTGGTCCGGCAGACCGCGAGCCTGGCCGACGTTCAGGTGGTGGCGGTGCGTTCCAGCGAGGGCGCCCCCTTTCCCGCCGGACTGCTGCGCTGGAGCGCCATTCTGCCCTGCCGGGAGTTCCTGCTCCTGGACACGCCCGCCGAGGGCTCCACGGGCCTGGCCAATGCCGGGGCGGCCCGGGCCGAAGGGCGCCATCTCCTCTTTCTCATGCCCGGCCACCGGCTGCTCCCCAACTACCTGGAAACCTGCCTGACGGCCCTGGAGAACGGCGCGGACGCGGCCTACAGCGACCGCATGCTCTCCGACGGCCGGGTCCTGCGCCGCCACAACCTGCCGGACTTCAACCCCCGGGTCCTCCAGACCGGCAATCCCCTGGGCCGGGCCGTGCTGCTCAAGCGCGCGCTGTTCGAGGCCTGCGGCGGGCTGGGTCCGCGCACCCGCTTCGGCTTCTGGGAACTCTGGATCCGGGCCGCGCAGAACGGCTTCACCCTGGCCCGGACCCGCCAGCCCCTGCTCGTGGCCTCGACGCCCGGCCAGACCCCGGACGTGAGCGGCCGCCACGAGGCCCTTGTGGTGGTCCGCAACCACGCCTTCTTCCCGGACCTGGTGCTGCGCTGGGCCCTGGCCCTGCTGCGGGGCGAGTCCTGGGCCCTGCCCATGGGTCCCGGCCGCACGCCCAACGAGCGCCAGGTGCGCCTGCTCCTGGAGAACGCGGCCCTGCGGCGCGAGACCCAGCCCGTGCGGCCCGCGGCCGAAAGCCTGCCCTGGGACCGCTTCCTGCCCGAACAGAGCGCCTCGGCCTGAAACGCGAACGGCCGCCGGAAACCGGCGGCCGTTTTCATTTCAGGGAGCGGCGAACGCTAGAAGGGGATGCCGTTGTCCGCCAGGTCCTGGCGCAGCAGGGCCCGCAGCCTGCGGCTCACCGGGCCGGGCCGGGCGTCGTGCACCGGCTTGTCGTTGAAGCGGACCACGGACAGGGCGTCGATGGTCGTGCCCACCAGGATGATCTCCCGGGCCTCGAACAGCTCGGCCTCGGGGATGCCCCGGAAGATGACCTCCATCTCGCGCTTGAGCAGGTCCACCCCGCGCATGAGCGTGGTCCCGGCCAGGGCGTTGGTGAACTCGGGAATGGACAGGCGGCCCTGGGCGTCCACGATGCAGACGTTCTCCGTGGCGCCTTCGGCCAGGAAGCCCTGCTCGTCGAAGCACAGGGCGTAGTCGTAGCCCTTCTGCACGGCCTCGCGCTTCATGAGCACGTTGGGCAGGTAGTTGGTGGTCTTGATGGTGGCCAGCCAGGCCTGCTTGGCCGGGATGGAGGCCTTGAAGGCCGTGACGCCCTGCTCGTAGACGCTTTCGGACTTGAGGTGGATGTCGTAGGCCACCACGTAGAGGCTCGGCACCGGGCACTCGAAGGGGTCGATGCCGAAGCCGCCCGGGCCGCGGCCCAGGAGCACGCGCACCAGCCCGTCGGGCTTGCCCGCGGCCTTGGCCACCTGGAGCACGGTGCCGCGGATCTCCTCCCAGGGACAGGGCGGCTCCAGGTGGATGCCCTTGCAGGAGGAGCGCATGCGCTTCAGGTGCGCGTCCAGCTGGTAGACCTTGTGGCCCACGAACTTGGCGGTCTCGAAGACCCCGTCGCCCCGGTGGGCGATGTGGTCGTCCCAGGGCATGAGCATGAGCCGCGGGTCCGTGCCGATGAGGCCCACCCGGTAGTCATAGAAGGCCAGGGCCTCCTGGGCCCCGGGACGGATGGCGTCCAGCAGGGCCTGCAAATAGTCGTCGAAGTCGGCCACCCGCAACATCAGGGCACCCGCACCAGATCCCGGCGCATGAGCTCCTCGCCGATCTGCACGGCGTTGAGCGCCGCGCCCTTGCGAATGTTGTCGGCCACCACCCAGATGTTCAGGCCGTTCTCGATGCTCTCGTCCTCGCGGATGCGGCCCACGAACACGTCATCCTCGCCCGCGGCGTGCACCGGCATGGGGTAGGTCTTCTTCTCCGGGTAGTCCAGCACCGTGATGCCCGGGGCCTTGGCCAGGAGCAGGCGGCATTCCTCGGCGGTCAGCTTCTCCGCGGTCTCGATGTTCACGGACTCGGAGTGGCCGTAGAACACCGGCACGCGCACCGTGGTGGCCGTGACCCGGATGCTGTCGTCGCCCATGATCTTCTTGGTCTCGTTGACCATCTTCATCTCTTCCTTGGTGTAGCCGTTGTCCAGGAAGACGTCGATCTGGGGCAGACAGTTGAAGGCGATCTGGTGCGGATAGACGTCCGGCACCACGTCCTGGCCGTTGAACAGGCGGCGGACCTGGGTCTCCAGCTCCACGATGGCCTTGTGCCCGGTGCCGGACACGGCCTGGTAGGTGGAGACCACGATGCGCTTGATCCTGGCCTCGTCGTGGATGGGCTTCAGGGCCACGACCATCTGGATGGTCGAGCAGTTGGGATTGGCGATGATGCCCTTGTGCCAGTCCAGGTCCTGCGGGTTGACCTCGGGCACCACCAGGGGCACGGCCGGATCCATGCGCCAGGCGCTGGAGTTGTCCACCACCACGCAGCCGGACTTGGCCGCCAGGGGCGCGAATTTCTGAGACGTGCCGCCGCCCGCGGAGAACAGCGCCAGGTCGAAGCCCTGGAAGGAATCCTCCTTGAGCTCGCGCACGGTGAGCTCCTGGCCCGCGAACTCCACCCGGCTGCCGGCCGAGCGGCTGGAGGCGAACGGGACGACCTCGGAGGCCGGGAACTCCCGCTGCTCCAGGACTTTGAGCATCTCACGGCCCACGGCCCCCGTGGCCCCGCAGACCGCCACGCGCAACTGCTGCTTGCCCATGGTTTTCTCCCCCTACAACTTCAGGTTGCCCGCGATCTCAAGGCAGGCCTCGGCGCGGTTGAGCGTATAGAGATGCACTCCGGGAACGCCCCTGTCAATAAGGTCCTGGGCCTGTCTGGTGGCGTGGGCCAGGCCCAGCTCGCGCACGGCCTCGTCCCCGCCCCGGGCAAAGGCCTGCTCCAGGACCTCGTAGAATCCGCCGAACACCGCCCGGCCGTTGAGGCCCGAGATGAACTGGGCGGACTTCATGCTCATGATCGGCAGGATGCCGGGGAGCACGGGCACTGTCAGGCCCAGGCCGCGCAACCGCCGCACGTACTCGAAATAGTGGGCGTTGTTGTAGAACAGCTGGGTGACCACGAAGTCGCCGCCCGCGTCCACCTTGAACTTGAGCCACCTGAGGTCGTCCTCCAGCGTGGCCGATTCCGGGTGCTTGGTGGGAATCCCGGCCACGCCCACGCCCAGACCCGGGTACTCCCGCCGGATGAAGGCCACCAGGTCCGAGGCGTGCTGGAACTCCTGGCCCTCGAAGCGGAAGTCCGGCCGGTCCTTGGGCGGGTCGCCGCGCAGGGCGAGCACGTTGTGGATCTCCGCGGCCACCAGTTCCTTGAGGAAGCCGTGCAGGGCCGAAGCGGACGCGCCCACGCAGGTGAGGTGGGCCATGGGCTCCAGGCCCAGGTCGCGCTTGAGCCGGGTGACCACGTCCAGGGTGTTGGCCTGGGTGCCGCCGCCCGCGCCGTAGGTCACGGAGACGAACAGCGGGTTCAGGGCCTTGAGCTTGCCCACCTCCTCGAAGAACCCGGGCCAGGTGCCCCGGTCCTTGGGCGGGAAGAACTCCAGGGACAGGAAGGGCGAACGGCTGGCTGCAATCAACTGGGCGATCTGCACGCGACTCTCCTCTGAACTAGAATCCCTTGGGCCCCGCGTAGGTCTTGAGGGCCTCGACGATCTCCACGTCAGCGGGCAAAAAGGCCCGCGGCCCGGTCTGCCCGGGCGCAAGCCAGGCCAGGGACTGGCCCTCGGCCGGAAACGGCACGCCCTGGAAGGCGTGCACGTGGAAAAAGGTCAGGTGCACGAGGAGCCCGTCATACTGGTGGCTCTTCTCGCGCCAGTAGCCGAAGGCCGTGGCCGTGATGCGCAGCTCCTCGTGCAGCTCGCGCACCAGGGCGTCCTCGGGGCTCTCGCCCGAGGCGATCTTGCCCCCCGGGAACTCCCACATGCGGGCGAAGGCCTTGCCCTCGGGCCGGTCCACGGCCAAAAACTCCGCCCCTTTCCAGACAATGCCCGCAACCACGCGGATTTCCCGGCTCATTCTCCCAAAAGCTCCTGCTTGCGGCTGTTCAATTCTTCCATTTCTTGCTCCAGGAGGGCCATACGGTCAAGCAGCTTCTCCACCCAGTCCACGCACTCGCGGTAGCTGTTGTTCAGCTCCAGGGCCTTGCCCGGATCGGCGTAGGTGGCCGGGTCGTTAAGCGCGGTCTCCAGCTCGGCCTGCCCGGTCAAGGCCTTGTCCAGGTCCTTTTCCAGGGTGTCGTACTCGTCCTTGAGGGGCTTCATCTCCCGGGAGATGCGGTTGCGGATCTCGGCGCTGCGGCGCTTGTCCTCCTTGCCCTGCTTGGGCCTGGCCGCTGCCGCCGCCGGAGCGGCCGGGGCGGCCGCCTGGGCCGTTGGAGCGCTCCTGGCCGCAACCTGCTCGGCCCGGCGGTGGGCGTCGTACTCCTCGAACCCGCCCGGGAAGGCCACGATGCCCGTGGGCGACAGGCTCCAGATCTCGTCGGCCACCTCGCTCATGAGGTAGCGGTCGTGGGCCACGAACAGGAGCGTGCCGTCATAGTCGCGCAGGGCCTGCACCAGACCCTCGCGGCTCTCCAGGTCCAGGTGGTTGGTGGGCTCGTCCAGGACCAGGAGGTTGGCCCGGGCCAGGAACAGGGTGGCCAGGAGCAGGCGGCTCTTTTCGCCGCCGGAGAGCGCGGCCACGGGCCGCTCGAAATAGGGCTCGCCCAGAAGGAACAGGCCGAGCACGCCCATGAGCTGTTCCTCGTTGTTGCGCGGGTCCGAGAGCCGCCGGATCTCCGAGAGCACGCTCCCGGCCGGCCGCAAAATCTCGGTCTGGTGCTGGCTGAAATAGGCCATGTCCGTGTTCGAGCCGATCTTCACGTGGCCGTGGGAGGGCGTGAGCCGCCCGGCGATGAGCTTCAGGAGCGTGGACTTGCCCGCCCCGTTGGGCGCGGCCAGGGCGATCTTGCGGCCCCGGAACAGCTGGAAGTTGAGCTTGTGCCAGACCTTGTGGTCGCCCTTGTAGGCGAACTCCAGGTCCACGGCCGAGACCGCCACCTTGTCCCCGCGCCGGGGCTCGGGCAGGTTGAAGGCCAGGCTGCGGCCGGGCCGGGCCCCGCTGGCCGCGTCCTGGACCCTGGACAGCTCGGCCTGGAGCTTCTCGACCTTCTTCAACTTGCTCTGGGCCTGGGCCGCCTTGCGGGCCTTGACCCGGAACCGGCGGATGTATTCCTGCTCGTGCTCGATGCGCGCCGAGATCTTGGCCGCCTCGCGCTCGCGCTGCTGGGCCGTCTCGGCCTCCCACTCCAGGAACCCGGCGAACGAGCCCTTGCGCAGCACGGGCCGGGCCCCGCCCAGGAACAGGACGTGGGAGCCCACCTTGTCCAGGAAGACCCGGTCGTGGGCCACGAAGGCCACGGCCCCGCGGAAGTTCAGGAGATAGTTCTCCAGCCACTCCACGGCCTCCAGGTCCAGGTGGTTGGTGGGCTCGTCCAGGAGCAGGATGTCCGCGCCCTGGAGCAGCACCCGGGCCAGCTTGGCCCGCTCGCGCCAGCCGCCGGAAAGCTCGCCGATGCGGCGGCTCCGATATTCCCATACCCCCATCTGTTCGAGGGCCGCCCGGGCGGCGAGCCTGTCCTGCCGGGAGTGCCGCGACCAGCCGCCTCCGGACCTCAGCCGGCCCATCAAAACGACGTCGAGGACCGATACGGGGAAGGTTTTGTTGATGTGAACGTTCTGGGGCACATAGCCGATATGTCGGGCCGCCTTGTGCGGGGTCCGGCCGAAGACGCTCACCACTCCCCGATCCGGTTCGAGCAGTCCCAGCATCAGCTTGAGCAGTGTTGTCTTTCCCCCGCCGTTGGGGCCGATGATGACCAGGAAATCCCCCGCCGGTACCGTCAGGTTCACCTCACGGAGCACGGGTTGCCCGTTGAAGGAGAACCACATGTCCCGGACATCGATCACAAGTTCGTTCATTCTCAATTGCCTCACCGGGCCGCCGCCTGGAATTTTCGGGCGACCTCGCGCAGGTTTTCCTCCCAGTTCTCGGCCAGCGGGTCGGCGTAGACCACCTTCCCGCCGATCTCCCTGGCCAGCAGCTCGGCGCTTTTTGCGGAGAACTGAGGCTGGACGAAGATCACCCGGATTCCGCGCTCTCTTGCGCGGCGAATGAGTTTCCGGAGCAGGGCCGGTTTGGGTTCCTTGCCTTCGATTTCAACGGGAATCTGCCCAAGGCCGTAGGCATCGGCGAAATACCCCCAGGAGGGGTGGAAAACCATGAACCGCTCCCCCTTTCGTCCGGCGAAGAGAGATGTCAGTTCCGCATGGAGGGCGTCGATCCGTGCGAGAAAACGGGCATGGTTGTCCTCATAGCGCGTTCGATGGGCCGGATCGAGGGAAAGGAAGGCGCGGAGAATATGATTTGCCTGGATTCTTACCAACGCCGGCGAAAGCCACACGTGCGGGTCCGGAGATCCGGCGCCGCTTCCGTCTCCGTCTTGGACATGACCGTGCGGGGCGGCTGCGCGTTCGGGCCCGCTCTCCCGTCCGTGGCGATGCGCGGCCATCGCGATTTTTGGAATTCCCTCATCGGTGCGGACGATGCGCATTTTCGGATTCGTTGCGGAGATTTTTTTCAGCCAGGTCTTTTCGAAATCGATTCCCACCGCAAAGTACAGGGCGGTTTTCGAGAGTTCGACCATCTGCCTCGGTTTGGGTTCGAAGGTGTGGGGATCGGCGCCGGCGGGAACCAAAACGGAAACCTCTGCAAGGTCGCCTGCGATTTTCTGCACGAAGTATTTCTGCGGGGCGATGCTCACAAAGACCTTGACGGCGGCCGCCTCCGCCGGGGAGGCCGGCAGCGCAGGCAGCAGACAGAAGGCAGCGCCCAGCAAAATTTTCCCGATCCGTTTCATCATCCGGAATCCCCATCGCCTGTCATGAAAAAATTTTCGTGCAACTTTGTTGCATCGGCGTGGCATTGTCAAGCAGTTTTCTCCGGGCGTCACAGAACCGCCTTCGACGGATTCCGGGGAACACGGCTCGGGGAGGCCGGGGAGACGGTCATGTTTCGCCCGTCAAGACGCAACCGGGATGTCCGTCCCGCCGGAAACGATCGGGTTTCCGTCGCCCCGATGCTCGGATGCTGCGGAGGGGATCAGGGAGCCGTTCCGGTTCTTTTTTGAACGAAACTGTCGGGGAATTCCCGGGAAAGGCGATTTTCCTTCCGGTAGGCGGAGGCTTCTTCCCTCGTCGAAAAGGGGCCGAGGAGGATCCTGTGCCAGACGCCCCGCTTGCCGAGGGTTGCCGTTTCGAGAAGCGTTTCAGGCCGGTTCTCTTTCACCCGTTCCATGAAGGCCTCGGCTTCCTTCATCCGGTTTTCGGGGAAGGCGCGGATCTGGACGGCGTAGGGAGCTTGGCGCACATCCTTTGGAAAAGCCGCCGATGCGGGGGCGGGGATGGCTTCGGTTTTTCCCCCCGTCGCGGAAGGCATCGGAGCGGAAGACGCCCTGACTTCAGGGGCCGACGGCGCTTCGGAGATCTTGTCTCCGGACGGCACAATCGGCGGCGGAAGGACCTTCGCCTCGACGACGGCCGGAGGCTTGTTCTCTTTCGGGATAATCGGCGGCTTGACCCAGTTGCNNCGTCGTAGTAGGTCGCCTCTCCGGTCAAACGGTTGATCCTCAGGGGGTAAGATCCTCCTCCGGGGTCGATTGCGTCGTAATGGTAGAAAGACGGCCAAAGCGAAAAGCCTAACGAGGCGAGGATGAGAAGGCAGAGGAGAAGTACCGGATAAGGCGCCGCAGTCCGGGAAGCGCGGAGTTTTTCCTTCAAGCGAAACCTTTTCCCGGTGGGAGGTCGCCGTTTGGGCTCTTCGGATTCCTCTGCAGCCGGGCCGGCGATTTGTCCTTGCCGGTCGTCCTCCTTCGGATCGAGGCTTGCCACCTTCTGGTAGAGATGTTCCAGTTCCCGCTGAAGATCGCTGTCCCTTTTTTCCTCTTCGGCCATAGGCTTTTTTCCCCGCCAACGCGGCCCGGGGAAGGCTACTCGTTCTTTCCCGTTCCCTTCATGTACTTTTCGGCGACGGCGTGCTCGTCGAGCGCCAGGCAACGGGCGTAGGATTTCACAAATCCTTTCAGGTAGACGGCCGGCGGCAGGGTGGCGGGGTCGCCGCCCTCCATGGCCCTGAGGATGTCGATGCGGATGTTGGTGCTTTCGGCGATCTCCTCCAGAGGCACTTCCAGCGCAGCCCGCAGTTTCTCGAGGTCGGCGCCGGTCAGGGCATCCCGGGACAGAATTTCCCGGACGGCCGGCGTTCGAGAAGCCAGGGTTTGCAGTTCCTCCTTCCGACGGCCGGACGACGCGACGCCCATCGTTTTTTTCTGCAAATGGTAGATGGGAACCGGTTCTTTCGCCGCATCCCGGTATGATTTTTCCTCCGGCAACCGACCCAGCGCGATCAGCCCATCGTCGTATGACATTCGGGATTCGGTGTTGATGAGCGTAAGATAGGCTTCTTCAATATCGGACAGGATTTCCTTTCGATCCTCCTCGCTGAAAAAGGAATAGCTTGCCAGGGACTCGTCCTGATACAGCTCGAAGAGCTTTTTGTAGGCGCGGCGGATTTCCAGCGGCGATGCGTCGTGGGGAACCTCCAGCTTTTCGTAATAGGTCTGCTGCCGCGGGTTCTTCATGTTTTCCCTGTCTCCCCCCGGGGTGGTTACTCCGCGATCCGCTGCGCAGCGGAAGAGGCCGCCTCCTCCGACAGGAGGCGGCTGCAGCACTCCCGAAGGTCGAGGGCGGTTTGCGTATAGGGGTAGAGCGTAAGAAAGGGCGTCGTTTTGCAGACGGCATTATGAACGCGGTCGTCGAAGGCAACGTTGCCGATGAAATCGATCTTCAGGGCAAGATGCTTTTGGACGATCCTGCAGACCAGTTCCCCCAGATTCGGGTTGTCCTGTTTGCGGAACTGATTGACTGCCAGTTTGAAGGAGAAAGCCGCAAGCGTTTTTTCCAGAAACGCTCCTTTTTCCGGATCCAGCTCTTTCATCATCGCCAGCAGGAGATCGGGATTGCTGACGGTGGCCTTCTCGTTCTGTTGCTGCGCCTCTTCGGCGAGGGACTGAAAGGCGTGCGTTTTTAGGACTTGGCGAATCTTGCGAAAATAGACGGAGCGGATGAGGCGGTAGATGTTTTCGATGGACGTGGGCTCCGGTGCGGTGAGAAAAATACCCGAGTCGGACAGCAGGAAGAAATCGATCGTATTGAAAGAGGTGCCTGCGCCGAGATCCAGGAGAATGCAGTCGTAGGGCAGCTTGGTGATGTTTCGCAGGATTTTCGCCTTCTGTTCGTGGGCGAGATTGGCGATGTCGAGCGCGTTCATCGCGCCGCTGATCAGAGAGAGGTTGGGGATGGAAGTCGGAACAATCGTCTCTTCGAGCGATGCGGCTTTTTTCCGGATGAAGTCGGAGAGGCTTTTCTCCGGGTGGGATACGCCGATGATCGTGTGAAGATTCGCCGCACCCAAATCCAGATCGATCAGCAGCGTCCGGCGGCCGAGCTTCGCCAGCAGAATCCCGAGGCTGCCGGTGAAGAAGCTCTTTCCCGTTCCGCCTTTTCCGCCGCCGATCGGCCATATTTGCGATGACGAGGGTGCCATGAACCGGCTCCTTGTTCTATCCGGCGGCCGCCTTGGTTACCGCCGAGCCGCCCGCGCGTCCGGCATTTTTCCGGCGCGGAGGAAAACGCCCCTTCTCTCCGGCTCCGGTCTTGTGCGATGTGAAGATTTTTCCCGCGGATCTCCCCAAACATCGAACGCGCGGGACGAGCGTCCCTGTTACTATGATAAGAACGGCCGGAGATGTCAACCAAATCATCGTTTGAAATCGGCGGTTTTTTTGTTAGAGTGAATTCGGGAAACTGATCGCCGCAGGGCGGCGAGGGCCGGTCTGCCGGGATCGTAACCGGCCGTTTCGGGCCGTGTCCATCTCGGAGAAACACCATGCGGGTACGCGCCTTCAAGATTTTGATGGGCCTGCCGTTTTTGATTGCGGCGGGGTTGATCGTTCTGTATCTGGTGGTCGGATTTTTCCTGGTCGACCCGCTGGCCAAAAAACTGCTGCCGCGGATTGGTGAGACCAAGCTCGCCAGCCGTCTGAGCGTGCAGCAGGTGACGTTCAATCCCTTCACCCTCGAACTCACCGTAAACGGATTGAAGCTGGCCGAGTCGAATGAACGCCTCATCGCCGGCTTCGATCGTCTCTACGTCAATATCGGAACCACGGGTTTGTTCCGCTGGGCTTGGCGCATCCAGGATATCCAACTGACGCGTCCCCACGCGACGTTTGCCGTGCAGTCGGACGGAACATCCAACTGGACGGCGCTGGCGTCCAAATTAAACGAAGACAAAAAGCCGCCGTCCGGCGGCGCCGTGGCGCGGGTCCTGATCGACCACGTCAAAATCGAGGAAGGTCGTATCGAGTACACCGACGCAGGCCATCCGGACGGCACGTTCAAGGCCGTGCTGCAGCCTTTCGGGATCGAGATCGACGGTTTGTCCACGCTGCCTGAAAAACGCGGCGACTACCGGGTGGCCGCCGAACTGCCGGAACAGGGCGGCGCGCTGACGCTGAAGGGAACCATCGGCCTGAACCCGCTTTTCTCCGAAGGTGAAGTGGTTCTGGACGGACTGCGGCTGGCCGATCTGCAGAAAGCGGTCAAAGGGAAGCGAAATTTCGAATTTCTGTCCGGCTCGCTGGGTTCGGACCTTCGCTATCGATTTGCCGCAGCAAGCGACGAGACGACCGCCCCCTTGGTTCAGGTCAAGAATGCAAACGTCAGCATACGGAATGTTGCGCTGGCCCCGCGGGGCGGCGGGGCGCCGGT
>DFYP01000127.1 GCA_002382645.1 Desulfovibrio sp. UBA4079 | reverse complement strand
AGATCATGCTCTTCGACGAGCCCACCAGCGCGCTGGACCCGGAGATGATCGGCGAGGTCCTGGACGTGATGAAGACGCTGGCCCGCGAGGGCATGACCATGGTCTGCGTGACCCACGAGATGGGCTTTGCCCGGGAGGTGGCCGACCGGGTCATCTTCATGGACAACGGCGCCCTGGTGGAGGAGAACACCCCCGAGGAGTTCTTCCTCCGGCCGCAGCAGGAGCGCACCCGCGACTTCCTGAGCAAGATTCTCTCACATTAGAAAAGACGGCCCGCGGGAAGGGTTTTCCGGGGCCTTGTTCTCTGCTATGGTTGCGCCTTTGGAACCTGAACGAAACAAAGGAGAGTGCACATGCGTCTGGCGAAAATCCTGAGCCTGGCCTGCCTGCTCGTGCTGGCGGCCGCCTCCCTGGCCCTGGCCGGGGCCACCTACGACCGCGTCATGAAGGACAAGGTCGTGCGCATCGGCCTCATGACCGACTCCATCCCCGCGGGCTTCTACAATGAGAAGAAGGAATGGGTGGGGTTTGACGTGGACATCGCCGAGGAAGTCGGCAAACGCCTGGGCGTGAAGGTCGAGCGCGTGGCCGTGAACAACAAGACCCGCATCGCCTTTGTCCAGGAAGGCCGCATCGACCTGTCCGTGGCCAACATGACCCACAAGCGCGAACGCGACAAGAGCATCGACTTCTCCATCACCTACTTCTTCGACGGCCAGAAGGTCATGGTCAAGAAGGGCTCGGCCAAGACCTGGAAGGACCTGGTGGGCAAGAAGGTGGCCACCATGCAGGGCACGACCTCCGAGATCAACCTGCGCAACCAGCTCAAGAAGGAAGGCGACAAGAACGCCGACCAGAACGTGATCTCCTTCCAGAAGGAGTCCGAGTGCTTCCAGGCCCTGCAGATGGGCCGCGCCGCCGGCTGGTCCACGGACTCCACCATCCTCATCGGCTACGCCGCCCAGGACCCCGGCAAGTGGGAAGTCATCGGCGACTTCATCTCCGACGAGCCCTACGGCATGGGTCTGCCCCAGGACGACTCGGCCTGGCGCGACGCCGTGAACTTCGCCCTCCAGGACATCTGGAACGACGGCACCTACATGAAGATCTACAACAAGTGGTACGGTCCGGACACGCCGTACGCCTTCCCCATGAGCGGCAAGATCGAGACCTGGCCGTAGGCCGCAGGTCTCCCTGGGCCCCGGTCCGGAATTTCCGGGCCGGGGCCTTTTCGCGGGAAACCCCATGCTCAGCCGTCAACTCGAAAAAATCTGGGTCCAGTACCTGGTCCTGGGCCTGATCCTGGCCTTTGCGGCCTGGTTCTGGGGCTTCGTCTTCCGCTTCCACTACAAGTTCGACTGGTCCGTGCTCTTTGTGGAGAACCAGACCTACGGCCTGCACCTGGGCTGGGAACTCTTGAAGGGCCTGGGCCTGACCATCCAGATCTCGCTCCTGTCCGCCGCCGCGGCCCTGAGCCTGGGCACGGCCGCGGGCCTGGCCCGGCTCTCGCACTTCAAGCCCCTGCGCGCCGTGGCCACGTTCTACGTGGAGTTCTTCCGCAACACCCCGCTGCTGGTGCAGCTGTTCTTCTGGTACTTCGCCCTGCCCAAGCTCCTGTCCGAGGGCGTGCGCGAGTGGCTCTTCTCCCTGCACTACGAATTCTGGGTGGCCGTGCTCGGCCTGGCCGTGTACACCGGCGCGTTCATGGCCGAGGTCATCCGCGCCGGGCTCCAGTCCATCCAGAAGGGACTTCTGGAGGCGGCCTATTCCTCGGGGCTGACCTATTTCCAGGTGCTCACCCGGATCATCCTGCCCCTGGCCTTCCGGGCCATCATCCCGCCGCTGGGCAGCGAGTTCCTCAACAACATGAAGAACTCGTCCCTGGCCATGGTCGTGGGCGTGGCCGATCTCACCTGGCAGTCCCAGCAGATCGAGTCCCTGACCTTCCGCGGCTTCGAGGCCACCACCGCGGCCACGGTGCTCTATCTCTCGCTCTCGCTGGCCATCTCGGCCACGCTGAACGTGGTCAACCGCCGCCTGCGCATGGAGAGCGCCACCCGGCGCACGGCCCTGGACCGGCTCCTGGACCGGGTCCTGCCGCCGGTCTGGCTGTTCCTTCGCGTGCTCACCCGGCCCCTGCGCCGCTCCCTGCGCCGCCGCCGCGGCCTGACCCGCTCGGCCCTGGGCGCGCTCTGGGTCCGGACCTGGGGCCTGCTGCGCCTGGTTCTGACCCTGGCGGGCAAGACCCTGTTCCTGGGCCTGCTGGCCTTCCTGGCCTGGCAGATCGTCCTGGGCCTGCGCTCGTTCGACTGGGACGTGGTCTGGGGCAACCTCTCCACGCTGCTCATCTGGCGCTTCCCCCACGGCGACCCCCACGAGATCCTCTGGGGCCTGGGCGGACTGTCCTTCTCGCTGATCATGGCGGTCATCGCCATCACGGTGAGCTTCGTGCTGGGGCTGTTCATCGGCCTGGCGCGCATGGCCGAGAACCGCATCCTGCGCCTGCCGGCCACGGCCTACATCGAGCTCATCCGGGGCAACCCGCTGATCATCGTGATCTTCTGGGTCTACTTCTTCATCCCCGTGCTCCTGGACGCCTTCCTGGACGTGTTCTGGTCCGCGACCATCGCGCTCACCCTGTTCACCGCGGCCTACATCGCGGAGATCGTGCGCGGCGGCATCCAGAACATCGCCCGGGGCCAGTTCGAGGCGGCCTATTCCACGGGCCTGACCTATGCCCAGACCATGCGCCGGATCATCCTGCCCCAGGCCTTGAAGCAGATGATCCCGGCCATCGTGGGCCAGTTCATCGCCATCTTCAAGGACACCTCCCTGGCCTACGTCATCGGCGTGCTCGAGCTGACCTTCGTGGCCCAGGGCCTGAACAACCGGCTCATGGTCCACCCCTTCGAGATCTATTCCACCGTGGCCGCGCTGTACTTCATGGGCTGTTACGCCATGAGCCTGGTGGCGGCCCGGCTGGAACGGCGTCTGACCCCGGAAAAGGTCCGCCTGCGCATGTAGCGGGCCCGGTTTCCCGGAAAAATCGCACACAAACGGCAGCGCCGCAGGGGCGTCTCGAAAAAGCGCGCCACAACGCGTTGTTCCCTTGGCGTTATTTTTTACCAACTATCATTGCTTTTTTTGTAAAACAGGTTGTCCGGGCTTCCGTGGCTACCATACGATAGCCAGCATAGCCATGGTTTTGGGGCGCGTTCTCCCTTGTTCCGCCTGCTTCCTGGCGGTGCGCGTCCCGGCATGGAAGGAGGATTCCGGCATGATCAGCTTCAAGGATCTCAAAGTCGGGGTCAAGCTGGGACTGGGGTTCGGCGCGCTTCTGGCCCTGGCCGCGGCCCTGGGCGTGCTGGCCGTGGTCAACATGAAGGTGGTCCAGACCGGCGGCGAGAAGCTGGCCAACGCCCATGTGCCCGAGGTGCGCGTGGCCAGCGAGGTGCAGCGCGATTCCCTGCGCACCATGTTCTCCATGCGCGGGTATTTCTTCAGCAAGGACAAGAAATACTGGGACGAGGGCCTCAAGCACCTGGCCGAGGTCCGCAAGGACCTGGCCGACGCCAAGGAGCTGTATACGGCCCAGGCCTTCCTGACCAAGCTCAAGGAGAACGCCGCAGCGGCCCAGGCCGGGGTGGACGAGTACGAGCGCGAGGCCAAGACTTCCAACGAGGCCGTGGAGGCCCTCCTGCGTGAGCGCCAAGCCATGGACGGCCTGGCCGCGGAGTTCGTCAAGAACGCCAGCGACTTCCTGGAGGACCAGAACGAGACCATGACCCGCGAGCTGGCCGCCGGGCTGTCCGCGGAAAAGATCGAGGAGCGCCACGTCAAGCTGGCCATGGTCACGCGCATCGTGGCCCTGGGCAGCGACTGCCGCATCAAGAACTTCAAGTCCCAGTCCACCGGGGACGTGGACATCGCCAAGGCCGCCCTGCCCAACTTCGAGCAGATCGACCAGCTCTGCGACAAGCTCAAGGCCGTCACCCGCCAGGAGGAGAACCTCCGGCAGATCGCGGCCATCCGCTCCTCGGCCGACGGCTACGGGGCGGCCATGAAGCGCATCGTGGACCTGGGGATCAAGCTGCGCGACCTGGACACGGCCCGCAACAAGGCCGCCGAAGCGGTGCTCGAGGCCGCCGGGGTCACGGCCCAGGCCGGCATGGAGCAGGCCCAGAAGATCGCCGCCGAGGCGGCCGAGAGCCTGTCCACGGCCTCCCGGGTGGTCATCGGCGGCCTGGTGGTGGCCGTGGTCCTGGGCTTCGTGGTGGCCATCGTGCTCACCCGGCTCATCACCGGGCCCCTGCGCAAGGGCGTGTTCTTCGCCACCAAGGTGGCTGAGGGCGACCTGAACCAGAAGCTCGACGTGGTCCAGAAGGACGAGGTCGGCGTGCTGGCCGAGGCCATGCGCAAGATGGTGGCCGAACTCAAGCAGAAGCTCGGCTTCGCCCAGGGGGTGCTCGACGGGTTCGTCCTGCCCTGCTCGGTCTTCGACACCGACAACAAGGCCACCTTCATCAACGCCCACATGATGGCCGCCCTGGACCGCGAGGGCGATCCCCAGGCCCACTACGGCGAGGTCTCGGGCCAGTTCGTCTACGGCGATCCCGGCCGCGAGACCCTGACCCTCAAGGCCCTGCGCGAGAAGCGCCGCCTGGACGCCGAGGTCGAGTACACCACGGCCAAGGGCAACGCCAAGATCTTCGACGTGACCAGCACGCCCATCAACGACCTGGACGGCAACCTCCTGGGCGTCCTGGCCACCTGGTTCGAATTGACCGACATCCGGGCCCAGCAGAAGAAGATCGAGGCCCAGAACCAGAAGATCGCGGCGGCCGCGGCCGCGGCCAACACGGTGTCCGACCAGGTGGCCTCGGCCTCCGAGGAGCTCTCGGCCCAGATCGAGCAGTCCAGCCGGGGCTCCGAGGAGCAGCGCAACCGCACCGGCGAGGCCGCCACGGCCATGGAGGAGATGAACGCCACGGTCATGGAGGTGGCCAAGAGCGCCTCCACCGCGGCCGAGCTGGCCGACAAGGCCAAGGCCAAGGCCCAGGAGGGCGAGCACCTGGTGGACGAGGTGGTCAACACCGTGACCCGGATCAACGAGCAGGCCGAGGTGCTCAAGAAGGACATGACCGAGCTGGGCCACCAGG
>DFYP01000146.1:8209-10177 GCA_002382645.1 Desulfovibrio sp. UBA4079 | reverse complement strand
GCCGCACCCACCAGATCCGCGTGCAGCTGGCGGCCCGCGGCCACGCCGTGGTGGGCGACGCCAAGTACGGGACAACTGACCCCGGCGGCCTGTGCCTGCACGCCCTGGCCCTGACCCTGCCCGGCCTGGACCTGAGCTGCCCGCCGCCCTGGACCGGGGCCCGGGCCGTGCCCGCGGCGGCCTTGGAACTGGCCCGCCGCGCCTTCCCGGACTGAGGGCACTTTTCCCTTGCCCGCGCCGGGCGGCCTCGGCTAGAATGCGCCCCGGATGAGCACCCCCCTATCCGCACAAACTCCAGACATCTCGAGAGGAGAGACCATGCGACACCTCCTGCTCTTTCTCCTGGCCGGCTTCCTGCTCCTGCCCTCCTTCGGCTGCACCACGGCCTACAAGGCCGCGGTGGACGAGCGCAGCATCGGCACCCAGACCGACGACGAGATCATGACCGCCGAGATCAAGACCGAGTTCCTCAAGGACGACCTCATCAAATACATGGACTTCGACGCCGCGGTCTATGACGGCCACGCCTACATCCTCGGGGAATACGAGTCCCAGGCCCAGGTGACCCGGGCCATGCAGATCGCCCGCTCCGTGGACGGCGTCCGGGCCCTGACCACCTACATGCTGCCCAAGAAGGACGACGACCTCTGCGGCACCTCCGACAACCTGCTCATCTACGGCAAGGTCAAGAAGGAGCTCATCGGCGACGAGAATGTCCACTCCACCAACGTGAACACCAAGGTGATCCAGTGCAACGTGGTGCTCCTGGGCATCGTGGGCTCCCAGGCCGAGATCAGCCGGGCCATAGCCCACGCCAAGGGCGTGGAAGGCGTGCGCAGCGTCCAGTCCTTCCTGCACACGGCGCGCTGAACCGTTTCCAGGCCCTTCTGCCCATGACCAGGAACGTGGCGTCTCTCTTTCGTTTCGCCCTGGCCTTGGCCGTCCTGCTGACCCTGGGGCTGGCCGGCTGCGCCACGCTCGAGCCCATGGGCGGCGAGGCCCCCATCTGCCGGCCCACCCCCGAGGCCCCCTGCCCGCCGCCCAAGCCGGCCAAGGCCGAGGCCGCCTCCCAGGGCCAGGAACTCATCGAGACGGCCCGGACCATGATGGGCACCCGCTACAAGTACGGCGGCATCGCCCCCCAGTCCGGCTTCGACTGCTCGGGGTTCACCCGCTGGGTCTATGAGCAGCACGGCATCGACCTGCCGCGCTCCTCGGTGGAGCAGTTCGAGATGGGCCGGCCCGTGGGCATCGAGTCCCTCAAGCCCGGGGACCTGGTCTTCTTCCGCATCCGGCGGCGCAACCAGAGCCTGCACGTGGGCATCGTCACCGGGCCCGGGACCTTCATCCACAGCCCGAACAAGGGCGACCGCGTGCGCGAGGAGTCCTTTCTCCAGCCTTACTGGGTGGGCCGCTACATCGGGGCCCGCCGCGTGCTCAACTGATTCGGCAAAAAGGTGAAAAAACCCGGGGTCCGGTATTGACAACCGGCCCCGGCTGTTTACCTTTCCCCCGGCGCGGCCGTCCTGGCCCGCCTTCCGAACAGAACACACACCGTTTGCGATAAGGAGGAAACATGTCCCTGAAACCGCTTCACGACCGCGTGCTGGTCAAGCGCCTGGAAGGCGAGGAAAAGACCAAGGGCGGCATCATCATCNNTCATCCCCGACACCGCCAAGGAAAAACCCATGCAGGCCAAGGTCGTGGCCGTCGGCCCCGGCAAGGGCAAGGCCAAGATGACCGTGAAGAAGGGCGACCTGGTGCTCATCGGCAAGTACGCCGGCAACGAATTCAAGATGGGCGCCGACGAGTTGGTCATCCTGCGCGAGGAAGACATCCTGGCCGTCATCGAGAAGTAGGGGGAGACCATGTCCGCCAAGACCATTCAATTCGACGAGAAGGCCCGCGCGGGCCTGAAGAAGGGCGTGGACGCCCTGGCCGAGGCCGTGAAGGTCACCCTGGGCCCCA
>DFYP01000146.1:7946-8159 GCA_002382645.1 Desulfovibrio sp. UBA4079 | reverse complement strand
CCGGTGACGGCACCACCACGGCCACGGTCCTGGCCCAGTCCATCTTCGGCGAAGGCCTCAAGCTGGTGGCCGCGGGCCGCAACCCCATGTCCGTGAAGCGCGGCGTGGACCTGGCCGTGGAGGCCGTGGTCGCCGAGCTGGGCAAGATCAGCAAGTCCACCCGCGACCGCACCGAGATCGCCCAGGTGGGCGCCATCTCCGCCAACAACGACG
>DFYP01000146.1:0-7934 GCA_002382645.1 Desulfovibrio sp. UBA4079 | reverse complement strand
CATGCAGTTCGACCGCGGCTACATCTCGCCCTACTTCATCACCAATCCCGAGAAGATGGCCTGCGAGTTCGAGGACGCCTTCCTGCTGGTCAGCGAGAAGAAGATCTCGAACATGAAGGACCTCCTGCCCGTGCTCGAGCAGGTGGTGCGCCAGGCCAAGCCCCTGGTCATCGTGGCCGAGGACGTGGACGGCGAGGCCCTGGCCACCCTGGTGGTCAACAAGCTGCGCGGCACCCTCAAGGTCTGCGCCCTGAAGGCCCCGGGCTTCGGCGACCGCCGCAAGGCCATGCTCCAGGACATCGCCATCGTCACCGGCGCCCAGGTGGTCTCCGAGGACCTCGGCGTGGGCCTGGAGAGCCTGACCATCAACGACCTGGGCCGGGCCAAGCGCGTGGTCGTGGAGAAGGAATCCACCACCATCGTGGACGGCGCGGGCAAGAAGGACGCCATCAAGTCCCGCATCCGGCAGCTCGAGGCCGAGATCGCCGAGACCAGCTCGGACTACGACCGCGAGAAGCTCCAGGAGCGCATGGCCAAGATGGTCGGCGGCGTGGCCGTGATCAAGGTCGGCGCGGCCACCGAGACCGAAATGAAGGAAAAGAAGGCCCGCGTGGAGGACGCGCTCAACGCCACCCGCGCGGCCGTGGAAGAGGGCATCGTCCCCGGCGGCGGCACGGCCTACGTGCGCTGCGCCCCGGCCCTGGCCAAGCTCAAGCCCGAGAACGACGACGAGCTGGCCGGCGTGGAGATCGTGCGCCGGGCCATCGAGGAGCCCCTGCGCCAGATCGCGGCCAACGCCGGATTCGAGGGCTCGGTGGTGGTGGAGAAGGTCCGCGCCGGCAAGGGCGGATTCGGCTTCAACGCCGCTTCCGGGGCCTACGAGGACCTGAACAAGGCCGGGATCATCGACCCCAAGAAGGTCACCCGCGTGGCCCTGCAGAACGCCGCCTCGGTGGCCAGCCTGCTGTTGACCACCGAGTGCGCCGTGGCCGAGAAGCCCGAAGAGAAAGAAGAGAAGAAGAAGTAAGCGGCCGTTCCCTGTTGCCTGCCAAAGGCCGGGCCTTCGGGTCCGGCCTTTTCTTTGGGGCTCAGGGGCAGAATTCGCCGCGGACCTTGCAGTTGAACTTCTCGATGACCTCGTTGGAGCGGGTCAGGGACTCCTCGCGCACGCAGCGCGACCAGTCCTGCATCCGCTTCACGTAGCGTTCCACGTCGGAGCGGCAGGCGTCGTAGTCCTCCTCGCTCTTGAATTCCTTCTTCTCGGCCTGGTCGATGCAACGCGGCGGGGTGTCGTCGGGCTGCAAACACCAGGCCCCGGCCCGTTCGGACAGGCCAAGGAGCAGGAGGAGCGCGGCAAGGACAATGGTTCTCATAGGGGTGCGGCCCGCTGCTTGGAGGACGCGAAGCGCCTGATTACGCCCTTTCTGGTCGGGAAACAAGGCCCCGGCTTCTCCGCGCCCTCTCCGGCAATACAGCAATTCATATATCCTGGACGCAAAAAAACAAGCCCCCGTCCCAAGACTGCGGGCTTCCGCGGGCTCCCGGGACGGGCCTCAACGGTTCTTGCGGATGACCTGGAGGACCCGCTCGGTGAGGGTGGCGAACTCCGGCTTGGTCACCTGGTCGTCGGCCCTGACCGCCTCGCCCTTGTGCCGCAGCCCCTTGGAGATGAGCGAGGAGAACAGAACCACGGGCAGGCGGCCCAGTTCGGGGTCGTCCTTGACCCGGCGGGTCAGGGTGTAGCCGTCCAGCAGGGGCATCTCCACGTCCGAGACGAGCACGTCCAGGTAGTCGGTCACCGGACGGCCCTCCCGGACCGCGGTCTCCTTGAGCGCCGCCAGCGCGTTCCAGGCCGCGGACCCGTCGCTGACCACCTGGACCTCGAAATTGGCGGCCTCGAAGTTCTGGCGCAGGAGTTGGCGCACCGAGGTGGAGTCGTCGGCCACCAGGGCCCGGTAGCGCTCCTCGGCCCGGGGGATGGCCACGGCCTCCTCCCGCCCGGTGAGCCCGCCCAGTTCGGCCAGGGCCAGCTCCAGGTCCAGGAGCAGGGTGAAATGCCCCTCCATGTGCACGGTGCCGGTGATGCAGTTGGTGTTCAGTCCGGACACCACGCGGCTGGGCGGCTCCACGTCGGCCCAGTTGACCCGGTGGATCATGGTCACGCCGGAGACCAGGAAGCCGGTGATCACGTTGTTGAATTCCGTGACGATGATCGGCTCGTTGGAGCGCTGGCCGCGCTTGAGCTCCAGCCAGACCGAGAGGTCCACCACGGGCAGGATGAGGTCGCGCAGGGGGATGGTCCCGAGGAAGCTCGGATGCGCCGCCGCCGGGGAAGGGGCCAGCCCCGGGGGGGCCTCGAGCACCTCCAGGACCTTGGCCACGTTCACCCCGAAATAGTGACGCCGGCTGCCCTCGGGGCCGTCCTCATCGACGAAGAACTCGATGATCTCCAGCTCGTTGGTGCCGGTTTCCAGGAGTATTCCCGTGTCCAAGGCGGCCATGCTGCCCTCCGCGCGGATTGCTGGAGTCCAATCTAGACGGTCCTGGCCGGAACGCAGTTATTTTTTGAAGGCGTGGCCGGCCGACTCCAGGGCGGCCCGGGCGGCGTCGAGGGCCGCCTCGCGCACCAGGAGGTAGTCGGTGTCGTAGGTGGACAGGGCGAAGATGCTCACCCCGGCCCGGGCCAGGGGTTCGGCCAGGGAGGCCAGCACGCCGGTGAGGGCGAAGTCCAGGGGGCCCAGGACCTTCAGGGCGCGCCAGCCGGTTTCGGCCCGGGCGCCTTGGGGCGCGTCCTGTTCGGGACAGACCAGGGACAGTTCGTCAGGGGTGCGGACCAGGGCCAGCAGGGCCGGTCCCGGCTCCAGCCGGGGCAGGGGCTGGTCCGCGGGCAGGCGGCAGACGGCGAACCGTCCGGGAAGAATCTCCAGGGTCAGGCCGGGCATGACCGTTTGTCGGCCATGGCCGCTGAAAAGGCAAGTCCTGTCCGTCCCGGGATCAGGACGTGGCCACGTTGCTGCCCACGGCCGGGATCAGGGAAAGCAGATCCCACTGCAGGGGCTCCTCGTGCTTCACCGGCCGCTTCACCGTGGCGCCCAGGACCTCGTCCCAATGCACCGGGGAGATGCCCACCCAGGGGCTGCGGGTGGTCAGGTCGGCCTCGCAGAGCACGTGCCCGGCGGGCAGGTCGCGGGAGAAGACGATGCTCTTGCGGAGCTTCTTGGCCGCGCTCTGCTCCTCGGGGAAGACCTTCTTGCCCTTGATGACCATGGCCCGCTCCACTTCGCGGATCATGTCCACCATCTGGCCCAGCTCGCCGGGCTCCAGGGAGACCTGGTGGTCGGTGCCCTTCATGGTCTTGTCCAGGGTGAAGTGGCGCTCCACCACGCAGGCGCCCAGGGCCACCGCGGCCACGCTGGGGGCGATGCCGCGCTCGTGGCCGGAATAGCCCACGGGCACGCCGTAGCGCTCGCGCAGGCTCTCCATGACCGGCAGGCCGATGTGCTCCTCGGAGCAGGGATAGGTGCTGTTGCAGTGCAGCAGGATGATCTCCTGGTGGTAGCGGCGCAGCTCGGCCATGGCCGTGTCGATGTCCTCGAAGGCGCTCATGCCCGTGGACAGGATGATCGGCACGCCGGTCTCGCCGTAGCGCCGCAGCAGGGGCACGTTGACCAGGTCCGCGGAGCAGATCTTGAGCAGTTCCAGGTCCAGCTCGGCCATCTCGATGAGGCTCGGCTCGTCCCAGCAGGAGGCGAAGAAGACCAGGCCCAGGGACTCGGTGAACTCCTTGAGCCGGGCCATGTCGTCCACGGACAGCTCCAGGGCCAGGCGGTGCTCGCCGTAGGTCGAGCCGAAGCTGTTGCGGCCGTTGTAGGCGGCCTCCCGGCCGGCCCGGGTGAGCAGGGCCTCCATGTTCCGCTTCTGGAACTTGACGGCCTGGACTCCGGCCCGGGCGGCCTCCTCGACCATGCGCTTGGCCAGGGCGAATTCACCCTGGTGGTTGTTGCCGATCTCGGCCACCACGAAACAGGGCTGGCCGGGGCCGATCTTCACACCGGAACGCAGGGTGATGGAACGCTCGTGTCTGTTCATGTCAAAATCTCATGATGTGAATCCCCCGGCTCGCGCAGAGGGGCTTGAGTTGCTCATGAATCTCGTCCTGCTTGCCGAACGAGGTCACGACCACGGCGTCGCAGACCAGGGACTCGAGGATCATGGGGTGCGCCACCACGTGGCCGTGGAAGTTGTGCCCGTGCTTGGAGTCGTCGTTGTCCAGCAGGGCCACCACGGTGAACTCGCTCTCGCGCAGGGCCGAAAGCACCACCTCGCAGGTCTCCGAGGCCCCGAACAGGACCAGGCGCCGGAGCCCGCGCTCGCGGAGGACGCGCAGGCGGTCCTGAATGAAGGACTTGATGGTGGAATAGAGCCGGATGGTCTCCGAGGAGTAGTCCGAGAACATCCGCCGCCGGGTGGCGTCGCCGTCCGGGGTGAGCACGTAGCGGAAGCTCTTGCCGTTGACCGGCAGGAACTCCACCAGGCGGTCGGCCGCCAGGCTGTTCAGGTACTGGTTGATCATGGCCCCGGAAAGATTGAGCCGCCGGCCCAGTTCGAACTGGGACAGCTCGCTCTCCTTGGCCAGGGAATCCAGAATGGCCAGCACCCTGGTTTCCTTGCTGGGCCTCAGGTACTTCCCGTCGGAGATAAGCATCTGATTCATATGTCCTGCCTGTCCGGGCATGAGTTTGCAGGGTCCGCGTCCCGCTGTTCATTCAGTCAATGAATCGAGGGCCGCGATGTTTCTTCTGCAAAAATTATCCCAACCCATTCTCAGCCCCGGGATTCCGTTGTTTACTCATTGAATCTACTGCATTTTTTCTTATCGCCCGGATTCCGGGGCCAGGGGCCGGGCGGCAGTTTCATTCGTACGTACAATGAATCATCGGCATTTTGACGGAGATTCTTTAGCGGGGGGGCCCGGCAGCGGCAATTTTTACCCCGGCCGCGGGCAGGGACGCGCTCTTCTCCCGGAACTCTTGAGAAATCAAGAGCCAATTTCCGAAAGTGAGCGAACACACCTTGTCAGGGCCAACGCTCCTCTTTATACTCGCCCCCCATCCCCTTCCGCGAGGAAACCATGACGACCAAGACACCGGACAGTGAACGGCCCTGGCTGGCCCACTACGACCCCGAGGTGCCCGGCTCACTCACCTACGAGCACGCCCCCCTCTTCCATCTCCTGGACCAAGCGGCGGAAAAATGGCCCTCGCGCAAGGCCATCCACTTCCAGAACTTCCGCCTGTCCTACGCCAAGCTCAAGAAGCTGACGGAAACCGTGGCGGCCAACCTGCGGGCCCAGGGTGTGCGCCCCGGCGACCGCGTGGCCGTCATGCTGCCGAACACGCCCCAGGCCATCATCACCTACTGGGGCATCCTGCGGGCCGGGGCCGTGGTGGTCATGACCAACCCGCTCTACATGGAGACCGAGATCCTCCATCAGTTCAACGACTCCGGGGCCCGCACCCTGATCATCCTGGACCTGCTCTGGCCCAAGGTGGCCAAGCTCCAGGACCAGCTGCCCATCGAGAAGTATTTCGTCACGAACATCGCCGACTGCCTGTCCTTCCCCCTGAACCTGCTCTACCGGCTCAAGGCCCGGCGCGAGAAATCCATCCCGTCTGTGCCCCTTGACGGCAAGACCGTGCTGCCCTGGACCGATCTGACCAAGGGCTCGGGCTCGTTCACCTACCAGGGCGTGGACCCCCAGCGCGACATGGCCGTGCTCCAGTACACCGGCGGCACCACCGGCGTGTCCAAGGGCTGCATGCTCTCGCACTCCAACCTGAGCGCCAACGTCCAGCAGTGCCGGGCCCTCTTGCACACCCTGGGCGGCCAGCAGGAGACCTTCATCGGCATCCTGCCCTACTTCCACATCTACGGCCTCACGGTCTGCATGAATCTGGCCACCATGCTCGGGGCCGCCCAGGTGCCCTTCCCGCGCTACTCGCCCAAGGACGTGCTCAAGGCCATCGACAAGATCCGGCCGACCATCTTCCCCGGGGCCCCGGCCCTGTACATCTCGCTTCTCCAGCAGAAGGACGTGGGCGACTACGACCTGAAGTCCATCAAGTACTGCGTCTCGGGCTCCGCGCCCATGCCCGTGGAATACATCGAGCAGTTCAAGGCCATGACCGGGGCCGAGATCCTGGAGGGCTTCGGGCTCACCGAGGCCTCGCCCGTGACCCACTTGAATCCCCTGTCCGGCAAGCGCAAGGCCGGCTCCATCGGCCTGCCCTTCCCGGACACCGAGGCCTGGATCGTGGACATGGAGGTGGGCTCCGTGGCCCTGCCTCCGGGCAAGATCGGTGAGCTGGTGGTCCGCGGCCCCCAGGTCATGATGGGCTACTTCAACCGCCCGGACGCCACCGCGGACACCCTGCGCAACGGCCGCCTGTACACCGGCGACATCGCCACCATGGACGAGGAAGGCTACTTCTACATCGTGGACCGCAAGAAGGACCTGATCATCTCCGCGGGCTACAACATCTATCCCCGGGAGATCGACGAGGTCCTGCACACCCACCCCAAGATCAAGGAAGCCGTGGCCGTGGGCATCTCCCACGGCACCCGCGGCGAGGTGGTCAAGGCCTTCGTGGTCCTGGAGGAGGGCGAGACCATGGGCAAGAGCGAGGTCATCGCCTTCTGCCGCAACAAGCTGGCCAACTACAAGGTGCCCCGCCTGGTGGAGTTCCGCACCTCCCTGCCCAAGACCATGGTCGGCAAGGTCCTGCGCCGGGCCCTGCGCGCCGAGGAAGAGCAGCGGATCAAGGACGGCGGACAGGCCGAGACCCTGGAAGACTAGCCCTGCGCGTTGCGGCCGTGGAGGTCTGCACCACGGCCGGCTGCGAGACCCTGGACAGCCCCCTGGCCGGGGTCATGCTCCCGGACCCCCACTGCCGCCCCGGGCCAAGGGCCCCTGGGCCGCGCACAAGGGGGACGCGGCCATCGCCACCGTGCGTTGCAGCAACGAATCCGGCCCGTTTCCCGCCCCAGCTCCCCCCTCTTCTCCAGCGTTCTGCCCCCCTGTCCCTTGGCCCCTGAATCTGGCAGGCCGGGCCGGTTCCCGGTTCTCTAGGCATCGCCAATACTCCGCCGAAATCGTTGGAGAATAATGTCGCAACGCGCAAGCCGTTGTTGGCCCTGCCTTGCCGCCTGCCGGGCCGCGTGATCGGACCGGAGCATGCGCGGAATGCGGTCCTGGAACGCGCAACAATGCGCCAACTAGAGTTTGTCTTGAATTACTCTACATAACGCGCCGGCAACACGGCAGCCGCGGCGCGCCTGCGCTTACCCAGGAATCCAGAGCTGGCGAGGGTTATTTGCTGGCGAGACTGGCGCGGAAGCGGGCGGCCGCGGCCACGAACCGGGGGGCCCAGTGGGGCTCGCCCAGGGCGTGGATGTGGATGTACCCGGCCCAGGCATTGCCCGTGAGCAGGCCGTCGCGGCCCGCCTGGAGGCCCTGGCCGCGCTCCATGCGCAGGGCGAAGTCCCCGGGCGCGGCCGGGTCCGGGGCCAGGCAGGCCGAGTAGTGGAACTCGTGGCCGCGGATCACCCCGCCCTGGGGATGGAAGGGGTTGTCCCGCTCCACCCGCGCCTCCACGTAGCCCAGGCCCTGGGGCCGGGGGCAGAGCGTGGTGGCCAGGGGCAGGACCCCGGCCATGGGGAAGGAGCGGCCCTCCTGCTCCAGGGAGCGGCAGAGGTACATGAACCCGCCGCACTCGGCGTACAGGGGCAGACCGGCCTGGACCAGGGAGCGCACCCGTTCGCGCACGGCCGTGTTGGCGGACAAGGCCTCGGCCTGGGTCTCCGGAAATCCGCCGCCCAGGTAGAGCCCGTGGATCTCGGGCCAGGGCGCGGTGTCCAGGAGGCTCAGCCGCACG
>DFYP01000038.1 GCA_002382645.1 Desulfovibrio sp. UBA4079 | reverse complement strand
AAAGAGAGAGAGATAAAAAGAGCAGTTAAAGAAGGATACGCTCGTATTGCCAAGCAGGCAACATCCGACTATGCCTCACGGTGCTGCTCAGGGGATGCTGATATTCCAGAGGAGCTTAGCAAGAGGATGGGCTACACCGATGAGGAGATCCAGGCCGCTCCGCCGGAGTCAAACCTGGGCCTGGGCTGCGGCAATCCCGTGGTCCGCGCCGGGCTCACCCCGGGCCAGACCGTGCTGGACCTGGGCTCGGGCCCGGGCCTGGACGCCCTGCTGGCCGCGGAGCGGGTGGGACCCCGGGGCCAGGTCATCGGCCTGGACATGACCCCGGACATGATCGCCCGGGCCGAGGCCAACGCGGCCCAGGCCAAGGCGGCCAATGTGCGCTTCCTCCTGGCCGACCTGGAGCACCTGCCCCTGCCGGAGGCCTCGGCCGACGTGGTCCTCTCCAACTGCGTCATCAACCTCTGCCCGGACAAGCGCGCGGTGTACCGCGAAATCTTCCGGGTGCTCCGGCCCGGGGGCCGCATCTGCATCGCGGACGTGCTCCTGGAGCGGCCCCTGCCCGAGAGCCTGGCCCAGGACCCCAAGGCCTGGTGCGCCTGAGTGTCGGGCGCTGCCACCCCGGGCGGGCTGGTCGGACTTCTGCAAAGCGAGGGATTCGTGGACGTCGTCATCGAGCGCAAGGAGCAAAGCCGGGAAATCGTGGCCGGGTTCGGCCTGCCCGGGGCCGAGGAATACGCGATCTCGGCGTACATCCTGGCGCGCAAACCCATCCGGTGAGGTGCCTGTGGAACAGTCCGTGACCAAGCGTCTGTCCTTCCTGGACCGCTACCTGACCCTCTGGATCTTCCTGGCCATGGGCGTCGGCGTGGGCGCGGGCTCTCTGGCGCCCGGCGTGAAGGACCTGATCAACGCCTTCCAGACCGGCACCACCAACATCCCCATCGCCGTGGGCCTGATCCTCATGATGTACCCGCCGCTGGCCAAGGTGCGCTACGAGGAGCTGGGCCGGGTCTTCAGGAACGGCAAGGTCCTGACCCTGTCCCTGGTGCAGAACTGGATCATCGGCCCGGCGCTCATGTTCCTCCTGGCCGTGACCTTCCTCTCGGACCAGCACGCCTACATGGTCGGGCTCATCGTCATCGGCCTGGCCCGCTGTATCGCCATGGTCATCGTCTGGAACGACCTGGCCGGGGCCGACCGCGAGTACTGCGCCGGGCTGGTGGCCTTCAACTCCATCTTCCAGGTGCTCTTCTTCTCGCTCTACGCCTGGGTCTTCGTCACCGTGCTGCCCTCCTGGCTGGGCCTGAGCGGGGCCGTGGTGGACGTGTCCATGGCCCAGATCGCCCAGAGCGTGTTCCTCTACCTGGGCGTGCCCTTCCTGGCGGGCCTCATCTCGCGCTTCCTGGGCCTCAAGCTCAAGGGCCGGGAGTGGTACGAGCAGGTCTTTGTGCCGCGCATCAGCCCCCTGACCCTCGTCTCCCTGCTGTTCACCATCCTGGTCATGTTCTCGCTCAAGGGCGAGTACATCGTGGCCCTGCCCCTGGACGTGCTCCGCGTAGCCCTGCCCCTGTGCATCTACTTCCTGGTCATGTTCCTGGCCTCGTTCTGGCTCTCGTACAAGGCCAAGGCCACCTACGAGCAGGCGGCCACCCTGAGCTTCACCGCGGCCTCCAACAACTTCGAGCTGGCCATCGCCGTGTGCATCGCGGTCTTCGGCCTGGACTCGGGCCAGGCCTTCGCCGCGGTCATCGGCCCCCTGGTGGAGGTGCCCGTGCTCATCGGCCTGGTGAACGTGGCTTTGTGGATAAAGCGTAAATATTTCCCCCATGCCCTTGCCACGCCCTCGGGTGTCTGCCACGTTGCCTGCAAACCCCGCTAGGAGACCCCATGGGCAAGACCAAAGTCCTGTTCATCTGCGTGCATAACAGCGGCCGCAGCCAGATGGCCGAGGAGTTCCTGCGCAAGTACGGCGGCGAGGAGTTCCAGGTGGAGAGCGCGGGCCTGGAGCCCACGGAGATCAACCCGCTGGTGGTGGAGGCCATGGCCGAGGAAGGCGTCGATCTCGCGGGCAAGAAGACCCGGAGCGTCTTTGACCTCTTCCGGGAGGGCCGGCTCTACGACTACGTCATCACGGTCTGCGACGACGCCAGCGAGGCCCAGTGCCCGGTCTTTCCCGGGGTCACCCACCGCTGGCACTGGCCCTTCCCGGACCCCTCCCGGCTCAGCGGCGGCCGCGAGGAGCAGCTGGCCCAGGTGCGCGCCATCCGCGACCAGATCAAGGCCAAGGTGCTCCAGCCCTTTGCCCAGCCCTTCCGGACCCAGGACTCCTTTGCCAGCGAGGCCCCATGAGCGAGAAACTCCGCATCCTGTTCCTCTGCACCGGCAACTCCTGCCGCAGCCAGATGGCCGAGGGCTTTGCCCGGGCGTTCAAGTCCGACACCGTGGAGGCCTGGAGCGCCGGGGTGGAGCGGCACGGCCTCAATCCCCGGGCCGTGGCGGTCATGGCCGAGGCCGGGGTGGACATCTCGGGCCACAAATCCAAGCTGGTGGAGGAACTGCCCACGCAGGAATTCGACTGGGTGGTGACGCTCTGCGGACACGCCAGCGAGAACTGCCCGTTCTTTCCGGGCAAGGTCCGGCGGCTGCACAAGGGCTTTGACGATCCGCCGGCCCTGGCCGCCGGCGCGGCCGGCGAGGAGGAGGCCCTGGCCCCCTACCGCCGGGTGCGCGACGAGATCCGGGCCTTCATCCAGGGCCTGCCCGGCACGCTCGAGACCGACTGACTACTCGATTCCGAAGACCTTGTAGATCCGGGCCTTGTTGGACTTGACCAGGGCCAGCTCGCCGGGCGCCAGCCGGGAGGGGTCGCCCGCGGCCTTGGACTGCTCCATGGCCTGCTCCATCTGGGCCAGGAACTGCTGCTTCTGGGCCGGGTTCAGGTCCGGGCTCTTGAGGATCTCGGCCCGGGTCTGCGCGTATTCGGACTGGATCTGGGCCCCGTGCTCGGCCATCTGCAGGACCATCATGCCCGTGCTGACCTGCTGGGTCACATACAGGAAGCGCTCCACGTTCCAGCCGCGCTGGGCCACGAAATCCGTGAAGGCCTTGGTCTGGAGCACCTCCTCCATGAACCCGGGCTGGGTGGCGTCGGACTGCTGGCCCTGGGCGTCCAGGAACTGGGTCACGGCGGGATAGTCCTTGAGGAACCGGTCCAGTTCGGCCTGGTTGAAGGGGGACTGGGGCTGGGACTGGGCCCAGGCCGGGACGCAGCACAGCAGCAGGACCAGGGCCGGGATGAGAATTCGCTTCATGCGTCGCTCCTTGGATGCTTCCGGCGCACCCTAGCCCAGCAATAACGGCCGGTCAAAGGGCCGGGGCCTCACACGGAGCAGGTGGTCTCGGCCAGGGCCTCGGCGGCCAGCCGGGTGGCCGTCATGTACAGCACGGCCGCCCGGTGGGCCGGGATCTTCAGCAGGGCCAGGCTGCGGCGCATGGCCTCCTGGTCCCCGTCCTCCAGGCCCCGGAGCAGATCGAGCCAGGCCGCGGAGGCCGCGTCCCGCCGGTCCAGGGCGGCCTTGAGCCGGGCCTCCAGGGGCAGGTTCTCCAGCACCAGGGCCATGGACAGGCCCAGGATGGAGTCCAGGTTGGAGAAAAGCCCCAGCAGGAACAGGGTGTCCGGGTCCCAGCCCGCGGCCAGGCCGTTCTCGGCCAGGAGCTTGAGGAACAGGGCCCGGTGCAGGCTGATCCAGGACAGCTCGCTGCCCTTGTCCGTGCGGTCGTGGTCCGAGATGAGCGCGGCCATGGCCCAGCGCTTGAGCGGCTGCACCCCCAGCAGGGACACGGCGTGCTTGAGCGAACTCACCTCGGTGTTCAGGCCGAAGGCCGGGGAGTTGATGTAGCTGAGCAGGCGGTAGGTCAGGGGCGGGTCCGCGGAAAAGATGCCCACCACCTCGGCCAGGTCCGTGTCCGGGTCGGCCAGGGCCTTGAGCAGCCGCAGCCGGGTGGTGCGCTCGCTGGGAATCTTCTTGCCGGGCACGATCTCCGGGGCCGAGAAGAACATGCCCTGGAAGTACTGGAAGCCCAACGCCTTGGCCCCTTCGAAGGCCTCCCAGTCCTCGACCTTGGAGGCGGCCAGGCCGCAGGAAAAACCCTTGAGCCGGGAGCGCATGGCCATGATCTCCTGGGCCGGGTGGTCGGCGAAGCTGATCTTCACCGTGTCGGCCAGGCGCAGCAGGCTGTCCAGGCCCTTCTCCCCCCGGTAACCGTCCAGGGCGATGCGGTAGCCCTTGGCCTTGAGTTCCTGCAGGGCGGCCATGGACACGCGCGGGGCCTCGGTCATGGAAATCTCCAGGACCACGGTCTTGGCCGGCAGGGCCAGGGGCGAGGCGTCCAGCACATCCTGGTGGCAGATGTTCAGGCACACGGACTTGCCCGGGGGCAGGCCCTTGGTGCCGATGGCGAAGCCGTCGGCGATCACCGCCCGGGTGGCCGCCGCGGGATCGGTGATCAGGGCGCAGGTGTCCTCGCCGCAGTTGCGGAAAAAGAGCTCATAGCCCCAGATGTTCCGGCGCCGGTCGAAGATGGGCTGCCGGGCGACGAAGACGCTTTCCTGCTGTTCCATGAGGCGTTCTCCCGAAACTGGATTGCGGTGAACCGCGCTAAAATACAGGCTAGCGCAGGCCGTTCCGCCTGTCGATGATTTCCTTTCAGTTCAACGGGATGCAGCGGTTGAGCACCCGCACGCCATGGCCTCCCGGAAGGCCTCCGCCGGATTGCAGCCAGCACCGGGGCGCGCCCCGGACACGGCTCCGGCAATGACGGCGGCGCCAGGAAAAATGGACGCGCCGGACCGGAAAGTTCCGTTCCATCCCCACTGCGCGGCCAGCTCCCCGCGTTGGACCAGGCCCACCGGCACGCGTGCGAAAAGGGCGGGGTGCGGGCCTGTCTCCGGCAGGAGCAATTACTCGCAAGGTTCCTTATTGACAGACTTTCAGCCCCCCGATACGGGACTGGGGATAGCCGGTGTGAGCTGCTCCGGGGCCCGCCAACATATTCCAGTGAGAGTGCTTCGAGATGGCCGCAACATACGGAGGTCCATGATGCGATCGCTGCGTTCCGCGCTCCCGCTCCTGCTTCTCGCCCTGCTCCTGGCCTGCCCCTCCGGCGCCGCGGCCGCCCAGGCCGGCGACAAGCCCGAGTTCGACATGCACGCGCCCTATGTGCGCTACCATTTCGCCGACGGGGACATGGACTTCACCTTCGGCTCCGTGGTCCTCGGCTCCACCACCAACGGCGGCTGCGAGATCGGCGAGGCCTTTGCCACGGCCGCGGCCATCAAGGACGGCGACGCCGCCTCCTGGCAGGAGGAATGGCTCAAGATGGCGGCCCGCACCGAGGCCCGCGGCGAGCAGTCCCTGGCCGGCGGCCACAAGGTCAGCGCCCGGCAGCAACTCATGCGCGCCTCCAACTACTACCGCATCGGGCTCATGGCCATGCTGCCCGACGACCCGCGGCTGCCCAAGACCGGCCTGAAGGCCCGCGCGCTCATGCGCAAGGCCGGCCAGCTCATGGAGCCGCCCCTGGAGTACTTCGAGGTGCCCTTCGAGGGCACGGTGCTGCCCGGCTACTTCCGCAAGGCCAAGGCCGGCAGCGCGCCCCAGAAGACCCTGCTCATGCTCGGCGGCGGCGAGACCTTTGCCGAGGACCTGATCTTCTACATCATGCCCCAGGCCATCGAACGCGGCTACAACTTCATGACCGTGGACCTGCCGGGCCAGGGCCTTCTGCCCCTGGAGAAGAAGTACTTCCGGGCCGACATGTGGAAGCCGATCATGGCCGTGGTGGATCTGGCCATGAAGCGGCCGGACGTGGACAAGAAGCGCTTCGCCGCCTTCGGCATCAGCGGCGGCGGCGGGTTCGCGCCCCAGACCGCCGAGCACGACCCGCGCATCAAGGCCGTGGCCATGAACAGCTGCGTGGTGGACGCCTACCCCCTGTTCGCCTCCATGACCCCGGTGACCACGGCCACCCCCGACAAGGTGGCCTCCTGGAACAGCTTCCACGCCAACACCGTCAAGGGCGTGGCCTGGCGCTGGGGCGTGCCCATGGACAACATCCCGGGCCTGGTGGAGGCCAACCGCGGCTTCGCCTTTGACCCGGCCAAGGTGGGCATCCCGGCCCTGTCCTTCATCGGCGAGGGCGAGTACCGCAACCCCGAGACCCAGCGCCAGCAGAAGCTCTGCATGGACGGGCTGCCCAATCCCAAGAAGAAGTTCGTGGTCACGCCGCTCAACGAGGGCGCCTCGAACCACTGCATCATGGAGAACCGCAGCGTCATGGCCCAGGTCCTGTTCGACTGGCTGGACGACGTGCTCAAGTAGCGACAACCGTCTTCGTGTCCCGGGCGCGGCGGTCTCCCCCCGCGCCCGGCGTGGAGAATACCGACATGGCCAAGCGTTGCTGGCTGCTCCTGCTCGGAGCCGCGCTCCTTCTGGCGGGCTGCGCCTCCATCGGTCCGGGCAGCGTGAACCGGGACCGTTTCGACTACAACACCGCGCTCTCCGAGTCCTGGAAGCGCCAGATCCTGCTCAACGTGGTCAAGCTGCGCTACGTGGAGCCGCTCTGCTTCGTGGACGTGGGCCAGATCGTGGCCGGCTACAGCCTGGAGACCGGCGTCAACGTGGGCGCCCGGCGCGAATTCCACGACACCCCGGGCCCGGACGATCTCATGTCCGTGGAGCTCGGGGGCACGGGCAAGTACACGGACCGGCCGACCATCACCTACGTGCCCCTGACCGGCACGTCCTTTCTCCGGGGCGTCATGCTGCCCATCCCGGCCCACAACATCATGCTGAACATCCAGTCCGGGGTTTCGGCGGACATCATCCTGTCCCTGACCGTGGGGGCCATCAACGGCCTGCGCAACGAGGCCATCACCACGGTGGGCTACCGGCCGGCCGACGCCAGCTTCCTGCGGGCCATCCAGCTGATCCGCTCCCTGCAGCTCTCCGGGGCCCTGCGCATCAAGTCCATCAGGCCCCTGCCGGGCCAGGAGGTCGTGGCCTACGTGAGCTTCCCGGCCCGCAACATCTCCGAAGAAACGGCCGCCCAGGTCACCGAACTGCGCAAGCTGCTGGGCCTGGACCCCGCGGCCGAGCGCTATGCCCTGATCCAGGGCTCGGCCTCCAGCGGCCAGGAGATCGCGTTCCAGACCTATTCCCTCATGCAGGTCCTGGCCTCCCTGTCCGTGCGCGTGGACGTGCCTGACGAGGACGTGGTCTCCCACCGCGCCCTTCCGGGCCTCCCTGCGGAAGCCAGCCGGCTCAACCCCAATGGCACGCATATCCGCTTCTCGGAATCCGACCCCGGCACGGACGCCTTTGCCAAGGTGCCCTTCCGCGGCCACTGGTTCTGGGTGGACGACCGCGACCTGGCCACCAAGCGGGTCTTTTCCTTCATCCTGCTGGCCTTCACCCTGCTGGACGAGACCAAGCGCGACTCGGTGCTCCAGCTCACGGTGCCGACCCAGTAGCCGGAAGTCCGGACATCGCCCCGCTCGGGCGCACAGGAGAGACGTTCATGAAATCGCTCACAGCGGCCGCGGGTGTTCTCCTGCTGCTCGCCCTGGCCTCCGGGGCCCTGGCCGGGACCGCGGATTCCGGCGTGGTGCGCCTGGACAGCGGCCCGGTGCGCGGTTTCCTGGATCAGGGAGTGCGCGCCTTCCTGGGCATCCCCTACGCCGCCCCGCCCGTGGGCGCGCTGCGCTGGAAAGCGCCGCAGCCGCCCCTTGCCTGGACCCAGGTGCGCGACTGCGCGGCGTTCGGCCCGGCCTGCCCCCAGCCCCGGCAGGCCGAGGGCGGGAACTTCAGCGAGGACTGCCTGTACCTGAACGTCTGGACCCCGGCGGCCAAGCCCCAGGCCAGGCTGCCGGTCATGGTCTGGATCCACGGCGGCGGCTTCGTGGTGGGCTCCGCGGCCTGGCCCGAGTACCAGGGCCGCAACCTGGCCCGCAAGGGCGTGGTGCTGGTGACCCTGAACTACCGCCTGGGCCCCCTGGGCTACCTGGTCCATCCCGCGCTCTCCCAGGAATCCCCGGACCAGACCTCGGGCAACTACGGCCTCCTGGACCAGATCGCGGCCTTGCGCTGGGTCCAGCGGAACATCGCGGCATTCGGCGGGGACCCCGGGAACGTCACGCTCTTCGGCCAGTCCGCAGGCTCCCGCTCGGTCTCCCTGCTGCTCTTAAGCCCCCTGTCAGCCGGACTGTTCCAGCGGGCCATTGCCCAGAGCGGCGGCCCGATGCTGGGCTCCGAGCACCTCAATCCGGTGTTCAACGGCGACATGGCCGCTGTCTCGGCCATGGGTGAAGTGTTGGCCCAGCGGCTCGGCTGCGACCAGGCCCCGGACGTGGCCGCCGCCCTGCGCGCCAAGTCCGCCCAAGAAGTGCTCCAGGCCGCCGCCACGAGCACGAGCATCTTCGCCAAGAGCCTGTTCTTCGCGCCCGTGTTCGACGGCCGCGTGCTCCCGGACAACCCGGTGACCGCCTTCCGCGAGGGGCGCCAGCACCATGTGCCGCTCATCACGGGCAGCACCCTGAACGAGGGCACCTTCTACCTGGGCGGCCCCGAGGTCCTGACCCTGGACCTGTACAAGGAATTCCTGCGGGCCCGGTTCGGCAGCCACACCCAGGAGGCCCTGGCCGTGTTCCCGGCGTCCGGAGACAGCGACGTGGCCCGGACCATTGACCAGTTCCTGGCCGCGGCGGCCAATGCCGAGCCCTCGCGGTTCATGGTCCGGTCCATGGAACGCGCGGGGACCAAGGCCTGGCTCTACCAGTTCACCCGCAGGCCGGACACGGACCTGGCCCGCACAATGGGCGCGCACCACGGCGTGGACCTGGCCTATGTGTTCGGGAACATGCAGGCGAGGGGCTACGGCCCCGAGGACCATGCCCTGTCCGAAACCGTCATGGGCTACTGGGTGAACTTCGCCAGGACCGGCGACCCCAACGGCCCGGGCCTGCCGGCCTGGCCCGCATACCAGGCCGCCACGGACCTGAACCTGGAGCTCGGGGACCAGGTGCGGACCAACGCCCATCTGTTCCAGAAGGAGTGCGACTTCCTGGAATCCCAGTGGCCCTTCAGCCGCTGGAGCGAAACACAATGACCGGAATGCGGCCGCGAGAAGTCCGCCACCGGAGCGGACTTGTCCGCCCTGACCCGGAAATATGGGATCAACCGGCAGGAGCTATATCGAATCGTCCAGCGGCTGAACTTGGAATTGCTGCCGAGATGCCCTAAGGTAAAACGAAGTACTAACAAAATTAAGCATCGTTCCCTTCGAATCGAATTAAGAAACCGCGAAGTTAAATCCAGTGACCGGTTTTACCTACCTATACGGGGCTCAGATCCAAGAGGTTTTAGATCTTGATTCTGGGAATATTTATCCAGCGTCAAAAGTCGTTGGAAATGATGATGAAAAAGCAATTGCTCTGCGTACAGAAATAAAAGAAAGACTTTTTTCAGATGACCCAAAGTTTGCATGCCCACTATGCTGGGTTCCGATATATCTTTGCGCTAATCCGCAGAAAACAGGGCAATTCTTTCGCCATAAACATGAAGATGGGAATTGTCCTGCAATAACTCGTGGCGAGCTAAATCAAAATGAAGCGCGCGCAATAAAATATAACGGCGCAAAAGAGTCGAATGCACATAAAAAAATGAAAATGCTGTTGGAAGAAAGTTTAAAATCCGACAGTAATTTTAGCGAAATACATATTGAAAAGATTGTCAAAAGTAACGCAACAACTATTGGAGAACGAAAAAAGTGGAGAAAGCCTGATATACGCGCATTGTATGATCATAGCATAAATTTCGTTTTTGAAGTTCAACTTTCAACAACATTCATTGACGAAATAGTTCAGAGAAAACAATTCTACTTAAAGCAAGGAGATTTTTTATTTTGGATTTTCAAAGATTTTAATCTTGAGGATGCCAAACTTACACACCTCGATATATTTATCCCAAATGGTCATAACGCTTTTGTCGTTGACGAAGAGACTCGAGATATTTCTGTTAAGAATAATAAACTACATTTTAAATGCTTTTGGAATGAACTCTCTATACAAAATGAAACTATTGTAAATAATATTAAATATAAAGTTATCAGCGTACCAGATTCTCTTGTTTTATATAAAGATAAGCAGCAGGCATTTTATTATGACTATGAAAAGGCAAGATATAATGTCAACTTGGAACTATTAAAAATAAAAATATACAACGCATGCAATAAATATATTACTGATCAATCGGAATGGGAATCATTACAAATCGATTGTTCAAAATATAAATTGTATCTTCCAAAAAATAATTTACTATTAAAAGCAATATACTCATTAAAAGAAAATAGAATAATTGGAACTGGCTTCAATAAGCTAATAGAGTACGCTCATAAAATTTATGAGTACAACAATGGATGGGCTTTATTTTTTGCAGCTGCTTCAAATGCCTATTCTAGAAAAAATATATTAGATAGCCAGGATAAAAATAGAAAATGGGAAAAGAAAAAATTAAAAATGTGGAGTGATTTAAATAAGATAAAAGGATCAGTATTTTTACCAGATGGCACGATCTATAGAGCTATAATGTTCCTTTTTCCCGAAGTCATAACAGAATTACGCAATATAATGAATCAAATAAAACACTCTAATTAGAGGGGGGGCGGTAGGTCTGGCCAACTCCATCTTCTTTTCTTAAACATATACCGGTTGAAAATACATTCGGCCAGCGCCATCTCGCTTTTCGACATAAAAAGGGGTTACGGAATACACCGCAACCCCTTTCAAAAACTGGCGGAGAGGGAGGGATTTGAACCCTCGATACCGGTTTTGCCAGTATACCCGCTTAGCAGGCGAGCGCCTTCAGCCACACTCGGCCACCTCTCCGCGGAACCGCCCTGGCGGGCGGAGTCGAAATCTCTATCTCCTCCCGGGCCGTCAGTCAACCCGCTCTAGTCCCCGTCCTTCCTCTCGTGGCTGCTCCGGAAGACCACGTTCAGCGGGGCCATGCGGATGGTGAAGATCTTGCGCAGGGAGTTCTCCAGGTAGCGGATGTAGGCCTGCTTGATCAGTTCGGGATTGTTCACGAAAAAAATGAAGGTGGGCACGGGCTCGTCGGCCTGGGTCAGGTAGTAGAACTTGGCCCTGCGGCGCTGGACCATGGGCGGCTGGTGCCGCTCGATGGCCTCGCGCATGGCCCGGTTGAGCTGCCCCGTGCCCACGCGCAGGGCGCACTCCTTCTTGAGCCGCTCCACCAGCGGCAGGAGCCCGCCCAGTCCGGCCCGGGTCACGGTGGAGGTGTACAGGATGGGCACGTGCGGGCACTGCACCAGGGCGTCCTGGAAGTGCTTGCGCAGCGCGGGCAGGTCGTTCTTGGGGATGAGGTCGATCTTGTTCACCAGCACGCAGAACGGGGTCTTCTCGCCGTCCAGGAAGCTGATGAGCCGCTTGTCCTGGCGCGAGAGGCCCTCCTGGCCGTCGAGCACGAGCAGGGTCACGTCCGCGCGCTTGCTGCTGGACAGCGCCCGGCTCACGGTGAAGCGCTCCAGGCTGTCCTCGATGTTGGCCCGCCGGCGCACCCCGGCCGTGTCCACGAAGGTGTAGAGCTTGCCCCCGGCCTCGAAGGTCACGTCCACGGCGTCCCGGGTGGTGCCCGGCATGTCGCTGACCATGAGCCGGTTCTGGCGCAGCACGGCGTTCACCAGGGAGGACTTGCCCGCGTTGGGCCGTCCCAGCAGGGCCAGACGCAGGCCGCGTTCCGGGCCCTGCTCCGCTTCGGGCGCGGCCTGGGGCGCGACCTCGCGGGCCAAATCGGCCACCCGGGCGCGCAGGGTGTCCAGGCCATAGCCGTGGGCCCCGGACACGGCCAGAAGCTCGAAGCCCAGGGCGTGGAACTCGGCCGTGGCCATGGCCTCCTGTTCGGAGCCATCGACCTTGTTGACCACCAGGAGCACGGGCTTGTTGCTCTGCCGGGCGATGTCCACGGCGTCCTTGTCCAGGGGCGTGAGCCCCTCGCGGCCGTCCACCACCAGGACCAGGGCCTGGGCCTCGGCCACGGCCTCGCGGGCCTGCTCCAGGATGGGCCGTTCCAGGCCGTGCCCCTGGGGCTCGGACGCCAGGAGCATGCCCCCGGTGTCCACCAGGGTGTAGTGCGTCTCGCCCTCGTGGGCCTCGCCGTAGATCCGGTCGCGGGTCACCCCGGGCCGGTCGTGGACAATGGCCCGGCTGCGGCGCAGGAGCCGGTTGAAGAGCGTGGACTTGCCCACGTTGGGCCGTCCGATGAGGGCGATGATGGTCGGCATGTGCTCCAATTCGCGGTTCAGGCGAACAGTTTCTTGATGGCCGGGCCGTAAGGCGGCCGCAGCACGCCCCGCTCCGTGACGATGCCCGCGATGAGCTCCGCCGGGGTGGGGTCGAAGGCCAGATTGTACACCGGAACCCCGTCCGGCACCACCTGGGTCTCGCCCACGTGGGTCACCTCCCGGGACGTGCGGTCCTCGATGGGCACGGCGTCGCCCGTGGGCGTGTCCGGGTCGATGGTGTAGACCGGCGCGGCCACGTAGAACGGGATGTTGAAATGCTTGGCCAAAAGGGCCACGCCGAAGGTGCCGATCTTGTTCACGGCGTCGCCGTTGGCCGCGATGCGGTCCGCGCCCACCACCACCTTCTGGACCAGGCCGCGCTTCATCAACAGGGCGCAGGCGTTGTCGCAGGCCACGCGCACCGGGATGCCGTCGCGATGGAGCTCCCAGGCCGTGAGCCGCGCACCCTGGAGAAAGGGCCGGGTCTCGTTGGCGATGACCTGGATCTTCTTGCCCGCGTCCACGGCCCCGCGGATCACGCCCAGGGCCGTGCCGTATCCGGCCGTGGCCAGGGCTCCGGCGTTGCAGTGGGTCATGACCGTGTCGCCGTCGTCGATGAGCTCGCCGCCGAAGCGGCCCATGGCCTTGCACATCTCGATGTCGGCCAGGTGGATTTCCTTGGCTCGCGCGAGCCAGATCCCGGCCAGCCCGTCCAGGGAATCCGCCCCGCTCTCCTGCCAGACCCGGCGCATCTCGCGCACGGCCCAGGCCAGGTTCACGGCCGTGGGCCGGGCGTTCTGGATCAGCGTGAGCCGCTTGTCCAGGGCCGCGCGCCAGTCCGCGTCCTTGGCCCGCTGAGTCTCGCGGGCCGCCAGGTAGCAGCCGTAGGCCGCGGTCACGCCGATGGCCGGGGCCCCGCGCACCACCATGACCTTGAGGGCGAAGCAGATGTCCTCGGTGCCCTTGCAGTCGAACCACTCCACCTTGGTGGGCAAAAGACGCTGGTCCAGCAGGACCAGGGCGTCCTTGTCCGGGGAGAACTGGATATGCTCGGTCATTGCGGCTCCGTCAGCTGGAAAGTTTCCTGGTGAGCAGTTCGTTGACCACGGCCGGGTTGGCCTGGCCCTTGGTCTGGCGCATGACCTGGCCCACGAAGAAGGCCAGGAGCTTGGTCTTGCCGCCGCGATAGGCCTCGGTCTCCTTGGGGTTGGCCGCGATGATCGCGTCCACCACGCCCTCCAGGGCGCCGCTGTCCGAAATCTGGGCCAGGCCCTTGGCCTTGACCAGGGCTTCGGGATCGCCGCCCTGCTGGAAGAGTTCCTGGAACAGGTCCTTGCCGCTCTTGGCGCTGATGCTCCCCTCCTCCACCAGGCGCACGAGCCGGGCAAAGGACGCGGGCGTCATCTTGCAGTCGGCCACGGACGCGCCGGTCTGGTTCAGCTCACGCAGGAACTCGCCCATCATCCAGTTGGAGAGCTTCTTGGGCTCGTTCCAGGCGGCCGCGGCGGCCTCATAGAAATCGGCCACCTCGCGCTCGGCGATGAGCAGGGCCGCGTCGTATTCGGGCAGGCCGTACTGCTCCATGAACCGGGCCTTGCGGGCCTCGGGCAGCTCGGGCAGCTCCGTGCGCCACTGGGCCAGCTGCGCTTCCGTGATGACCACGGGCGCCAGGTCCGGGTCCGGGAAATAGCGGTAGTCGTGGGCCTCCTCCTTGCCGCGCATGGAGTGCGTGGTGCCCTTGGAGGCGTCGTACAGCCGGGTCTCCTGGACGACCTTCTCGCCGTCCTCCACCAGGGCGATCTGGCGGGAGACCTCGTACTCGATGGCCTTGTGCACGTGGCGGAAGGAGTTCATGTTCTTGAGCTCGGCCCGGGTGCCGAAGGCCTCCTGGCCCACGGGCCGGATGGAGACGTTGGCGTCGCAGCGGAACGAGCCCTCCTCCAGGTTGCCGTCGCAGATGCCCAGATAGACCAGGATGCTCCGCAGGGCCTTCAAATAGGCCACGGCCTCCTCGGGGCTGCGCATGTCCGGCTCGCTGACGATCTCGATGAGCGGCACGCCGGTGCGGTTCAGGTCCACGAAGCTGGCGTTCTCGGCCGCGGAGTGGATGTTCTTGCCTGCGTCCTCCTCCATGTGGATGCGCGTGATGCCCACGCGCTTGGGGTTCCCGTCCACCACGATGTCCACGTGGCCGTGCTCGCAGATGGGCTGCTCGAACTGGGAGATCTGGTAGCCCTTGGGCAGGTCCGGGTAGAAGTAGTTCTTGCGCGCGAAGACCGAGGTCAGGTTCACCCGGCAGTCCACGGCCAGGCCCATCTTGGCCGCGAACTCCACGACCTTGGCGTTGAGCACCGGAAGCACCCCGGGCATGCCCGAGCAGACCGCGCAGACGTTGGCGTTGGGGTCGTCGCCAAAGGCCGTGGAACAGGAGCAGAATATCTTGGAGGCCGTGCGCAGCTGGGCGTGGACCTCCAGTCCGATGACCGTCTCGTAGCGGGCCATGTGCTTCTCCTCGTCAGGATGCAGATATTGTCCGCCGCGCGGGTTGCGGCCCGCGCGGCGTGCTCCGGTCATAGCCCCTGGCGCGGATTCTGCCAAGCCGCGCCCGGGACCCGGCGGACTCAGCGCGCAGCCGTGGTGACGTTCTTGCTCAGGAGCAGGTAGGCCGAAACCTGGGTCTTGACCCGCTCGGCCGCGTCCTCGGCCGCGGAACCCACGCCCATGTAGAGGTCCAGGCGGGGGCCCCGGATGGCCGCGCCCACGTCCTGGGCCAGGACCGGCCCCCGGATGCGCCGCATCCCCTGGCCCGGGGGCCCGGGAATCTCGGCGTCCAGCACGAGCACCGAACCCAGCGGCAGGAGACTCGGGTCTGTAGCCACAGTGACGAGCGGCGTCAATGGCCGGTTGAGCGCCCCCAGGGGCGGGCCGTCGTCCAGGCGGAAGAAGACGAAGCGCCGGTTCTCGGCCAGGAGCTCGGCGGCCAGTTGGGGATTCTCCCGGAAAAAGCGGCGCACCTCCCGGCGGCTCCGGCGCTCGGGCGGCAGCAGGCCGCGCTCGCAGAGTATCTCGCTCAGGGACCGGAAGTTGCGGCCGTTGCTGGCCGCATACTGAGCCGTGCACACGTGGCCGTCGGGCAGGCGCAGCCGTCCCGCCCCCTCCATCTGGACGTAGGCCACGTCCAGGGGATCGCGGGCCCAGGCGATCTCCAGGCCGCGTCCGGCCAGGGTGCCCGCGGCGGAGCCGGAATGCTCCGGCGCGGCCCCGGGCCAGGCCGGCAGAAGCCCCGGGGCCTCGGCCTCGGCCAGCTCGGGCGGCGGGCCATAAAGCGGATACTCGAAGCCCTTGCCCCGGG
>DFYP01000054.1 GCA_002382645.1 Desulfovibrio sp. UBA4079 | reverse complement strand
GAGGCCTTCGACCTGCCCGAGAACCACCGCGGCCAGTACGCCTGCTCGGCCCAGGGCCTGACCCTGCTGCGCTTCCCGGCCGGGTCCCGGGGCCTCGTCCCGGGCCACGCCCTGCACGCGGAATTCCCGGACAAGCCGGAGCGCGACCGCAAGTCCGGGGCCGTGATCCTGGACCTGGCCGCGCCGGGAAAACGGCCGTGAGGACCATCGATCTCGGATTGGTGGGCCACGCCCAGGCCGAGGCCCTGCAATTGGAAACCCTGGAGGCCGTGCGCCAGGGCCGCGAGGACAACACCCTCTATCTCCTGGAGCACCCGCCCGTGATCACCCTGGGCCGCCAGGGCGGGCTGGAGAATCTGCACGCACCCGAGGCCCTCCTGCGGGCCCAGGGCATCGACCTGTGCCAGACGGCCCGCGGCGGCAACATCACCTGCCACTTCCCGGGCCAGTTGGTGGGCTATCCGGTGTTCCGCATCGAGCGCAGGCCCGGCGGCATCCGCCGGTTCTTCGAGGACATGGAGGAGGCCGTGATCCGCACCTGCCGGGATTTCGGCGTGGCCGCGGCGCGCATCGCGGGCCGCCCCGGGGCCTGGGTGGGCGAGAGGAAGATCTGCTCCATGGGCATCGGCGTGCGCCACTGGGTCACGTTCCACGGCCTGGCCCTGAACGTGGCCCGCGACTTGGCCCTGTTCGACCTCATCACGCTCTGCGGCCTGGCCGGGGCGAGGCCCACCTCGCTCAGCCTGGAGACCGGCCGCGACATTCCCATGAAGGACGTGAAGGATGCACTCGCAGGACACTTCCGGGAACTCTTCCCGGATTCCGCCCTGGCTGCGCGTCAGCCTGCCGCGTGACGCCAATTTCGCGGCCACCGAGGCCCTGACCCGGGACCTCCGCCTGCACACGGTCTGTTCCGGGGCCAAGTGCCCGAACAAGTGGGAGTGCTACTCCCGCCGCGTGGCCACGTTCCTGGTCCTGGGCCCGGTGTGCACGCGCAACTGCGCCTTCTGCAACATCACGCCCGGCACACCCGCGGCCGTGGACCCGGACGAGCCGCGCCGCGTGGCCGAGGCCGTGGCCCGGCTGGGCCTGGCCTACGCCGTGGTCACCTCCGTGACCCGCGACGACCTGCCCGACGGCGGGGCCGCCCACTTCGCGGCCGTGATCCGGGCCATCCGGGAGGGCAACCCGGGCTGCGGGGTGGAGGTGCTCATCCCGGATTTCCAGGGCGACGAGGCCGCGCTCCGCGCCGTGCTCGACGCACAACCCGACGTGCTCAACCACAACCTGGAGACCGTGCCCGGGCTCTACTCCCGCATCCGGCCCCAGGCCGACTACGCGCAAAGCCTGGAACTCCTGCGCCGCGCCCGCGGGATCGCCCCGGCCATCCCCACCAAGAGCGGGCTCATGCTCGGCCTGGGCGAAGAGATGGACGACGTGCGGGCCGTGCTGCGGGACCTGGCGGACATCGGCTGCGCCATCGTCACCGTTGGCCAGTACATGCGGCCCAGCCGCAAGCACCCCGAGGTGGCCCGCTGGGTCCATCCGGACGAGTTCGCAACGCTGGCGGAATACGGGAAGAGCCTGGGCGTGCGGCACATGTTCTGCGCGCCCCTGGTGCGCTCCAGCTACCACGCGGCCGAGGCCAAAGAGGCGGCGGGCTAGCCGCACCAGTCGCGGATGTTCAGCTCGATGCGCGGCACCCCGTCCCAGTCGTCGATGCGCGGGGTGTAGGCGAAGCGCATGGTCTTGCCGACCACGGCCGGAGAGAGGTTGGCGGCTTGGCGCCAGGCCTTGCCCGCGATGGTCGCCCGGGCCTCGGGGTCGGCCAGGGTGAGCTTCACGTGGTCCTTGCCGAACACCCGGCGGTCCTTGACGATGACCGGCGGGGACTGGAACACGGGCTCGGGATTGCCCACGCCGTAGGGCTGCAACAGCTCCAGTTCCTTCAACAGCACGTTGCTGATCTCGGCAAAGCCCAGCTCGCGGTCCAGCTTGAGCACGGGCCGCAGCTCGCGCTCGCCCACCTGGGCGAGCACGGCCTGGTGGAAGCGGCGGCGCAGGGTCTCCAGGTTCTCCGGGGCCAGGGACAGCCCGGCAGCCTGGCGGTGGCCGCCGAAACCCAGGAGCAGGTCGGCCATGGAGACCAGCCCGGCGTGCAGGTCGAACTCGTCGATGCTCCGGCCCGAGCCCTTGAGCCGCTCCCCTTCCTGGCAGAGGATCAGGGTGGGCCGGTAGAACTCCTCCACCACCCGCGAGGCCACGATGCCGATGACCCCGGGATGCCAGTGCGGGGCGAACAGGGTCAGCCCGCGCAGCCCGGGGTCGGCGGCCAGGAGTTCCCGGGCCTGCGCCTGGGCCTGCTCCTGGATCACGTCCTCCTCGCGGCGGCGCTCGCTGTTGAGCGTGTTCAACTCCAGGGCCAGGGGCTTGGCCGTGGCCTCGTCCGGGGCCAGGAGCAGGCGCAGGGCCTTGTCCGGATCGCCCAGGCGTCCCGCGGCGTTGATCCGCGGGGCCAGGCCGAAGCCGATGTGTCCGGCCCCCAGCTCGGCGAAGCGGTCATAGCCGCTGACCATCTTGAGGGCCGCGATGCCCGGCCGCTTGGCCTCCTTGATGAGCAGCAGCCCGTTCTTCACCAGGATGCGGTTCTGGCCCGTGAGCGGCACCACGTCGGCCACGGTGCCCAGGGCCACCAGGTCCAGGAAGCGGCGCATGTCCAGCTGCTCGCCGGGCAAAAGCCGGTTCAGGGCCACGGCCAGCATGAAGGCCACGCCCACTCCGGCCAGGTCCAGGCAGGCGTTGGCCCCGTCCAGGCGCGGATTGCACACGGCCTGGGCCCCGGGCAGGGTCTCGCCGGGCAGGTGATGGTCCGAGACCACCACCACGAGGCCGCGCTCGCGGGCCGCGGCCACGGCCTCGAAGTCCGAGACCCCGCAGTCCACGGTGAGCAGCACGCCCACGCCCTCGTCGGCCAGGGTGGCCACCCCGGCGGGGTTCAGGCCGTAGCCCTCCTTGAGCCGGTTGGGCAGGTAGGTGCGCGCCGGAAACCCGCGCAATCCGAGAAACTCGCTCATGAGCGCCGTGGAGGTGATCCCGTCCACGTCGTAGTCGCCCCAGATGGCGGGCTTGCGGCCCTCGGTCAGGGCCTGGGCCAGGGTCTGGGCGGCCTGCTGCAGGCCGGGGATGGCGGCGGGATCGGCCAGATGGCGCAGGCCGGGCGAAAGGAAGCGATCCATCTCGGCCACGTCGCGCAGGCCGCGGGTCCAGAGGATCCCCGCGGTCAGGGCCGAGACGCCCAGGGACTCGGCCAGGTCGGCCACCGAGGCCGGCGGCGTTTCCTCGCTGCGCGGTTTCCAGAGACAGGGCACGGGCGCTTACGACCTCTAGACCAGGTTGCTGACGAACTGGTCCACGGACTCGTCGGCCAGGATGTTCGCGGCCACGAAGCGGATATCCTCCAGGGGCAGGCCCAGGGACTCGGCCAGGCCGGGCGCGGGCGCGGCGCAGGGGCTCTCGGGGTCGGCGGCCTCGTGCACCAGGGCGTCGGCCAGGGCCAGGACCAGGACCTCGCGGCCCGAGACCGGGGCCAGTTCCGGGGCGTGGTGCCAGTTCACCGGCTCCACGATCTCCGGGGGCAGATCCCAGGAGCCCAGGACCAGGGCCCCGATGACTCCGTGCTCCACGCCCCAGTACTCGTTCTCGGCCAGGGCGTCGGGCAGGTGCTTGGACTCGGCCAGGGCGCGGATGGCCGCCAGGACCTCGGGCCGGAACATGGCCACGATGAGCTTGCCCAGGTCGTGGAGCAGGCCCGCGGTGAACAGCAGGTCCGCGTCCAGACCGCCCACGCGGCGGGCCAGATCGCGGGCGGCCATGGCCACGTGGAACTGGTGCCGCCAGTAGCCGTCCAGGTCGAAGTCCTTGGACACCGGGCGCTTGCGGCCCAGGGCCCGGATGCCCACGGCCAGGACGATGTTGCGGATCTCGCGCAGGCCCAGGACCGTGGCCGCGCGCTGCACCGTGGTCACCTGGGCCTGCAGGCCGTAGAACGCCGAATTGGCCACGGCCAGGAGCTTGGCCGTGAGGCCCTGGTCCTTGGCGATGGTCTCGGCGATCTCGTGCATGGAGGACATGGCCCCCTCGCCGGTCTGCATGAAGAGCTTCTGGAGGAGCACCGGGGAAAAAGGCAGGTCGTTGCGGATGCCCGGCAGTTCGGCCAAAAACTTCTGGGCGATCTCGTGGGTCATGGCCTCTCCTTGGGTTCCCGGTCCATCAGCGCGGCGCGGCCATCTGGTCCAGCAGGGCCAGGGCCGCGGCCCGGGGGTCGGCGGCGCGGGTCACGGGACGGCCCACCACCAGGTAGTCCGCGCCCGCGGCCACGGCCTCGGCCGGGGTCACGGTGCGCCGCTGGTCGTCGTCTCCGCCCGCCGGGCGGATGCCCGGGGTCAGGCAGAGGAAGTCGCGGCCGCAGGCCGCCTTGACCGCCGCCGCCTCTTGGCCGGAGCAGACCACACCATCCAGATAATATGCCCGGCCGCGACGGGCAAGCTCCAGGGCCAGGGCCTGGGCCCCGCCCGGAAACGGCAGAGGCAGGTCCGCGTCGTCCATACTCGTGAGCACGGTGACGCCCAGGAGCAGCGGCCCCCTGGCGCCGGGGGCGGCCCCCTCGTCGCGGCCCTGGCGCGCGGCCTCGGCCATGCGCG
>DFYP01000166.1 GCA_002382645.1 Desulfovibrio sp. UBA4079 | reverse complement strand
CGGCGAATCCTCGGCCACGCGCAGCGCGCCCGCGAGCCCGAGCCGCGGCTCCTCGAAGAGGAATCCCGGAGGCGGCTTGAGCGCCGCGGGCTCCAGGGGCAGATGCTCCAGGGCCCAGGCGGCCTGGGCCTCATTCTCCTCCACGTTGGTGGTGCAGGTGGAATAGAGCAGCCGTCCGCCTGGAGCCAGCAGCTGAGCCGCCTTTTCCAGCAGAATGCGCTGGAGCCGCACCAGGGGCGCGGTTTTCCCGCCGGTCCACAGGCTGAGCACCCGGGGGTTGCGCTCGGCCGTGCCCCAGCCGCTGCACGGCGGATCCAGAAGGATGTAGTCGAAGGAGCCCTCGGCCAGGGGCAGGCGCTCCGAGGACAGCCCGGCCGTGGCCGCGTTGGCCGCCTGGGTGCGCCGCAAATTGGCCCGCAGGGTGCCCAGCCGGTCGGCCGAGGCCTCCACGGCCAGGACGAATCCCTCCGGCCCCACCAGATGGGAGAGCAGCCCGGTCTTGCTCCCGGGGCTGGCGCACATGTCCAGCACCGTGGCCCCGGGCGGCGGGTCCAGCAGGAGCGGCGGCAGCATGGAGGAGCGGTCCTGGATGTAGATCCGGCCGAAGCGCGCGGCCAGGGCCCCGCCCAGGGCTCCCGGCCCGGAGAGCAGCCGCCGGGCCAGGGGCCAGAACGGCTCGGGCTCGCAGACAAACCCCTGGGCCGCCAGCAGGGCCTCGATGCCCGCGGCCTCGCCCAGGCGGCCCACCAGCCGGAAACTCCGCAGCGAATGCCCCACGTCCCGTCCTTGCTTTACAGACCCCGCGCGACCCTGGTACAGTGCCGCCTCGCGCACGCCATCCGGCCCGCATCTTCCCTACTGGAGGAATCCGATGAAACAATTGAAGAATATATCCATGGCCCTGATCCTGGTCCTGGTCCTGGCAGGCTCGGCCCTGGCCCAGGGGACCAAGACCTACGCCGTGTTCCCCTTCAAGGTCAACGGCCCGGATAAATTCCTCTACCTTGGCCCGGCTGTGCAGTCCATGCTCTCCTCCCGCCTGACCACCCCGGGCAAGTTCGAACCCGTGTCCAAGGACGCCCAGGCCGCCCTGGGCGTCACCCCGCCCACCAGCGGCTCCCAGGCCCAGTCCCTGCTCACCCGGGTGAGCGCGGACTACCTGTTCTGGGGTTCGGTGAGCGTCCTGGGCGACCAGGCCACCCTGGAGCTCCAGCGCCAGGACATGCACGGCCAGGGCAAGTCCGTGAGCAAGACCATGCCCCTGGACGGGCTCGTGCCCGGTCTGGACGAACTGGCCAAGCAGCAGGTGGCCGAGCTGTTCGGCGCCCAATCCACGCCGGTCCAGCAACAGGCCGCCGCGTCCCGGGCCGATGCGCCCTCCAACCCCTCCTTCCTCATGGCCGAGGGCGTCAATCCCAATGACCCCATGACCGCGGTGAACCCGCAGTTCCGCTACGAGGGCGGTGCCGAGACCCCGGGCCAGTGGCGCAGCCAGAACCTGGGCTTCCCCTCCCGGGGAATGGCCGTGGCCGACGGCGACGGCGACGGCCGCCAGGAGGTCTTCATCCTCGGCCAGCACGGCCTCTACGCCTACACCTACAAGGACGGCCGCCTGACCCCCCTGGATGAGATGCGCTTCTCCCAGAAGCACGAGCTGCTCTTCCTGGGGGCCGCGGACGTGGACGGCGACGGCGCCCAGGACCTGGTGGTCGGGGCCTACCGCGACGAGCAGCCCTACTCCATGATCTTCAGCTTCAAGGGACGCAAGTTCCAGAAGTTGGTGGACGGCGTGCGCCTCTTCCTCTCGGTGGTGGCCACGCCCCCGACCTACTCGCCCACGCTCATCGGCCAGAAGAAGGGCATGAACTACCTCTTCGACTCCCGCGACGTGTACGAGTACAGCGTGAACGGCTCCAAGGTCCAGGAAGGCAAGCGCATCAACCTGCCGGAGTTCGCCAACGTCTACAACTTCTGCTTCCTGCCCGACGCGGGCGGCTTCAAGATCGTGCTCCTGGACGACTCCAACCACCTGAAGGTCTACACCCAGAACCTGGACATCCAGTCCTCCACCGACGAGAGCTACAACAGCTCGGCCATCGACCTGAGCTTCAGCAGCGGCCTGCCCGGCATGACCGGCGGCAGCGCGGACTTCATCACGCCCAACTACTACATCCCCATGCCCATGAAGATCACGGCCTTCTCGGCCAAGGGCAAGTACGAGCTCCTGGTGAACAAGGACATCTCGGTGGCGGCCCAGATCTTCGGCCGCTTCCGCACCTTCACCCAGGGCGAGCTGCACGGCCTGTTCTGGGACGGCGTGGGCCTGAACCTGGCCTGGAAGACCCGGCGCATCAAGGGCACCGTGGTGGCCTTCCAGATCGCCGACCCGGACAACAACGGCAAGCAGGACCTCTGCGTCCTGGTGAACACCTATCCCGGCTCCATGGGCCTGGAGAACCGCAAGACGGTCTTCATGGGCTACGAGCTGAACACGGGAGCCATCCAGAAATAACGCGCCGCAAGGGAGGAACCGCCATGTCCAGGAAGACCACGCTGCTGACCGTTCTGCTGCTGTGCTGCGCCCTGCTGGCCGCCTGCGGCCAGGACCAGTCCAAGGAGCAGGGCAAGCAGTCCGCGGCCGCGGCCGTAATCAAGCTGTCCTACGCCAACTTCCCCCCGGCCTCGACCTTCCCCTGCATCCAGATGGAGCGCTGGAAGGCCGAGGTGGAGAAGCGCACGGGCGGCAAGGTCGTGGTGGAAACCTACCCCGGCGGCACGCTCCTGGAGGCCAAGAACATGTTCAAGGGCGTGCAGGACGGCCAGGCCGACATCGGCTGCCTGTCCATGTCCTACCAGCCCGGCGTGTTCCCCATGACCACCGCGGTGGAGCAGCCCCTGGGCTTCACCTCCGCCACCGTGGCCAGCCTGACCCTGTTCGACCTCTTCCAGAAGTACAAGCCCGCCGAGTTCAAGGACGTGAAGGTCCTGACCATGTTCACCTCGGCGCCCTCGAACATCATGAGCAGCGTGCCGGTGCGCGGCCTGGACGACCTGAAGGGCCTGGAGCTGCGGGCCTCGGGCACGGCCGCCAAGGCCCTGGGGGCCCTGGGCGCCACCCCGGTGTCCATGCCCATGTCCCAGGCCCCGGAGGCCCTCCAGAAGGGCCTGGTCAAGGGCCTGCTCTCCTCCCTGGAGGTGCTCAAGGACTTCAACTTCGCGGAGTCCTGCCGCTACGAGACCATCACCGACCTGCCGGTCTATCCCTTCGCCGTGGTCATGAACATGGCCAAGTGGAAGTCCCTGCCCGCGGACGTGCAGCAGGTCCTGGACGGCCTGTCCCGCGAGCAGTCCGAGTGGACCGGCACGTACATGGACGGCCACGTGCAGGAGTCCCTGGCCTGGTCCAAGGAGAAGTACGCCATCGAGGTCATCGAGCTTCCCGACGCCACGCTGGCCCAGATCCAGGCCCAGACGGCCCCGCTCCTGGAGGAGTGGAAGACCCAGGCCAAGGCGGCCGGGCTCCCGGCCGAGACCATCCTGGAGGACCTGGCCAAGCTCAAGGCCGAGCACGAGACCAAGTACGGCAAGTAGCCCCGGGAACGCCCGAGCCATGCAGACCCTCATCGACCGGCTGGACGCCTGGAACACCAAGCTGGCGCAGGCCCTGGGCTGGGTCGGGGGCCTGGCCCTGGTGGCCATGATGGCCCTGTCCTGCGCCAACATCGTGCTGCGCGCGGTCTGGGTCCCGGTGCCCGGGGCCTACGAGCTCATCGGCTTTGCCGGGGCCGTGCTGGCGGCCTTCTCCCTGTCCTACACCCAGATCCACAAGACCCACATCTCGGTGGGCATCCTGGCCGGACGCCTGCCGAAGATCCTGCGCAGGACCTGCTCCCTGGCGGCCACCCTGGCCTCCAGCCTGCTGTTCCTCGTGGTGGCCGAGGAGACCTTCAGCTGGGGGCTCTACCTGGAACGCACCGGCGAACTCTCCGAGACCCTGATCATCCCCTACCACCCCGTGGTCTTCGCCGTGGCCCTGGGCTGCCTGCTCCTGGGCTTCTCCATGTTCACGGACTTCCTGAAGATCCTCAGCGGCAAGGTGAAGGTCTGAACATGGAGCCGCTGTCCCTGGCCCTCTCGGGCATCGCCGTCCTGGTCCTGCTCCTGCTGCTGACCCACATCCCGGTGGGCGTGGCCATGGGCCTGGTGGGCTTCCTCGGGGTGGTCTGCCTCAACGGCCTCAAGCCCGCCCTGGGCATGCTCGGCACCGAGTTCTGGAACATCTTCTCGTCCTACGGCCTGACGGTCATCCCCCTGTTCATCCTCATGGGCCAGATCTGCTTCTACTCCGGGGTCAACGAGCGCCTGTACAGCTCGGCCAACGCCTGGATGGGGCACATCCGCGGCGGGCTGGCCATGGCCACGGTCCTGGCCTGCGCCGGATTCGCGGCCATCTGCGGCTCGAACACGGCCACCGCCGCCACCATGAGCACCGTGGCCCTGCCCCAGATGCGCAAGTACAAGTACCACCCCATCCTCTCCACCGGCTCGGTGGCCGCGGGCTCCACCCTGGGGGTGGTCATCCCGCCCAGCGTGGTGCTCATCATCTACGGGCTCCAGACCAGCCAATCCATCGGCAAGCTCTTCTGGGCCAGCGTGATCCCCGGCCTCCTGCTCATGCTCCTCATGCTCCTCACCGTGGTCCTGCTCTGCCACTTCCGGCCCCAGTGGGGCCCGGCCGGCCCCCGGGCCACTCTCTCCCAGCGCCTGCGCAGCCTGCCGGGCTCCCTGGAGATGATCGTGCTCTTCGGCCTGGTCATGGGCGGGCTCTTCGCCGGGATCTTCACGCCCACCGAGGCCGGGGCCGCTGGCTCGGCCATCTCCCTGCTCCTGAGCCTGTTCAGCGGCCGCCTGTCCTGGAACAAGTTCCGCATGGCCGTGGCCGACACCCTCAAGGTCTCCTGCATGATCATGGTCATCATCGCCGGCGCGGTGATCTTCGGCCGCTTCCTGGCCATGAGCCGGCTGCCCTACGCCGTGGCCGAACTGGCCGGGACCAGCGGCCTGCCCCCGGCCCTGCTCCTCTGGCTCATCTTCGGCGTGTACGTCATCGGCGGCATGATCATGGACGCCCTGGCCCTGCTCATCGTGACCATCCCCATCTTCTATCCCGCGGTCATGGCCATGGGCTACGACCCCATCTGGTTCGGGGTGGCCATCACGGTCATCACCACCATGGGCGCGGTGACCCCGCCCGTGGGCGTGAGCACCTTCATCGTCTCCTCCATGGCCCAGGACGTGCCCATGTCCCAGGTGTTCGTCGGCGTGTCCTGGTTCATGATCTCCTACGTGGTCTGCGTGGCCCTGCTCCTGATCTTCCCGGACCTGGTCCTCTGGCTGCCCCAGTTCATGGGCTGAAGGCCTCGTGGCCGAAGTCCTGCACCTGGAGGTGAGCCCGGCCGAGGCCGGCCAGAAGCTCCTCCAGTTCCTCGAGCGCCGCCTGCATCGCGGCGTGCCCCGCTCGGCCCTCATGCGCTGCATCCGCACCGGCCAGGTGCGGGTGGACGGAGGACGCCGCAAGCCCTTTGACCGCCTGGAAGCCGGGCAGACCGTGCGCGTGCCGCCCCTGGACCCGGGCGAGGCCAAGGCCGCTCCCGCGGTGGCCGGGGAACTCACCGTGCTCTTCGAGGACGCCGAGGTCATCGTTGTGGCCAAGCCCGCGGGCCTGGCCGCCCACGCGGGCACGGGCCACACCGATTCCGTGGACGCCCGGCTCAAGGCCCGCTGCGCGGACGCGCCCTTTCCCCCGGCCCTGGTCCACCGCCTGGACCGGGACACCTCGGGCCTGCTCCTGGCGGCCAAGACCCACGCGGCCCTGCGCCGCCTCACCGCGGCCTTCCGGGAAGGCGCGGCGCGCAAGACCTACCTGGCCTGGGTCCGCGGCTCCTGGCCGGACACCGGGGAGACGCTTCTGGAAGACCGCCTGGAAAAGCGCGGGGGCAAGGGCCGCGAGCGTGTGCACACCGGCGGCGGCAAGGTCGCCCTGGCCCGGGTGACGCCCCTGCTCGCGGGCCCGTCCGAAACCCTGCTGGCCGTGCGCCTGCTCACCGGCCGCACCCACCAGATCCGCGTGCAGCTGGCGGCCCGCGGCCACGCCGTGGTGGG
>DFYP01000074.1 GCA_002382645.1 Desulfovibrio sp. UBA4079 | reverse complement strand
AGCCCCAGGCCAAGCCTGCCCAGCCCGCCCCGGCCAAGGCAGCGCAGCCTGCCGCGAACAAGCCCGCCGCCCCGCAGGCCAAGCCCGCGCAGCAAGCCCAGGCCAGGCAGGCCGCTCCGGCCAAGCCCCAGGCCAAGCCTGCCCAGCCCAAGAAACCGGCCTGACCATGCCCCTGGACGTGTTTCTGCTGCGCGCCGGGCCGCCCCCGGCAGCGCCGGACCCCGAGGTCCGCCGTCTGCTCCAGGCCCTGCCCCTGCCCCCTGCCGGAGCCCGCGTCCTGGTCAAACCCAACCTGGTGGCCCCGCGCAATCCGGGCCTGTCCTGCACCGACCCGGAGTGTGTGCGGGCCGTGTGCGCCGCGCTCCTGGACCTGGGCCTGCGCGTGACCGTGGCCGATTCCCCGGCATTCGGCACGGCCGCCCAGGTGGCCCGCAGCGCGGGCCTGGACCGGGCCCTCAAGCCCCTGGGCCTGGCCGTGCGCTCCCTGAAGCACCCCCGGCCCCTGGCCCTGTCCTTCGGCGGCCGCATCGGCCTGTCCCAGGACGCCCTGGACCACGACCTGATCCTCAACCTGCCCCGGCTCAAGGCCCACGGCCAGATGCGGGTCACGGCCGCGGTGAAGAACCTGTTCGGCTGCGTCAGCGGCTTCCGCAAGGCCCTGGCCCACGCGATCCTCGGCGACACGGCCGATCATTTTTCACGGCTCATCGTGGAGGTCATGGCCGCCCTGCCGCCGGTGCTCACCCTGCTGGACGCGCGGCTGGCCATGCACCGCACCGGCCCCATCAAGGGCGATCCCTTTGCCCTGCATCTTCTGGCCGCCTCGGCCGACCCCGTGGCCCTGGACACGGCGATCTACGGGCTCCTGGGCCTGGGCCCGCAGCAGGTCCCGCTCTGGGACGAGTGTCGCCGCAGGAACCTGCCCGGCGCAGACCCGGCCAACCTGCGCTTCCCCCTGGACCAGCCCCAGGCCTTTGAGGCCGCGGGCTTTCTCCTGCCCGATCCCCTGGAGCCCATCGTGTTCCGGCCCCTGCGCCTGGTGCGCGGCCGGATCAAGAGCCTCCTGGGACGCTGATTGCTCCTTGCCACGGCCCGGTCCCGAGGCTATTGCTGGGCCTGCCATGAGCATCCTCCGCCAGCGTTTCATTGTCAGCGGCCAGGTCCAGGGCGTGGGCTTCCGGCCCTTCGTCTTCCGCTTGGCCGCCACCCATTCCCTCACAGGACTCGTGCGCAACACGCCGCTCGGCGTGGCCGTGGAGGTCCAGGGGCCTTACGAGGCCCTGGAGTCCTTTGTCCTGGACCTGCGCCACAAGCTGCCGCCCCTGGCCCGCATCGTGACCCTCACGGCCGAGGACCTGCCCCTGGTCCCGGACGAGGCCGCCTTCGCCATCCTGGAAAGCGCGCCGGGCCAGGGCCACAACGTGCTCATCAGCCCGGACGCGGCCACCTGCCCGGACTGCCTGGCGGACATGAATGACCCGGCCAACCGGCGCTTCGAGTATCCCTTCACCAACTGCACCAACTGCGGCCCGCGCTGGACCATCACCCGGTCCATCCCCTACGACCGGCCCGTGACCTCCATGGCCTGCTTCCCCATGTGCCCGGACTGCGAGCGCGAGTACCACGACCCGGCCGACCGCCGGTTCCACGCCCAGCCCAACGCCTGCCCGGTCTGCGGGCCCAGGGTCTGGCTCACGGACCGCGAGGGGACGCGCCTGGCCGAAGGTCCCGAGGCCCTGCGCCGCCTGGCCCAGGAGCTGGCGGCCGGACGCCTCGCGGCCATCAAGGGCCTGGGCGGGTTCCACCTCTCCTGCGACGCCTCCGACGCCCGGGCCACGGCCGAGCTGCGCCGCCGCAAGGAGCGCCCGGCCAAGCCCCTGGCGGTCATGGTCCCGGACCTGGACACGGTCCGGCTCCTGGCCCGGGTTTCCCCGGCCGAGGCCGAAATCCTCTCGGGTGTGGAGCGGCCCATCGTGCTCCTGGCCAAGGGCCCGGACGCGGCCCTTTCCCCGGACATCGCCCCGGACACGGACTTCGTGGGCCTCATGCTGCCCTACACGCCCCTGCACCACGTGCTCCTGCGGCGCTGCGCCGAGGCCTTTGGCCCGGGCCGCGTCCCGGCCCTGGTCATGACCTCGGGCAACCGCTCCTCCGAGCCCATCTGCCTGGGCAACCGCGAGGCCCTGCGCCGCCTGGGCCACATCGCCGACGTCTTCCTGCTCCACGACCGCGACATCCTGGTGCGCACCGACGACTCGGTGCTGCGCGTGCATCCCGCGTCCCACCAGCCGCTGTTCCTGCGCCGGGCCCGCGGCTTCACGCCCGCGCCCGTGTTCCTGCCCCAGGACGGCCCCACGGCCCTGGGCCTGGGCCCGGAACTCAAGTGCAGCCTATGCCTGACCAAGGGCCCGGCGGCCTTCGTGAGCCAGCACATCGGCAACATGGAGAACCTGGAGACCCTGGCCTTCCACCGCGAGGTCCTGGCCCATCTCGAGGACGTGCTCCAGGTGCGGCCGGAAATCATTGTCCACGACCTGCACCCGGACTACCTGACCACGCCCCTGGCCACGGAACTGGCCGCGGAACGCGGCATTCCCAAGGCCGCGCTCCAGCACCACTTCGCCCACATCCACGCCGTGCTGGCCGAAAACCGGCACGAGGAAGCAGCCCTGGGCCTGGCCCTGGACGGCACGGGCTTTGGCCTGGACAAGACCATCTGGGGCGGAGAATGCCTGTTCGTGGACCCGGAGAGCCTGGAGCACCAGCGCCTGGCCCATTTCTCGCCCTTCCGCCTGCCCGGCGGCGAGGCCGCGGTGCGCGAGCCCTGGCGCATCGCCCAGTCCCTGCTCTGGGAGCTGGGCCAGCGCGAGCCCGAAGACTGGTGGCCCTGGCGCGGCCGCTTCGCCCAGGCCAGCGATTTCCTGCCCCAGGTCCTGGAGCGCGGCATCAACTGCCCCACCACCACGAGCTGCGGCCGCCTGTTCGACGGGGTTTCGGCCCTTCTGGGGCTCTGCCCGGCCATCAGCTACGAGGGTCAGGCCGCCATTCTCCTGGAAAAGGCCCAGGACATGAGTGAGACCCGGCCCTACCCCTGCCCGCTGCGCCCGGGCAGCGATCCGGCCGTGCTGGAGACCCTGGTCCTGTTCGGCCATGCCCTGGACGACCTGCGCCAGGGGGTGCCCGTTTCCGCCATCGCCCGGCGCTTCCACCTGGGCCTGATCCAGGGCCTGGCCGACCTGGCCGAGGCCTTTGCCGTGGTCCTGGACATCGACCATGTGGCCCTGTCCGGCGGGGTCATGCAGAACCTGACCCTGGCCAAGGAACTGCCTCGGGCCCTGGCCAAACGCGGCCTCACCCCCCTGGTCCACACCCAGGTCCCGCCCAACGACGGCTGCATCTCCCTGGGCCAGGCCGTGTACGGCCAGCGCCTGCTGGCGCTCGGAAAAATATAATCGGGGCCGCAGCCCCGAACCCCGCCCNNAATCGGCGTCCCGGCCCAGCCGCTGTGCGCCTGGACCGGGACGCGAGGGTGAAAAGGAACAACCATGAAGTCATTGGTGCTGAAAAAGAACGAGGACCGGAGGTTGCGCGAAGGCCATCTCTGGATCTTCAGCAACGAGGTGGACACGGCCAAGACGCCGCTCAAGACCTTTGAACCCGGGGAATGCGCCCGGGTGGAGGCCGCGGGCGGGCGGCCCCTGGGCCTGGCCACCATCCACCCCGGCGCGCTCATTGCCGGACGGCTGGTGAGCCGCGATGCCGGGGACCGGCTCAATNNCCGTTCTACCGCCTGGTGTTCAGCGAATCCGACTTCCTGCCCGGCCTCATGGTAGACCGCTTCGGGGACGTGCTTTCGGTGCAGCTGTTGAGCGCGGGCATGGAGCGGGTGCGCGGGCTCATCCTGGAAAGCCTCCAGGCCGAACTGGCGCCCGCAGGCATCCTGCTCAAGAACGACTCGCGCTCCCGGGAACTGGAAGGATTGCCCCGGGAGGTCGAGGTGGCTGCGGGCGAGGTCCCGGAATGCGTGGAGATCGAGGAGAACGGCGCGCGTTTCCTGGTGCATCTGGCCGGGGGCCAGAAGACCGGCTGGTATTTCGACATGCGCGCCAACCGGGCGGGCCTGCTCCCGCTGGTGGCCGGAAAGCGGGTGCTGGACGCCTTTTCCTATGCCGGAGCCCTGGGCGTGGCCGCGGCCAAGGCCGGAGCCGCCGAGGTCCTCTGCCTGGACGCCTCGGGCCCGGCCCTGGAGGCCGTGGCCCAAAATGCCGCACACAATGGCGTGGAAAACACGGTGGGCACCGTAAAGGCCGATGCCTTCGAGGCCCTGGCGGGCATGCGCGAGGAAGGCCGGCGTTTCGACGTGGTCAGCCTGGACCCGCCCGCCCTGATCCAGCGGCGCAAGGATTTCGAGGCCGGACTCGTGGCCTACCGCAAGGTGAACCGCCTGGGCCTGGACCTGGTGGAGCACGGCGGCCTGTTGCTGACCTGCTCCTGCTCCCAGCACCTCTCCCGCGAGGACCTGCGCAAGCTCCTGCAGCGCGCGGCCCAGGAGGCCCGAGTGCGGGTCCAGATCCTCCGGCAGGGCCACCAGGACGCGGACCATCCCGTGCACCCGGCCATGCCCGAAACCGACTATCTGAAAGGCTTTCTCGTGCGCGTGCTGCGCGACTAGGCCTGGGCCAGGACCCGGCCCAGGTCGTCGAGGTATTTCGCGAGCATCTCCGGGGTGATGTCGCCCATGTGCCCGATGCGGCAGATGGGCCGCGCGCCCTGGGACTCCAGCTCCACGTTCAGCTTGCCGTAGCCCGTGTCAAAGAGGTAGCCGCGCTCGCGCATGGCCTCCTTGACCCGCTTGAGGCCCGCGCTGCCCAGGCCCTCGGGCGTGCGCAGGGCCGTGAGCGTGGGCGAGCGGAAGCCCTCGGCGGCCAGGAAGTCGAATCCGGGCTGGCGCTCCACCCAGGCCGCCACCATGTCCCGCATGGCCTCGTGCCGGGCGTAGCGCTTGGCGATCCCCTCCACGTTCACGATGTAGTCCAACTGCACGGCCAGCTGGTTGGCCAGGCCGCCGTTGGGCGTGGTCAGGGTCTGGCTCTTGCGGGCGGTGTTCACCTGGGTCACGATGTCCGAGGAATAGCCCCGGTTGGCCACCTGCGCGGCCTTGTCCAGGGCCTCGGCCGAGACGAATGCGATGCCGAACCCGGCGTGCACGCCCAGGGACTTCTGGGTCGAGGTCACGTACATCACCGGGTCGGACTCCGGGATGCGCGCGTCCGCCCCGCCGAACAGGCTCACCCCGTCCACCACGGGCAGGGCCCCGTATTTGCGGGCCAGGGCGCAGGCCGATTCCACGTCGTTGAGCACGCCCGTGGAGGTCTCGTTCTGGGTCAGGGTGACCACCGCGGGCTTGTGCTCCACCAGGGCCTGCTCCATGCGCGCCAGGTCGATGGCTTGGCCTGCCGCGAACTTGAGCTGCGCGGCCTTCTTGCCGTTGAGCACGGCCATTTTGTGGAACAGGTCGCCGAAGGCCCCCACCGAGACGTTCAGCACGGTCTCGCCGTCGGCCACCAGGGAGCGCACCGCGGCCTCCAGGGCCGTGGAGCCCGAGCCGTTGAACAGGATCACGTCGCGCTCCTGGCCCACCCGGGCCATGGTCCGCAGGTGGGCGAAGATCGGGCCGAAACGCTTGATGTTCTCGGCGTCGCGGTGGCCGAACTCGGGCAGGGCCGCGGCGGCCCGGGCCTCGGGCCGGATCCAGGTGGGGCCGGTGATGAACAGGGCCAGCTCGGCGAAGTCCTTCTCGATCATGGGGAATCCTCGCAGGTTGCAGGACAGGCCCCCTTCCTTATCCCGGCTCCCTCCGGCTGTCCAGAACCGGGCCCGGGCCCGCACTTGCCAAGCCCGGTCCGGGGTCCTATATTCACGTCCTTCCAACGACCAACACCGGTGGCCTCCGCCGTCAGGACAACGCAATGCCTCAATTGGGACCGCACATTTCCGTTTCCGACGAACAGCTGGTCAGCCGGGTCTTCGGCCTGGTGGACCTGGAGGGCTACGGCCAGTGGCCCGGGGACGTGCGCGACCTGGCCGCGGGCCTGGCCGCCGAACTCTTCCTGGTGCGCTACAACCCCTTCGTGGACCCCGAGCTGGTGCGCGAGAGCGTCAAGCGCCGCCTGAGCATCGCCCGGCCCACCCTGTCCGGCGAATATCCGGCCATCCTGAACGCCGCGGTGCGCCACTTCTGGGAGCAGTTCGACGCGGACATGGCCTTCAAGAAGGCCCTGCACGAGCGCCTCAAGGCCGCCCTGCCCGAGGAGTGCATCGGCGCGGCCCCCAACACCCTGGTGGAATGCGCCACGGACGCCACGGACCTGCGCCTGGAGCTGCCGCTGTTCGTGCTCTTCCCCGAGACCCCGGAGCAGGTCCAGGCCATCGTGCGCCTGGCCAACGAGATGGGTTTCGCCATCATCCCCCGGGGCGGCGGCACGGGCCTCACCGGCGGGGCCATCCCCATGCACGTCCGGGCCGTGGTCCTGTCCCTGGCGCGGTTCAAGAAGATCCTGGACATCGACCCGCAGACCCGGGTGCTCTGCGCCCAGGCCGGGGTCATCACCCTGGACGCCATCAAGGCCGCCGCCGAGCAGGACCTGCTCTTCACCGTGGACCCGGCCTCCAAGGCCGCCTCCAGCCTGGGCGGGAACATCTCCGAGAACTCCGGCGGCCCGTTCGCCTTCGAGTACGGCACGACCATCGACAACATCCTGTCCTACCGCATGGTCCTGCCCACGGGCGAACTCATCGAGGTGCGCCGCAAGGACCACCCGCGCCACAAGATCTTCGAAAGCGAGAACGCGGTCTTCGAGATCTTCGATGATCACGGCGGGCTCCTGGAGACCGTGACCCTGGCCGGGGACGACATCCGCGGCAAGGGCCTGGGCAAGGACGTGTCCAACAAGTTCCTGGGCGGCCTGCCGGGCGTGCAGAAGGAGGGCGTGGACGGCGTCATCGTGGACAGCTGCTTCGTGCTCCACAAAAAGCCCGCCTACTCCCGCGTGCTCTGCCTGGAGTTCTACGGCCGCTCCATGCACAACGCCATGCTCGTGATCAAGGACATCGTGGGCCTGCGCGACACCATCCGCCGCCAGGGCGATCTGGTGAAGATCTCGGCCCTGGAGGAATGGGGCCCCAAGTACGTCCAGGCCATCGAGTATCGCAAGAAGTCCGAGGCCTACGAGGGCGACCCCATCTCCGTGCTCCTGGTCCAGCTGGACTCGGACCACGAGACCGCCCTGGAGCAGGCCGTGCAGGCCCTGCTGGCCATGGCCAAGCCCTACGACGGGGTGGACATCTTCGCGGCCCGCGACGAGAAGGAGGCCGAGGTCTTCTGGGAGGACCGCCACAAGCTCTCGGCCATCGCCAAGCACACCTCGGGCTTCAAGGTCAACGAGGACGTGGTCATCCCCCTGGAGGTCATCCCGGAGTTCTCGGACTTCCTGGAGAACCTGAACCTCATCTACCTCTCGCGGCGCTACCGCAAGGCCCTGCTCCAGGTGCGCGAGCTGGCCGGGGTGGCCTTCGACGACCCCGCGGTGGACGCGGCCCTGGAACGGGCCCTGTCCATCCTCAAGAAAAAGACCAGCACCGCGGACCTCTCCGAGGACGAGCTGGAGACCGAGATCCGCTATGTGTTCCAGGAGCTCCGCGACAAGCACCCCAAGCACGACCGCGAGATCGAGGCCCTGTACCGCGAGATCAAGGCCCGGCGCATCGCCATCGCCAGCCACATGCACGCGGGCGACGGCAACTGCCACGTGAACATCCCGGTGAACTCCAACGACGCCGAGATGCTGGCCCAGGCCCACGAGGCCGCCAAGGACGTGTTCGAGAAGGTCCTGGCCCTCCAGGGCGAGGTCTCGGGCGAGCACGGCATCGGCATCACCAAGATCGCCTACCTCTCCGAGGACAAGATCAAGTCCCTGCGCGCCTACAAGGCCAAGGTGGACCCGAAGAACGTGCTCAACCCGGCCAAGCTCACCGAGCGCAAGCTCCCGAGCGAGCCGTACACCTTCTCCTTCAACCGCCTGATCCAGGACCTGGACAAGACCGCGCTCAAGGACAAGGAGCAGCTCATCGGGCTGTTGCGCAACATCCAGACCTGCACCCGCTGCGGCAAGTGCAAGCAGGTCTGCCCCATGTTCCAGCCCCAGCGCGGCCTGCTGTTCCACCCGCGCAACAAGAACATCAGCCTGGGCGCGCTCATCGAGGCCATCTACTACTCCCAGGTCCAGCGCGGCGAGCCGGACAAGGGGCTGCTGGCCCAGCTCCGGCACATCATGGAGCACTGCACGGCCTGCGGCAAATGCACCGCGGTCTGCCCCATCAAGATCGACTCGGCCGGAGCCGCGCTCCAGATCCGCTCCTTCCTGGAGTACAAGGGCCAGGGCGGACATCCGGTGAAGACCAGGGTCCTGGCCATGCTGGCCAAGGACCCCGCCGGCCGCCTGCCCAAGGCCGCCAAGTTCCTGTCCCTGGGCCAGACCGCGGCCAACCGCGTGCTCGGGCTCCTGCCCGGCGCGGCCCTGCGCGGCATGGAGAGCCCGGCGCTCCAGGGCCCGGGCCCGCACATCGACTTCCGCAGCCTCTACGAGGAGCTCAAGCTCGGCCAGAACTGCATCCTCAAGCGCCCGGGCGCGGCCCCGGACGACACCGTGCTCTACTTCCCGGGCTGCGGCGCCGGGCTGTTCTCGCACTCCATCGGCATGGCCACGCTGTTCCTCCTGCTCAAGACCGGGGCCAACGTGGTCCTGCCGGACAAGCACCTCTGCTGCGGCTATCCCCTGCTCTCCGCGGGCTGCCAGGAGGCCTACCAGGCCAACCGCCACCGCACCATGATGGAGCTCCTGGACCTCCTCGTGGCCACGGGCCGGGCGGGCCTCAAGGCCATGACCCTCATCACGGCCTGCGGCACCTGCCGCGAGTCCCTGGAGACCTATGAGTTCCACCGCGAGCTCTCCGAGCCCCCGCGCCGCCTGGACGCCATGCAGTTCCTCCTGGAGCGGCTGCCCGGGCCCTTCCCCGCGGGCGAGGAGCTGCTCTACCACGCGGCCTGCCACCCGGAATGGACCGGGGTCTCCAAGGTCAAGGCCGCCGACGCCTATCGCCAGGCCCTGGCCGGAATCCTGGACACCAAGGTGACGCTCTCGCCCAACTGCTGCGGCGAGTCCGGCCTGGGCGCGCTCACCAGCCCGGCCATCTACAACCGCCTGCGCGAGCGCAAGAAGGAGCAGCTGGACAAGGACCTGGAGCACGCGGACAAGAAGCGCCCGGTCCTGGTGGGTTGCCCGTCCTGCAAGGTCGGCATCAAGCGCTGCATGCTCCAGATGAAGCGCCACAACCCGGTGCTCCACGCCACGGAATACCTGGCCCAGACCGTGGGCGGGCCCAAGTGGAAGCGCACCCTCAAGAAGATGCTCGAGTCCGCCGAACGCCGCGGCAAGACCCTCCTGGTGGAATAGCCGTGCGGGTGCTGGGCGTGGACTTCGGGCTCAAGCGCGTGGGCCTGGCCGTGTGCGATCCCGCCGGCATCCTGGCCTCGCCCCGGCCCACGCTCCAGCGCACCACCCGCAAGGCCCTGTTTGCCCACCTGGTGGACCTGGTGGCCGCCGAACAGATCGAGGCCGTGGTGGTGGGCCTGCCCCTGGCCCTGGACGGCTCGGACACCGAGACCACCCGCCAGGCCCGCAATTTCGCCCAAAGCCTGCAACGCCGCCTGACCATCCCCGTGCATCTCGAGGACGAACGCCTGACCTCGGCGGCCGCCGAGGAGGAGCTCAAGGAGGCCGGACTGTGCGCCAGGAAACGGAAACAAGCGCTGGACAGCCAGGCGGCCGTCCAGATTCTCCGCTCGTGGCTGGATCGCGTGGGCTGACCACGTCGCCGCGGGTGCTCATCCCGCTGGTCACGGCCCTGGCCGGGGTGCTCATCCTGGCCTGGGTCCTCTGGCTCGCCCGCGCCTACTTCGGGCCTGCGGCCCCCCTGGTCCCGGCGGGCCAGGAGATCGTCTTCAAGGTCAATCCGGGCGAGAGCCTGCGGGCCGTGTCCAGGCGGCTCCAGGCCGAGGGCCTGCTCTCGAGCGCCCGGGGCTTCGAGTCCCTGGCCAAGGACGCGGGCAAGGCCCAGTCCATCCGGGCCGGGGAGTTCCTGCTCGTCACGGGCTGGAGCGCCGAACGCATCCTGGAGGAGCTGACCACCTCCCCGGGCCTGCTCACCCGGGTGCCGGTGCGCGAGGGGCTGTCCTGGTGGGAGACGGCCCAGGCCGTGGCCGCCTCAGGCGCGGCCAATGCCGAGGAGTTCCGCGTTGCGGCATTTGACCCGGCCCTGCTGGAACGCGAACACATCCCGGGCGGCTCGCCCGAGGGCTTCCTGTTCCCGGAGACCTATTTCGTGGCCAAAAGCGCCACGGACAACGGCCATGTCCTGGCCGAGGCCATGCTCCGGGAGTTCTGGAAAAACGCCCGCAAGGTCTGGCCGGACAAGGTCCCGGAGCCCGCGGAACTCCTGCGCATCGTGACCCTGGCCTCGCTGGTGGAAAAGGAGTCCGGCGACCTCTCGGAGCGGGCGCGCATCGCCGGGGTCTTTGTGAACCGCCTGCGGCTGGGCATGCGCCTGCAATCCGACCCCACGACCATCTACGGCCTGGGCGCGGCGTTCGACGGCGACCTCAAGCGCGCGCACCTGGAGGACGGGGCCAACCCCTACAACACCTACCGGCTCATGGGCCTGCCGCCCGGGCCCATCTGCTCGCCCGGGCTCGTCTCGCTCCAGGCCGCCGCCGCGCCGGAGGCGCACGGGTTCCTGTACTTCGTGGCCAAGGGCGACGGCACGCACTTCTTCAGCAAAAGCCTGGAGGAACACAACCAGGCCGTGTACAAGTACCAGAAGCAGCGCAACCGGGAGACCTACCGCAGCACGCCCGGCAGTTGAAAAAACCGCGATGCCCGCGTTGCTTCAAAAAACTCACATCCTCGCGTATTGGTGATACGCGTCGGCCGTGCGTTTTTTTTCGCGCCTTGCCCTCGCGTTTTTTGAACGGCCTGGGAATTCTTTGTCAACGACCCGCCAGGGAGGCCCATGGACACCTGCCCAGGACCGCACGTGGAGATGGAGGGCGACGCCGAATACCGGCGCCAGCTCAACCTGTTCTCGTCCTGTTGCACGGAAAAGCAGGCCGAGCTCGTGCGGCTCGGCGAAATCCTGAACAAGGTCCGCTCCCGCGAACGCTTCCTGGACATCGGCGCGGGCGGCGGGCATCTCACCATCCCGCTGTCCGGGATGTTCCAGAGCACGGTGGTGGTGGAGCCCAATGCCCGGCAGGCCGAGTTCCTGAGCCGCCGCTGCCCGAAATTCGACATCCACAACTGCCGCTTCGAGGACGCCCCGCTCTCGCCCGCGTCCTTTGACTTCGTGCTCTGCTCCCACGTGCTCTACTACGTGAATGAGGCGCTCTGGCCCGAGCTCGTGGCGCGGATGTTTGGTCTGCTCACCCCGGGCGGCAGGCTGGCCATCGTGCTCCAGGCCCCGGTGGGCCAGGTGGCGGACCTGTTCCGGGCCTTCACCCGCTACGACGTGGACCTCCTGGGGCTCTGGCATGCGCTCAACGAGACCTATGGCGAGGAGAACGTGGAGGTCCGCACCATCCGCAACGAGATCTGGACCGAGAGCCTGGAGGACCTGACCGACATGGCCCTGTTCCTGCTCCTGGACGCCAGGTTCAGGGAGCGGCGCGACGAAATCCGGGGCTATCTGGAGCGCGAGTGCCGAGTGGAGGGCGGGTATCGGCTGATTCAGGAAGAAGTGCTGCTGGCAGTGGGGAAGAGCAACCCATCGTAATCGCGACAATAATTTCCTGGCAGGTGCAGATGACAGTCTCACACTCCCGGTAGCTTCAGGCAAACAACGCCACAATCAACTATGATTATTGGTTTTTTGCAACTGACCTGAATCGCTAGCTTAAATACAAAAATATTTATTGATTTCCTGCTCGCAGTTGTGGATATTTAAAGCAGGAGTTCAAAATTAAGCCGACAACAATTTGAGTAATAGTTTTATCCTGATCTACTATGAGGATGGCGAATAAATGAAAAAGAAAAAATTTCAACTGCAAACTCTTTCGTTTGAAGTCAAATATTCATTTGGAAACCTTTTTTTTGACAAACTTGGCCAAGCAATAAATGACATAGAAAGAAAATATCCGGATTGGTATTTATCAAATCTTAGCGGTGACGGCTGTACGATTGAATGCCATTCCTTAAGGGCCAAAGTAATTTTTTCAAATAATAAGTTTATTTTTCAGATTGACAATGCTTACAACAACAAAATTGAAGATATCGGCAGCATGATAAACGATCAATGGAAGATCATTAGATCAAATTTTGCCGTTACAGATTTCATTCGCACAGGTGTCAGATACATATATTTTATACCGACTGAGAGCACAGAAGAAGCTGAAAAAATTATTGGGAATTCAAAATTGAATATATCAATTCCTGACCAATTAAATAATTCAAACTTTAAAGTTAAAAATAGACATATAGTTTTAGTTATCACAGCTAAGGATACAGAGTACCGAGTGAGTCTCGCGGGTATAACCCGGTCAGAGGCGATTGATCCTAAAAAATTAGTCCATGATGATCCGCGTGCATTACCGAGGAACCAACAAAGAGCTAGAGCTGAATACATGAAATTCCTTAGCAGATACAAAGCTGATCCGATGTATGCAGTGCAACTAGATATAGACTGTGTAAAATTTGATCCAGAACAAATTCGCCCAGAGGAACTAGTATTAAAAAATAAAAATTTTATTTTTGAAAATTTTAATAACCTCGCCGGTGAAATTTTATGAGTATAGTAACAGACCATTTTAACTATCTAAATGATGCGCCGACCACAGAAAATAAACACAAAGGCGTTACATCAACCACAACTGAAAACATTGCGACTTCATGGTCCACACCAATTTCAACTCAACAGCCTACAGTAAAACAACAGCCAATTAGCAATAGATATTACGAACTATCGCCAAATGACTGCATAAAAACTTGTGAAAATGAATATATTATTGATACATTAAATGCTTTATTTGACCTTATCTCTTTGGCTACAGACAGAGAGTTGTCTGCAATTGAAAGATCCAATGCCTTTGATGAGTGGAACGACTATTTAATTACGCTTGCGAAATTATCAAACTCATTAACAATAAAACACAATAAAATTATCGGCGGACTGATCTCTGTCTGTGCAGAAAAAGACATAAGCTCATTTTCAACAAGTCAACTTGAACTTTTTTTAAAATATTCGAATGTCGTTCGCGAACCACAAATTACACGAAATGATGTTAATAGATTTTTGTCAGAGGTTGTTTCGGCAAGTCGTATTGAAATCCGAATAAGTCCTGAAGAAGATCTGAACGCAGAAAGTGAATCTATCAAATTTCTTTCTAAATTTATAGGTAAAAATAATATCGGGCAACCAAATGAATGACATCCATCTTTTTGATACCGACATGTTTATACATAGATTATCATCTGATGCACCAGTTAAGAATTTGGCACAACGCCTGTTCGATGAAAATACACCAAATGCAATTTGTTCATTCTCCCTCGTTGAACTTAAAGGTAATTATGTACAATGCCTGATTTTATTAAGAAGAAAGATTATAAAAAGTTCAAATATCGCCGAAGCTGCAAATAGAATTCAAAGTTCTGGAGGAAGAAAAACACTATTGATGTTCGCTCAATTCTTTAGCCTCCTCTGCCAAAAATCGATCATTACGAGTAAAGATAAATGGGATGAAATGAAGAATATTTTAATAACCCTAATAGATTCAAATATTGAAATTGTTTGGCATGAATTTAAAAATTTGACATCAACAATACTTGACACCATATGCTGCACAAGATCGACAGAAGATCCTATCGATACAGACGGAGATTGGCACGCAGCGATACCTAAATGTTATTCAAAAAATACGTCATGTAAAGTCGACGACTTTATTACACAAAGAATTCCATTGCTTAAAAATTTTATTTCCTACTATGATAAATTACCAGAAGAAGAAAGAACTGATGAGCTTAATAAAATAAGATCGACTGCAAATTCAGTAATATCTAATAGTAAATTTAATTGGCAAGGGTCACAATGCAGAAGAGTTGGAGATCTGATAATAGCAATTCAATCGATTGATTGTATAAAATTAATATCCTCGAACAGAAAAGAACATTCGCATTTATCCAATGCCTTTGGATATAATTTTTTACATTTTAATCATTCAGAGGTCCGCTCAAAATAAGGCTACCCAACCATCAAACAATCCTTTCCCTCTTCCCACCCTCTTTCCCTCAAAAACGCCCCAATCTCCTCCCGCGCCCCACGGCTCCCCACGTAGGACAGGCAGAACGCCTGCCCGGCCGGTGGCAGTTCATCGCGGTGCAGGACCGGCCTGCCATGAACCGTGCGGCCGATCTTGCGCGGGTCGATGTCCGCGTAGGCCACGATGTTCACGCCGTGCTCCAGGAGCAGGTCCGCCCGTTTGCGGGTGGTGCGGCCAGCGCCCAGCACGATCACGTCCGGGTGGTGCGGGTTGTGCGCCGCCAGCCAGCGGGCCAGGAACCCGGTCTTGAGCTGGTAAAAGGCCTCCACCCCATAGCTCGGATGGGTGCGCGAGAGCCGGTCAGGCGGGTCGTTCCAGACGAGCAGCTCTTGGGCCGCTTTTTCCATGCGCACGCCCGCTTCCAGGAGCCGCAGAATCAGCTCGTAGTCCTCGGGAAACTCCCCTGCCCGGTACGGACCGTGCTCCTCCACCACCTGGCGCCGAAACACAAGCGAGGGATGGGCGAACGGCGATTCCACAAACCGGTTCAAGAAAATCTGCTCGTGGCGGATGAGGCCGTTGATCCAGTCCACGTAATGGGCATACCCAGCCCGGGCCTTGCGGTCCCCGCCGAACCGCACCTTGCAGCCCACCAGACCCAGGCCCGGGTCCGCGTCGAGCATCCGGGCCTGGATGTCCAGGCGTTCGGGCAGGGACAGGTCGTCCGCATCCATGCGCGCCACATAGGGCGCTTGGGCCTGCTCCAGGCAGGCGTTGAGCGCGGCCACGATCCCGCCGTGCGCAAGGAACAGGGGCCGCACCCGGGCGTCGCGGCCTGCATAGGCGCGGAGAATGTCGGGGGTGGAATCCGTTGAGCCGTCGTCAGCGGCCAAAATCTCGATCTCCGCCAGGGTCTGGGACAGCAGGCTGTCCAGGGCGTCCGGCAGCGTGGCCGCGCAATTGCAGCAGGGCAGGGCCACCGAGACCTTGGGCGCGGCCATCTAGCCCTTCCCGAAGGCTTCCACGGCCAGGCGCACCCGGCAGACCCCGCAGAGTTCCTGGGACGTGGGCGAGCCGCACTTGGCGCAGGGCGTGAGCGTGAACCCGCTCTCCCGCTCCTGGGCCGCGAACGCGGGCCTGCCGCGCTCCAGGAAGCCCTCATAAAAAGACACCTTGCTCCCCGGGCTCTTCCACTCCAGGTCGTTCCAGAGCCGCTTGTGGCCCGTGAAGCTGGCCCCGGGGCTGTAAGGGCAGGCGTCCTTGTGGTGCTCGATGCCGCGCAAAAAGGCGAAGGCCGCGGTCTCGAACTCCGAGAGCCGGTAGAGCGGCTTGACCTTGCGGGCGAATCCGGACTCGTCCGGCAGGCAGGGCCCCTGGTCGCCCAGGTAGCCCTGGTCCCAGCGCAGGGTGTTGGCGAACAGCCTCGCCACCTCGTCGTCCAGGTTGTGGCCCGTGGCCAGGGCCGTGAACCCGCCCTCCAGGGCGACCTTGTTGAAGAAGTGGCGCTTGATCTTGCCGCAGATGGAGCACACGGGCCGGTGCACCGCCGCCTTGACCAGGGGGATGGCCAGGCCCTCGGCGGCCAGCTCCTTGACCTGGAGCTTGAGGCCCCGGTCCGCGCAGAAACCCTCGACCTTGGCCCTGGCGCTCTCCGAGGACTTGGGGATGCCCAGGTCCACGTGCAGGCCCGTGACGTCGAAGCCCAGGTCCGAGAGCTGGAGCATGAGCGAGAGCGAGTCCTTGCCGCCCGAGAGCGCCACCAGGACCCGGTCCTTGCGGGTGAACATGGCGTGGCGGCGCACCGCGTTCTCCACCTGGCGGCTGAAATAGACCAGGAAGCAGTCCCGGCAGAAGGCCGTGTTGTGGCTCGGCAGGGCCACCTCGGCCGGAACCTTGCAGCGGCGGCACTTCATGGGGTCAGCCCGCGGACACGACCACGCGCACGGTGAGCGCGTCGTCGGATTCGAGTTTGAGGTCCTGGGTGAGCAGCCGGCCGCCCCGGATGACCAGGGCCTCGGTGTGCCGGAGGCCCAGACGGTTCAGGAGCTGCTGCACGGTGTTCAGCTGGGCGAAGGTCTTGACCTCGCCGCCGGGTTCCATTCGCACGGTGATCATGCCTGGTCCTTTTCTCCGGTTGTTCCGGGCTGGAGCATAGCCCGGGCCGGGTGCGGCCACAAGCCCGGCGGAGCGGACACCCGCCGCCGAGGCGGCAACTCTCCGGTTGACCCCTGGCTGAAAATGGGTATCTTCTGAATGTGAAGGCACCCGGTCTCCAAGGAGTGCATCATGGGAAAGCCGCGAATCCTCGTTGTGGACGACGAGAAGCACATACGAATGCTCTACCAGGAGGAACTCCAGGTGGAGGGCTACGACGTGGCCGTTTCGGACGGCGAGGAGCCCATCCTGGCGGTGGTGGACCGCGAGCGGCCCGCCATCGTGGTCCTGGACATCAAGCTTGGGGTCAACCGCTCGGGCCTGGACCTGCTCCAGGAGATCCGCAGCCGCTACACCGAGCTGCCGGTGATCCTGTCCACGGCCTACGACAGCTTCCAGCACGACCTCAAGTCCATCGCCGCGGACTTCTACGTGGTCAAGTCCGTGGACCTCACCGAGCTCAAGAGCAAGGTGAAGCAGGCCCTGGCCAAGGCCGGGGTCTGATCCCTTCTCGCGGGCCCAGGCCCGCCGCGGCGCGCGGGCGCTTTCCCCTTGCCCCGTGCCGCGCTTCGTGCTAGCCGCTTGCCCATGCCGGATTTTCTCTCCGACAAGATCGTCGCCGTCAGCATCCTGGCCGTTCCCCTGCTCCTGGCCCTCACCTGCCACGAACTGGCCCACGGACTGGCGGCCCTCGCCCTGGGCGACCCCACGGCCAAGCGCGCCGGGCGGTTGACCCTCAATCCCCTGCGCCATCTGGACCCGCTGGGGACCATCGTGTTCTTCATCGCCAACATCGGCTGGGCCAAGCCCGTGCCCGTGGACCCGCGCTACTTCAAGAACCCGCTCAAGGGCATGCTCCTGGTGGCCCTGGCCGGGCCCGGGGCCAACTTCCTGCTCTCGGCGCTGTTCGCCGCCCTGTACCACGGCCTGCTGCCCCTGGCCCTGGAGCACGAGGCCGCGCTCCTGGGCAAGGTCCTGGTGCCGCTGACCCTCATCGCCCAGGCCGGGGTCTTCGTGAACCTGGTGCTCGGGGCCTTCAACCTGCTGCCCGTGCCGCCCCTGGACGGCAGCAACATCGTGGCCGGGCTCCTGCCCCGGCGCGTGGCCTACCGCTACCTGTCCTTCGGCCGCTACGGCATCTTCGTGCTCCTGGCCCTGTTCCTGGTCTCGGACCTCTTTGACCTGAACTTCCTGGGCCGGGTGATCCTGCCCGTGGTGGAGGCCGGCGCGCACCTGTTGCGCGTGCCTCTCTAACCCCAACCCCCACAATCATGACCACACCCGCCAAACGCATCGTCTCGGGCATGCGGCCCACCGGGCCGCTCCATCTCGGCCACTACTTCGGCGTGCTGCTCAACTGGATCAAGCTCCAGGAGGAGTACCAGTGCCACTTCTTCGTGGCCGACTGGCACGCCATGACCAGCGAGTACGCCGATCCCCGGCGCATCAAGGGCTTTGTGCCCGGCCTGGTGCTGGACTGGGTGGCCGCGGGCCTGGACCCGGAGAAGTGCGTCATCTTCCAGCAGTCCCAGGTCAAGGAGCACGCCGAGCTGCACCTGATCCTGTCCATGATCACGCCGCTGTCCTGGCTCGAGCGCAACCCCACCTACAAGGAGGTCTCCCAGGAGCTCTCCGGCCAGAAGGACCTGGCCACCTACGGCTTCCTGGGCTACCCCGTGCTCATGGCCTCGGACATCCTGCTCTACCGGGCCACGGCCGTGCCCGTGGGCCAGGACCAGCTGCCGCACATGGAGCTGACCCGGGAGATCGCCCGGCGCTTCAACCACCTGAACGGCCAGTTCTTTCCCGAGCCCGAGGCCCTGCTCACCCCGGAGGCCAAGCTCCCGGGCCTGGACGGCCGCAAGATGAGCAAGAGCTACGGCAACTTCATAGGCCTGGGCGAGCCCATGAGCGAGATCCTGCCCAAGATCAAGACCATGTTCACGGACAAGAACCGCCTGCGCAAGACCGACCCGGGCGACCCGGACGTCTGCAACCTGTTCCCCTACCACCGGCTCATGACCGACGCCGGGAAGTGCGAGGAGATCCGCCAGGGCTGCACGGGCGCGACCTTCGGCTGCGTGGACTGCAAGAAGCTCCTGGTGGAGTCCATGGAGCGTTTCCTGGCCCCGATCCACGCCCGCCGCGCGGAGCTGGAGCAGAACCCCAGGCGTCTTGCGGAAATCCTGGCCGACGGCAACGCCAAGGCCGGCAAGGAGGCCGCCGCGGCCATGCGCGAAATCCGCGGTCTCCTCAACTTCCAGTTCGATTAGGCCCAACAGTCCGTTGAAAAATCCGCGATGGCCGCGTTGCTTCAAAAAACTCAAATCCTCGCGTATTCAAGATACGCGTCGGCCTTGAGTTTTTTCCGCACCTTGCCCTCACGTTTTTTGAACGGCCTGCGGATGCGGAAAAGGACTTTTTCAACGGTCAGCTAAGGAGAACGTCATGACCCAGGCGAAGAAAGGCGACATGGTCCAGGTCCACTACACCGGCCGGCTCGACGACGGCACGGTCTTCGACTCCTCCCTGGAGCGCGAGCCCCTGGAGTTCAAGCTGGGCACCGGCATGGTCATCGAGGGCTTCGACGTGGCCGTCTCGGGCATGGCCGTGGGCGAGACCAAGACCGTGCGCATCCCCTGCGCCGAGGCCTACGGCGAGCACCGCGCCGAGATGACGCTCACGGTCCAGCGCAGCCAGATCCCCCCGGACATCACCCCGGAGCTGGGCCTGACCCTGTCCGTCCGGCTGGAGGACGGCAGCACCCCGCACGTGCACATCTCGGCCATGGACGAAGAAACCGTGACCCTGGACGCCAACCATCCCCTGGCGGGCAAGGACCTGACCTTCGAGCTGGCCCTGGTCAAAATCTGCTAGGGCCCGGAGCCGCGCCGGCATGATTCCGCAACGCACGGACTGCATCACCCCGTTCCTGGTCATGGATGTGCTGGAGGCCGCCCAGCGCCTGGAGCGCTGCGGCCACCGGGTCATCCACCTGGAGATCGGCGAGCCGGACTTCGACACCCCGGAATGCATCAAGGAGGCGGCCTGCCGGGCGGTGCGCGACGGCCGCACGCACTACACCCACAGCCTGGGCCTGATCGAGCTGCGCGAGGCCATCTGCGCGGACTACGAGAAGCGCTACGGGGTCAGCACGCACCCGGACCAGGTCCTGGTGGCCCAGGGCACGTCCCCGGCCATGCTGCTCACCTTTTCCGCGCTTTTGGAGCACGGCGACCAGGTCCTGGTCTCGGACCCCTGCTACGCCTGCTATCCCAACTTCATCCGGTTCGTGGAGGCCGAGGCCGTGCCCGTGCCGGTGTTCGAGGACGACGCCTTCCAGTACCGGCCGGAGCGCGTGCGCCAGGCCCTCACCGAACGCACCCGGGCCATCCTGATCAACTCCCCGGCCAACCCCACGGGCACCCTGCTCTCGGACGAGCGCATGAAGGCCGTGGCCGACATGGGCCGGGAGGCCGGGGCCTTCGTGGTCTCGGACGAGATCTACCACGGCCTGGTCTACGAGGGCCGGGAGCGGAGCATCCTGGAGTTCACGGACCAGGCCTTTGTGCTCAACGGCTTTTCCAAGCTCTACGCCATGACCGGCTGGCGGCTGGGCTACGTCATCGCGCCGAAGGAGTTCGTGCGGCCCATGCAGCGCCTGAGCCAGAACTTCTTCATCTCGGCCTGCTCCGTGTCCCAGTGGGCCGGAGTGGCCGCGCTCACCGAGGCCGCCGCGGACGTGGAGCGCATGCGCCGGACCTACGACGAGCGCCGCCGCCTGCTGCTCAAGCGGCTCAAGGAGCTGGGCTTCGGCCTGGGCAGCGAGCCCACCGGGGCCTTCTACGTGCTGGCCAACGCCCGGCACCTGGCCGCGAAGTTCGGCGGCAGCTCCCTCAAGCTGGCCTTCGACATCCTGGAAAAGGTCCACGTGGGCGTGACCCCGGGCATCGACTTCGGCCCGGGCGCCGAGGGCTATCTGCGCTTCTCCTACGCCAATTCCCTGGAGAACATCGAGGAAGGCATGGCCCGGCTGGCGGGCTACCTGGAACGCGCCTGAGCCCCTGGCCGCCGCGTCTTGCCAGCGGCGGGCTTCGTTCTTATCTTTCACAACTATGAGCACTCTGCGCAGCGCCGCTCTCGCCCTCCTGCTCCTGGCCCTGGCCGCTCTCCCGGCCCTGGCCGAGGACGAGATCGTGCGCGAACTCACCGGCAGCGGCGGCGTCCTGGGCCCGGACTACCTGCCCAAAAAGCAGGAATACCGCCTGGACCCGTCCAGCGACTTCCACTATTCCAGCGACCCCTTCCTGCGCGAGAAGAAGGGAGAGGCCGAGGCGGCCAAGAAGCCCTCGCCCTTCCAGTTCTCCATCGCCCCGGAGGAGCGGATCGAGCCCCTCACCGGCGAGCGCATCGAGCCCGGCGGCAACGACAGCGACCCCCTGGGCCGGGTCGGCGGCAAGGTCCAGATGGACGTGAACGTGCTGGAGTTCTAGTCCCGGCGGCCCTTGCGGCCCCAGGGCTTGAGCACGGACAGGAACACGGCCAGGACCACGGTGGAGGTCTGCACCGCGCCCCACAGGCTGTTCAGGGACTTGGCCCGGACATAGGCCGGGTCGCCGAGGGCCTCCAGGCCCAGTCGCGCGGAGATGGGCCCCAGGCTGTTGAGCCAGGGCCCCAGCCAGAACGTGCCGAAGACCACCCCGCCCACGGTGATGATCCACTTGACCACGATCCAGCGCTGCTTGAAAAAGCCCCAGGGCGTGAGCAGGCCGTAGCACAGGCCCGTGAGCAGGCAGCCCATGGCCCCGGGCACCACGATGCAGTCGTCCACGAAGCGCATGGCCCTGTTGAGGCCGTAGAGCTCCCCGCCCGAGGAGGCCGAGAGCCCCTGCTGCATGAGCACCAGGGCCACGGCCCCGCCCACCCAGAGCGCCACGCAGACCAGATGCAGGCACTTGAGCCACTTCTGCCCCCGGATGCCCAGCGCGGCCATGCTCACTCCTCCTCGCTTTCCAGGGCCCCGTCCGGGACCAGGTTCAGGCTCACGGCCGCGAGCACCGTGAGGCAGCGCTCCAGGTCCCCGGGCTTCACGCCCCGGACCGCCTGCTCCTGGCTCTCCACGGCCGCCAGCTCACAGCGGCGCTGGAGCTTCCGGCCCTCGACGGTCAGATAGATCCGGCGCTTGCGGTGGTCCTGGCCGTCGCGGGAGCGGACCACCAGGCTGCGGCTCTCCAGCCCGTCCACCAGGCGGCTGATGCCGGTCTTCTCCTGCATGAGGCCCTGGGCCAGGTCCTGTTGGGTCTGGCCGTCCCGGCCCCAGAGCCGGGTCAGGACCCGCCACTGCTCCACGGTGAGGGGCAGGTCCGCGGCCGCGAAACGGCGGCCCAGGTCATTGGCCAGGTCGCGGGCGGCGCGGTGGGTCAGGTAGCCCAGGGACGCCTCCAGGCAAAAGTTTTTCGCGCTCATGATGAAGTTGTATATGCAACCATTAACTCCGTCAAGGGGTCCGCGGGCCCGGCCCGCGGCTTGCCAAGGCCGCCGCGAACGTCTAGAACCATGGGCACAACGGAACAGATGCACGCGCCGGGGAGGCCTTCATGGAACGATTCGCCGCCGACCTCCACGTCCACTCCCGCTTCTCGCGGGCCACGAGCAAGGACCTCTCCATCCGCTCCCTGGCCGCCTGGGGACGGGTCAAGGGCATCACCGTGCTCGGCACCGGCGACTTCACCCATCCCGGCTGGCTGCAGGAGATCGAGGACACGCTCCAGGAGGACGGCAGCGGGCTCCTCGTGCTCAAGGACCCGGCGAACCTGGAGGCCCTGGTGCCCGGGCTCCCGGCCCTGCCCCCGGGCCAGACCCGGTTCATGCTCCAGGCCGAGATCAGCTCCATCTACAAAAAGGCCGGCAAGGTCCGCAAAATCCACAACCTGGTCTATCTGCCCAGCCTGGAGGCCGTGCGCGCCTTCAACCAGAAGCTCGGGCAGGTGGGCAACCTCAAGAGCGACGGCCGCCCCATCCTGGGCCTGGACAGCCGGAACCTCCTGGAGATGGTCCTGTCCACGCACCCCCAGGGCTTCGTCATCCCGGCGCACATCTGGACCCCCTGGTTCTCGCTGTTCGGCTCCAAGTCCGGGTTCAACTCCATCGAGGCCTGCTTCGAGGACCTCTCGGGCGAGATCTTCGCCATGGAGACCGGGCTGTCCTCGGACCCGGAGATGAACTGGCTCTGGAGCGCCCTGGACCGCATCCGGCTGGTCTCCAACTCCGACGCCCATTCCGGCGAAAAACTCGGCCGGGAGTGCAACCAGTTTCGCGGCGAGATCTCCTACGAGGGCATCTACCGGGCCCTGCGCGGCGAGGGCCTGGGCCAGAAGTTCCTGGGCACCGTGGAGTTCTTCCCCGAGGAGGGCAAGTACCACCTGGACGGCCACCGCAAGTGCAACGTGGTCATGGAGCCCGAGGAGACGAGCCAGCGCCGGGGCATCTGCCCGGTCTGCGGCAAGCCCGTGACCCTGGGCGTGCTCTCCCGGGTGCGCGAGCTGGCCGACCGCAAGGAGCCGCTCCAGCCCCAGACCGCCCCGGGCTTCACCTCGCTCATCCCGCTCAAGGAGCTCCTGGGCGAGGTCCTGGACGCGGGCCCGGCCACCAAGAAGGTCCACGACCTCTACTTGAAGCTCCTGCGCGACTTCGGCACCGAGCTGAACGTGCTCACCAAGGCCACACCCGAGGACCTCAAGCCCCTGTCCCCGGTCCTGGCCGAGGGCGTGGCCCGCATGCGCGAGGGCAAGGTCCTGCGCACCCCGGGCTATGACGGCGAGTACGGGGTCATCCGCGTGTTCAGCGAGGCCGAGCGCCGGGAGTTCCGCCACGGCGGCCGCCTGGTCCAGACCCCGGCCAAAAAGCGCAAGACCCGCGACCTGCCCGAGGCCCCGGCCGCGGATGCGCCACTGGAGGCCGCGCCGGACCTGGAATTCAACCTGGCCCAGAAGCAGGCCATCACCGCGGGCCCCGGCCCCGTGCTGGTCCTGGCCGGACCGGGCACGGGCAAGACCCAGACCCTCATGGGCCGCATCGACCGGCTGCTCAACGAGGGCGAGAACCCCCGCCGCGTCCTGGCCCTGACCTTCACCCGCCGGGCCGCCCGGGAACTCAGGGAGCGCCTGCTCAAGCTCCTGGGCCTGGCCGACGAGGAGGCCGCGCCCCTGCCCCAGGCCGGGACCCTGCACGCCCACGGCTACGACTACTGGAAGCACGTCCACGGCGAGGCCCCGGTGGTCCTGGACGACGCCTCGGCCCGGCGCATCTTCCTGGAGGCCAACCCGGGCCTCCCCGACGCCCGGGGGACCCAGGCCTTTGAGCGCTACTGCCTGGCCCGCGAGACCATGACCCCCCTGCCCGCGGACCTGGCCGAGGCCGGGGCCCGCTACGCCCGGCAGAAGGACTCCTGGAACCAGGCCGACTATTCCGACCTCCTGGAGTTCCAGCTCCAGCAGTTTCAGGCCCCCACGTTCGTCTCGCCCTATTCCCACGTGCTGGTGGACGAGATCCAGGACCTGACCCCGCTCCAGCTGGCCGTGGTCACGGTCCTGGCCGGGGCCGAAGGCAAGGGCTTCTTCGCCATCGGCGACCCCAACCAGTCGATCTACGGCTTCCGGGGGGCCGTGGGCGCGGTGCAGGCCGAGTTGCGGGCCCTCTGGCCGCAACTCGCCGAGATCACCCTCACGGACAACTACCGCTCGGGCCAGGCCGTGCTGGACTGCGCCCACGCGCTCTTTTCGGACACCCCCCGGCTCACGGCCCGGCGCGACGCGGCCTGCGGCATCCACCTGTTCCAGGCCCCGGACGCGCCCCTGGAAGCCGCCTGGCTGGCCGAGCGCATCAAGAGCCTCCTGGGCCCCACCAGCCACAGCCTGGCCGACGCTGGCGACGAAAGCGGCCTGGCGCCGGGCGACATCGCCGTGCTCGTGCGCTTCCGGGGCCTGATCCCGGCCCTGGAGTCGGCCCTGGGCCGCTTCGGGGTGCCCTGCGCCGCGCCCGAGGCCGAGGCCTTCTGGAACGAGCCCCGGGTCTCGGCCATCCTGGCCGCCGCGGGCCGGGCCCTGGGCATGGCCTGCGCCTTTGAGGGCGAGTGCCCGGACTTCCCGGAAACGGTCCTGGCCCAGGGGCCCGACGGCCTGGCCAAGCTGCTCAAGGACACCCCGCCGTTCGACCCCTTCTTCTGGCAGTCGCGGACCTTCCGCGACCTGCGCGAGGCCTATTCCCGCAGGGGCGGCTGGGCCGGGCTCATCAACTGGGTGCATTTGCAGAGCGAGCTGGAGAACGTCCGGCGCTCGGCCGAGAAGGTCCAGATCATGAGCATCCACGCGGCCAAGGGCCTGGAGTTCGAGGCCGTGTTCCTGCCCGCCCTGGAGGACGGCATCCTGCCCTTTGCCGGGGCCGACATGCTCACCGGCAAGATCACGGCCCCGGAGAACCTCCCGGACACGGCCGAGGAGCGCCGCCTGCTCTACGTGGGCCTGACCCGGGCCCGGCGCGCGCTGTTCTTAAGCCATGCGGCCCAGCGCTCGCTGTACGGCCGCACGCTCCGGCTGCCGCCCTCGCGCTTCCTCAAGGACCTGCCGGCAGACCTCATGACGCGCTCCCAGCTGGCGGCCCACACCGTGAAGAAGGAAAAGCAGATGACGCTTTTTGATTAGCCCAGCAGGACCCTGTACAGGCAGACCTCGTAGGCCCAGCACAGGCGGCGGGCGAACCCGCCGGAGAGCCCGGCCTCGCGCAGACGGCAGAAGACGTGCAGGGGATTGAGCAGGTGTCGCAGTTGTTGTTTCATGGCGTCCACAAGGCGCACTCCTTGCGGGGGCGATCCCCGCGTCCGGAATATTGCAACCCCCATGCCTGAACCAAAAACACGAACGTCCGCCGCCCTCTCCGCGGCCGCCCCGGGACACGCGGAAAATCGTGCCGCCCTTGCCGCCATTGGATCGGCGGCCGGAGCCTTCGCCCGCGCAGGCCTTCCGGCCCCGCCCTGGACCGTGGCCGCGCCGTCCTTCGTGATCCCGGGCACGGTGCGCGAAAATTGCGCGCTCCTGCGCAAATCCTTCCCGGAGGTGGGCCTGCTCCTGTTCGAGACCCAGGCCTGCCTGGACTACGGCCCCGGCGACCTGCCCGGCCCAGACGAGTTCCCGGAACTCCGCTTCCACGCCCACCTGCCCCTGGACCTGCCCTGGGACGCGGGCCTGGAGCGCATCGCGGCGATCCTGGCCGCGCTCCTGGCCAAGGTGGCGCACCTGCGCCCCTGGGGCTGGGTGCTCCACCCGCCGCCCCCGCAGATGGACCTGACAAAACTGGCCCAGGTCTTCGCCCGCCTCGGCGTGGACCCGGCGGACGTGCTCCTGGAGAACACCCGCGAGCAGGACCTGGCCGGAATCTGGGAACAGGCGGCGCGGGCCGGCTTCTCGGTCTGCCTGGACCTGGGCCACCTCCTGGCGTATGATCAAAAAGATGCGCTGGCCCTGCCAGGGCTCTGGCCCCGGACCCGGCTCCTGCACCTGAACGCCCCGGGTCCCGGCGGCCGCCACGAGAGCCTGGCCCGGCTGGATGACCATGGCCGCGCGACGCTCGCGGCCATGCTCGCGCGCTTCACGCCCGGCGGCGTGGTCCTGCTCGAGGTCTTCGACCCCGCGCGGCTGGAAGAATCCCTGAACGTCCTGGCACAAAGCGCCGGACGCATCCTGGAACACCCATGATCACCCTGGTTCTCGGCGGCAACAAATCGGGCAAATCCGCCTTTGCCCTCGATCTCCTGGCCCAGGGCCCCGGGCCCTCGGTGCTCCTGGCCACGGGCCGGGCCCGGGACCTGCATTTCCGGCGCCAGATCCTGGCCCACCGGGAAAACCGCGACCCGGACATCCCGGTCATCGAGGTGGGCACGGACTTGCCGGAACGCATGATCCGGGCTAAAAGCGAATATGCGTCGGTGCTGGTGGACAGCCTGGACTTCTGGCTGTTCGCCTGCCGCGAAGAGGGCCTGGAGCGCGTCCCGGACTTCCTCACGGCGCTGGAGGCCTGGAACGGGGGGAACATCGTTCTGGTTTCCTGCGAAATCGGACTCGGCCCCTTGCCGATAGGCGAGGAGGCGCGGGCTTTTGTACGGGAACTGGGCGGCCTGAATCAGAACATGGCCGCCCTGGCCCAGGTGGTGTATTTCACCATCGCCGGCCTGCCTCTGACCCTAAAAAAGGCGTGACATGGCCCTTTTCCGCCAGCTCGACGAACAGATCGCCCAGCTCACGGCCCTCCTGAACAAGGACGACCGCTGGCTCATCGTCATCAACGCCGACCCGGACGCCCTGGGCGCAGCCCTGGCCCTGCAGCACATCTTCAAGCGCCGGGTCCTGGACGTGGGCATCGGCCACATCAACGAGATCAAGCGGCCGGACAACCTCTCCATGATCCGCTTCCTGCGCATCCCTACCCGCAAGATCATCCCCAACCTGGCCGCGCAGTACGACAAGTTCGCCATGGTGGACTCCCAGCCCCACCACAACCCGGCCTTCGAGCAGTTCCAGTTCTCGGTGGTCATCGACCACCATCCGATCCTGCCGGACAAGCCCGTGAACGCGCCCTTCGTGGACATCCGCCCCAAGTACGGGGCCACGGCCACCATGCTCACGGAATACCTCTACAACCTGCGCATCCGGCCGCCCAAGCTCCTGGCCACGGCGCTGCTCTACGCCATCAAGGCCGACTCCGCGAGCTTCGAGCGCGCGTTCATCGACGCCGACGTCACGGCCTTCAAGTACCTGACCAAGCTGGCCGACCCGGCCATCCTGAACCGCATCGCCCGCAGCGACTTCCACCTGGACTGGATGCGCTACTTCTCCCGGGCCTTCTACAACCTGCGGCGCATCGGCCAGGGCCTCTACGCCCACATGGGCAAGGTGGAGAACCCGGACATCCTGGTCATCGTGGCCGACTTCTTCACCCGGGTCCACGGCGTGCCCTGGGACGTGGTTTCGGGCGAGTACAACGACAAGCTCATCGTCATCTTCCGGGGTGACGGCGGCCGCCGCGACATGGGCAAGCTGGCCGCCTCCCTGTTCGGCGACCTGGGCTCGGCCGGCGGCCACAAGGGCGCGGCCCGGGCCGAGATCGACATGGCCGCCCTGGAGGGCAAAGACGCCGAGGCCTTCCTGGTGAAGAAGCTCAGCCGGGGCAAAACCCAGAACGTGAAGCGCATCTGATGTCCCTCAAGGAGCAGCTCCCCCCGGGACCGGAGCCGGTCTATCTCATCGACGGCTCGTCCTTCTTCTACCGCAGCTTCCACGCCAACCCGGACCTCAAGCGCTCGGACGGCTTTCCCACCAACGCCCTGTACGGCGTGCTGCGCGTGCTCACCCGGCTGATGCGCGAGGAAAAGCCCAAGTACGTCGGCTTCTTCCTGGACGGCCGCAAGCCCACCTTCCGCCACCAGCTCTACCCCCAGTACAAGGCCAACCGGCCGCCCATGCCCGAGCCCCTGGCCCAACAGATCGCGCCCCTGAAAAAGGCCGTGGAGCTCATGGGCCTGCCGCTGACCGTGTCCGACGGGGTGGAGGCCGACGACTGCATCGCCAGCCTGGCCCAGGCCTTCAAGGCCCAGCGGCCGGTGGTCATCGTGGCCTCGGACAAGGACCTCAAGCAGTGCCTGGACGGCAACGTGCTCCTCTGGGACCCCTCGCCCAAGGGCGACAAGCTCGTGCGCGGCGCGGACCTCCTGGCCGAGACCGGGCTCACCCCCGGGCAGTGGCCGGACTTCCAGGCCCTCACCGGCGACAGCACGGACAACATCCCTGGCCTGCCGGGCGTGGGGCCCAAGACCGCGCTCAAGATCCTGGCCGATTTCCCGACCCTGGAGGCCCTGCGCGAGCGCTTCGACCAGGTGCCGGAAAAGCTCCGGGCCAAGATCGAGGGCCGTCTCGACGACCTGTTCCTGTACCGCGAACTCACCCGCATGAAGACCGACGCCGTGGCCGCGCCCCGGCTCGAGGACCTGGAGCTGCGGCAGCCGGACCTGAAGGCCTTTGGGGACTTCCTGCGGGAGTACGAGTTCCGCAGCCTGCTCCGCGAGCTGCCCCGGTCCGACGGCATCCCCCCGGCCGCGGCGCCCGCGCCGGACGAGCCAGGCAAGGCCGGCAAGCCCAACCAGCAGCAGTTCTCCCTGTTCGAGGCCCCCGCGCCCAAACCCGTTGGACCGCCCCTGGACGCGCCCCGGCGGACCCCCAAGGAACTGCCCTCCTGCACCGGCAAGCACCTGGGCCTGGTGCCCGTGGAGGGCGGCTTCCGCCTGGGCCTGGACGGTCACGAATACTTCTGCCCCGGCCCGGCCTCGGATCTGGCGCCGCTCCTGGCCCGGGCCAGGAGCCTGGCCGTTCCCGGCCTCCAGGACCTGCTGCGGGCCGACGACGCCTGGCGCGGCGTACCCCTGGCCGCCTGGTTCGACTGCTCCCTGGCCGCCTATCTGCTCAATCCCGAGGACCGCAACTATTCCTGGGAGCGCCTGCGCCAGTCCCTGAACCAGGACGTGCAGGCCGAGGAGATCCACCCCGAGGCCCAGGGGCTGGCGGCCCTGGCCTTCCGGCGCAACACGGCCCCGCGCCTGGAGGCGGCCGGGCTGGACCGGCTCATGCGGAGCCTGGAAATGCCGCTGGTTTCCGTGCTCGTGGACATGGAGCGCGCGGGCATCGCCATCGACCAGGCGGCCTTCGCCCGCTTCCTGGACGAGGTGGGCGGCCAGATCGAGGCCCTCACCGCGCGCATCGTGGACCTGGCCGGAGGGGACTTCAACCTGCGCTCGGCCCAGCAGATGGCGGCAGTGCTCTTCGACAAGCTCAAGCTCAAGCCCGCGGGCAAGACCCCGGGCGGGGCCCTGTCCACCTCCAACGAGGTGCTCGAGCGTCTGGCCGGGCAGCACCCCATCGTGGACGCCATCCTGGAGTTCCGCGTCCTGGAGAAGCTGCGCTCCACCTACCTGGAGCCCCTGCCCCGGCTGACCGGCGGGGACGGCCGCATCCACACCCATTTCAACCAGCTGGCCACGGCCACGGGCCGGCTCTCCAGCTCCGGGCCCAACCTCCAGAACATCCCGGTGCGCGGGCCCCAAGGCCAGCGCATGCGCGCCTGCTTCACGGCCGGTCCCGGCAACCTCCTGGCCTCGGCCGACTACTCCCAGGTGGAGCTGCGGGTCCTGGCCCACTTCTCCCGCGAGAAGAACCTGATCGAGGCCTTTGCCCGGGACGAGGACATCCACGCCCGCACCGCGGCCATCCTGTTCGACAAGGAGCCCGGCCAGGTGAGCGCGGACGAGCGCCGCAGCGCCAAGACCATCAACTTCGGCCTGATCTACGGCATGGGCCCCCAGAAGCTGGCCCGCGAGCTGTCCATCACCATGAACCAGGCCAAGGAATTCATCGAGCGCTACTTCGCCCGGCTTTCCACCCTGCGCGAGTTCTACGACAACCTCGTGGAGGAGGCCCGGCAGAGCGGCTTCGTGACCACCCTGGCGGGCCGCCGCAGGCTCCTGCCCGAGCTCCACTCGCGCAACCAGCAGATGGCCTCCCAGGCCCGGCGCCAGGCCATCAACACGGTGATCCAGGGCAGCGCCGCGGACATCATCAAGATGGCCATGCTGGCCGTGGCCCGCGACGCCGAGCTGCACAAGCTCAAGGCCCGGCTCATCCTCCAGATCCACGACGAACTCGTGCTGGAGGCCCCGGAATCCGCTGCCGAACACGCCGGAGCCCGGCTCCGCGCGCTCATGCAAAACGTCACGGCCCTGGCCGTACCCCTCAAGGTGGACCTGGGCACGGGCTTCACCTGGGCCCAGGCGCATTAGGCTCTCCCAACCCGCATTCCAATTTGGGTGAATCACCTATTTTTTAGGTGAGCAACCCAGAAATCAGACAAAATCTCCCCAGAAAAACAGGCAACCCACCTATCGACACGGCGCACCGCCGGGAATAGGCCAATGTCGTTGCCGTCCCCTTGCCCTCCTTCCGGCACGCGGCCGGGTGCGAGGAGGCGCGCAGCACCTATACGCCCCGCGACAGGCGCTTCCCGCAACCCCTGCCGAAACCGGCAGGAACGGGAGGCTTCGCTCCGGGAAGGGGGAGGAAACGCATGCCGGCCGACGCTGAATACGCTCAACGGACGTTTCTCGAAGAAAAGAAGGCCAAGTGGCGGGACGAGTCCGTGCACACCGAGCTGCACAATCTGCGCGACTCGGTGCGCGCCCTCGAAACCACGGTGCGCGCCTTGCACCAAGACCTCCAGATAATCAAGGACATGATGACCGCGGACACTTGAAGCCGCGGTCTTTTTTTTTGAGCGGCAGTCTTCCGATCACGGGACCATCATCCAGCCACAGGGGTATCAACATGTTTCAATGGTCAAAAGGCAACGACGTTCTGGGCACCATGAATCGCGGCAACGCGGCGGAATCCGGCCTGTGCACCCTGTGCCGCGCCGACTGCGCGGGCAAGTGTGAGACCTGGTCCTCCTGTCTCAAGGGCCGCCAGATGCTCTACCCCCGCGACTTCGGCCTCGTCACGGCCGGGAGCGCCAACACCACGCATGTGGGCGTGAACTACAACGCATTGCGCATCCAGGGGTACAACTACGGCGCCAAATCAATGAACAACGGGCGGTCCAACAGCGCCGACGACTGCCTGTTCACCAACGTGAGCATCGAGACGGCCTTCGGCAACGGCACCAAGACCAAGGCCCGCATGCCGTTGATGACCGGCGCTCTCGGCTCCACGTTCATCGCCTCCAAGTACTGGAACTCCTTTGCCATCGGCTGCGCCCTCGTGGGCATCCCCATAGTGGTCGGCGAGAACGTGGTGGGCGTGGACCTCAAGTCGAGCATCAACAAGGGCAAGATCAAGAAATCGCCCGAGCTGGACCGCCGCGTCGAGACCTACATGCGCTACCACGACGGCTACGGGGCCATCATCGTCCAGCTCAACGTGGAGGACGCCCGCAACGGCGTGGCCGAATACGTCATCGACAAGTTCGGAGACAAGGTCTTCATCGAGCTGAAGTGGGGCCAAGGCGCCAAGAACATCGGCGGCGAGATCGAGGTGAGCAGCCTGGACTACGCCATCTTCCTCAAAAAGCGCGGGTATCTCGTGGACCCCGATCCGGAACTGGCCGAGGTCCAGGCCGCCTTCGCCTCCGGGAGCATTAAGGGCTTCGCCCGGCACAGCCGCCTGGGCTACACGGAGCTCGACTCTGCCGAGGCCGTGCGCGCGAACTTCATGGAGACCGTGGAGTACCTGCGCAAGCTCGGCTTCAAGCGCATCTCGCTGAAGACCGGGTCCTACGGCATGGAAGCCCTGGCCATGGCCATCAAGTACGCCTCCGACTCCCACCTGGATCTGCTGACCATCGACGGTTCTGGCGGCGGCACGGGCATGAGCCCGTGGAACATGATGGAAACCTGGGGCGTGTCCTCCATCCTCCTGCACTCCAAGGCCTGGGAATACGCCTCCATGCTGGCCGCCCAGGGCAAGAAGGTCGTGGACCTCTCCTTTGCCGGCGGCCTGGCCCGCGAGGACCAGATCTTCAAGGCCCTGGCCCTGGGCGCGCCTTTCGTCAAACTGGTCTGCATGGGCCGGGCGCTGATGATCCCGGGCTTCCTCGGCTCGAATATCGAAGGGGTTCTCCGTCCGGACCGCCGGGCGCAGGTCAACGGCAACTGGGAAAGCCTGCCCAAGACGGTCAAGGACATCGGCGAGGACCCGGAACAGCTCTTCGCCGGCTACGCCAGTCTGCAGAAAAAGGTCGGCGCCCGGGAAATGAAGAATATCCCCTTCGGGGCCATCGCCGCCTGGACCCTGGCCGACAAGCTGGGCGCCGGACTGCAGCAGCTCCTGGCCGGCGTGCGCAAGTTCTCGGTCACGGCCATCAACCGCGCCGACATCGCCTCGGCCAACCGGGAGACGGAGCGGGAGACCAGCATCCCATTCATCACGGACGTGCAGGACGAGATCGCCCGCAAGATACTCTCCTGCTAGAAAGACTCGCATCAGGGCCTCGCCGCGCAAGCGGCGGGGCCCTGATCTTTTGAACGCATGTGCGGCGCTGGTGGGATGGCGAGTCCTGTGCTAGATAGGCCCCGTCCCTGGCCTGAGAACCTCTGCGAGGGGACCAGATCGATGAGCGATACGTCCAGAAGCCGCGCGGAACTCCTCCGCGAACTCCATGAACTGCGGCAAGGCCGCGACCGCTGCGAGGCGGTCCTGGGCGAACGCAAGTGCATCGAGGGCGCCCTGCTCGAGCGGGTAAAGGAGCTCAACTGCCTTTACGGCATCACCCGCCTGGCCCAGAAGGACGGCCTGTCCCTGGACGACCTCATGCAGGAAACCACCCAGCTCATCTGCGCCTCCTGGCAGTATCCCGAGATCACCTGCGCGGCCGTGACCGTGGACGGCCAATGCCGGGCCACGCCCGACTTCGTGCGCACGGCCTGGTGCCAGGCCAGCAACATCCGGGTCCAAGGGGAGCCGGCCGGAGAAGTGGAGGTCTGCTACCTGGAGGCCCGCCCCGACTGCGACGAGGGCCCGTTCCTCCAGGAGGAGCGCCACCTCATCGACGCCGTGGCCGACCTGCTCGGCCGCATCGTGAGCCAGCGCCGCACCGAGGAGCAGATGCGGGCCCTCTCGCGCGAGCTTATCAAGGCCCAGGAGAACGAACGCCAGCGCATCGCGCGGGAACTCCACGACCACTTGGCCCAGGATCTTTCCATGATCAAGGTCGGCCTGGAGCGCCTCTGGGCCGCGCATCCGCCCACCGAGGCAGCCGAGAGCCAGGCCGCCGACGTCACCGAACGCCTGAGCACGGCCATCGCCTCCATCCGGGACCTGGCCTACGGCCTTCTGCCGCCGGGCCTCACGGAACTGGGGCTGGTGGACACGGTGCTGCGCCACTGCGAAGAATTCTCCCTGCGCCACGGCATCGCCGTGGAAGTCTTTGCCGACGGCATGGAGGGGTTGAGCCTGGATTTCGACACCCAGATCAATGTCTACCGGCTCATCCAGGAGGCCCTGACCAATGCCCGCAAGCACGCCGCGGCCAGCAAGGTGACCTTGCGGCTCATCGCCTCCTTCCCGGACCTCATCCTGCGCATCGAAGACGACGGCCGCGGCGTGGACCTGGACAAGTGCCTGGCCAAGGCCGGCCGGGAGAAGCGCATGGGGCTGTGGAGCATGCGCGAACGCGCCCGGCTGTTGGGCGGCAAGATCAGTTTTCGTTCCAAGCCAGGAACCGGCATGCGCATCCTGGCAGAGATACCCTGCCTGAGGAGGACGCGTGGCGCCCAAAAAACGCATCCTGATCGTTGACGACCATCCTCTCTACCGGGACGGGCTGAAGGCCCTGCTGTCCCACCATCCGACCTTCGAGCCGGCGGGCGAGGCCGGCGGCTTCCTGGAGGGATTGCGGCTGGCCAAGAAGCTCAAGCCCGACCTGGCCCTTCTGGACATCTCCCTGCCCGACGGCAGCGGCATCGAACTCGCCCGGGAGCTGCGCAAGATCCTGCCGCAGATCGGCATGGTCATCGTCAGCATGCACTCCAAGATCGATTTCATCGCCGCCGCCTTCCAGGCCGGAGCCGAGGGTTACGTGGCCAAGGAGTCCGGCGCGGATCGCATTCTCCAGGCCATCGAGAGCGTGGCCGCCGGCAGCCAATACCTCGACAGCACCCTTTCGCCCAAGGTCGTGCGCAAGCTCGGCGACCTCTCCACCCGCAAGGCCAGGACCCTGGATGCTTCCTATGGCACGCTCTCCTTCCGGGAGCAGCAGATCATGCGCCTGCTGGCCGAGGGCCTCTCGCCGCAAGAGATTTCCGACAAGCTCTTCATCACCCGCAAGACCGTGGAGAACCACCGTTACGCCATCATGAACAAGCTCGGCATCAAGAGCCCGCTGGCCTTTGTGCGCCACGCCGCGCGCCTCGGCCTCATCGACCTGGACGAGAGCGCGGAATGACGCCGCAAACGAAAGAGGCCGGCCGCCCNNGGGCGGCCGGCCTCTTTCGTTTGCGAAGCCCGGACCTACAGGTTCTTGAGCAGGATCTCGCCGAACTCCTTGCAGCCCACGGCCGTGGCGCCGGGGATCTGGGAGGCCAGATCCACGGTGACGCGGCGGCCCGCGATGGCCTTTTCCACGCTCTTATGGATGAGCTGGGCTGCCTCGAACCAGCCCACGTGCTCCAGGAGCATGGTGCCGGAGAGCAGCAGGCTGCCGGGGTTGGCCTTGTCCTGGCCCGCGATGCCCGGGGCCGTGCCGTGGGTGGCCTCGAAGAAGGCCAGCTTCTCGCTCATGTTCACGCCCGGGGCCAGGCCGAGCCCGCCCACCTGGGCGGCCAGGGCGTCGGAGATGTAGTCGCCGTTCAGGTTCGTGGTGGCGATGACGCTGTACTGCTCGGGCCGGATGAGCACTTCCTGGAACATGGCGTCGGCGATGCGGTCCTTGACCACGATGGGCTTCTTCCCGCCCGCCGCCGCCTCGGCCTCGGTCATGGTCTTGTCCCCGAACTTCTCCTTGGCCACGTCGTAGCCCCAGGCCCGGAACGCGCCCTCGGTGAACTTCATGATGTTGCCCTTGTGCACCAGGGTCACGTTGGGCTTGCCCTGCTCCACGGCAAAGCGCAGGGCCTTCTCCACCAGACGCTTGGAGCCCTTCTCGGTCATGGGCTTGATGCCCACGCCCGCGGCCTCGTCCACGTTGGCCTTCAGCTCGTCGCGCAAAAACGCGATGAGCTTCTTGGCCTCGGGCGTGCCCGCGGCCCACTCGATGCCCGCATAGACGTCCTCGGTGTTCTCGCGGAAGACCACCATGTCCACCAGGTCCGGCCGCTTCACCGGGGACTCGATGCCCGGGAAGTAGCGGATGGGCCGGATGCAGGCGTACAGGTCAAAGACCTGGCGCAGGGTCACGTTCAGGCTGCGGAAGCCCTTGCCCACGGGCGTGCCCAGGGGGCCCTTCATGGCCAGCTCGGCGGTCTTGAGGGCCTCCATGGTGGCCTCGGGCAGGTACTGGCCGGTTTCCTTGAAGGCCTTCTCGCCGGCCAGGATCTCGGTCCAGGTGAGCTTGTTGGCCCCGCCGTAGGCCTTGGCCACGGCCGCGTCGAGCACGGGCCGGGCCGCGGCCCAGACCTCCGCGCCAATGCCGTCGCCCTCGATGAACAAGACAGTCTTCTCAGCCACGCTCGCCTCCTCAGGGAAAATTTGTGAAGCGATACCCGGTCGGGTGGCTGATGGCAAGGGCTTGTCAGCGGGCAGTCACACGCCTTGACCAAAACTGCGGGCCACGGTATGTCCAGCCCACTATGAAACGCGTTTTTTCCATCAGCGGTTTGTGGTGGCGTCGGCAGCAGCATTCCTGAAGCCGACAGAGCTTTCTTGAACCAATCAAGGGCCGCAGGCTTCAGAACCGCGGCCCTTTCGTTTTTCCGGAGCAAACGGCCGCGTCCCAGGCCGAGACCCGCAGCAGAGGAGGAACATCGTGGCCAACACCAGCATCATCCTGCCCGCCAGCGACATGCCCCGGGCGTGGTACAACGCCCTGCCCGACCTGCCCACGCCCCTGGCCCCGCCCCTGGATCCCCAGACCCAGCAGCCGGTGCGGCCGGAACAGCTGGCGGTCATCTTCCCCAACGCCCTCATCGAGCAGGAGATGAGCCCCCAGCGGCAGATCGAGATCCCCGAGCCCGTGCTCGACGTGTACCGCCTGTTCCGGCCCACGCCGCTCAAGCGGGCCCTGCGCCTGGAACAGGCCATCGGCAGCAAGTGCCGCATCTACTACAAGGACGAGTCCGTGTCCCCGGCCGGTTCGCACAAGCCGAACACGGCCATCCCCCAGACCTACTTCAACAAGATCGAGGGCGTGCGGCGGCTGGCCACCGAGACCGGCGCGGGCCAGTGGGGCACGGCCCTGTCGTTCGCCTGCAAGATGTTCGGCATGACCTGCACCGTGTACATGGTCAAGGTCAGCTACGAGCAGAAGCCCTACCGCCAGATCCTCATGCGCATGTACGGCGGCGAGGTCCATCCCTCGCCCTCGGAGCTGACCAACACGGGCCGGGCCATGCTGGCCAAGGACCCGGGCTGCAAGGGCAGCCTCGGCCTGGCCATCTCCGAGGCCGTGGAGGACGCCGCCACCCACGACGACACCAAGTACACCCTGGGCAGCGTGCTGAACCACGTGCTCCTGCACCAGACCATCGTGGGCCTGGAGACGGCCAAACAGCTGGAAATGGCCGGGGAGAAGCCGGACTACCTGGTGGGCTGCGTGGGCGGGGGCAGCAACTTCGGCGGTCTGGTCCTGCCGTTCCTGCCGCGCAAGCTGGCCGGGGAGAAGATCACCTTCCTGGCCGCCGAGCCCCGGGCCTGCCCGACCCTGACCCGGGGGGCCTACCGCTACGACTATGGCGACGTGGCCCGGCTCACCCCGCTGCTCAAAATGCACACCCTGGGCCACGGCTTCATGCCCGCGCCGATCCACGCGGGCGGCCTGCGCTACCACGGGGACGCGCCCATCGTCTGCAACCTGGCCGCCGAGGGGCTCATCGAGGCCCGGGCCTACTACCAGAACGAGTGCTTCGAGGCCGCCCGGCTGTTCCTGTCCACCGAGGGCTTCCTGCCCGCGCCGGAAACCTCCCACGCCATCAAGGCGGTCATCGACCTGGCCAAGGAGGCCGCGCCCGGCTCGGTGATCACCTTCCTCTACTCCGGCCACGGGCTCCTGGACCTGGCCTCCTATGAGGCCTATCTCAGGGGCGGGCTCACGAACTTCGAGCTGCCCCAGGAGGACATCGACACGGCCCTCAAGGATTGTCCGGAAATCTAGACGCGGCGCAGGCGGGAGGGGCAACCCTCCCGCCTTTTTCTTGCCTTTATCGTTGCATATTCAACTTTTTCTTGAGCGCCATGATCCGGGCGTGGGACTCCTGCACCCGGGCCTCAGGCACGCTCCCCTCGCGCACGAGGTTCACGATGATCCCCTGGACCTTGGCGGGCAGGTCCGGATCATAGGCCAGGTTGTTGCCGAACAGCAGGATGTCGGCCCCGGCCTCCACGGCCAGCCGCACGGTCTGCTCCAGCGAGTACTTGTCCGTGACCGCGCGCATCTGGAGGTCGTCGGTGACCACCACGCCCGTGAAGCCCAGGTCCCCGCGCAACAACCCGGTGGTGACCCGCCAGGACAGGCTGGCCGGATACTCCGGATCCAGGGCCGCGTTGAACACGTGCGCGGTCATGACCATGTCCACGGCGCCCTGGCCGATGAGCGTGCGGTAGGGCGAGAGCTCCGAGGGGTCCCAGGTGGCGGTCACGTCGGTGAAGCCGAGGTGGCTGTCGCCCGCGGCGCTGCCGTGGCCCGGGAAGTGCTTGAGGCAGGAGAGCACCCCGGCCGAACCGAGGCCCTGGGCAAAGGCCCGGGCATCCCGGGCCACGCGCCCGGGGTCGGCCGAGAAGCTGCGGCCCAGGGCCCCGATGGCCGGGCTCTGCGGATTCACGTTCAGGTCCGCGCAGGGCGCGAAATCCAGGTTGAAGCCCACCCCGGCCAGCACGCGGCCCATGTCCTCGCCGGTGGCGCGCACCCGGGAGGAATCGTTCCACCCGCCCATCTCCGCGGCCGAAGGGAAGTCGCGGAAGCCGTTGCGGGCCTTGAGCCGCTGCACCCGGCCGCCCTCCTGGTCCACGGCCACGAACAGCGGCATCCTGGCCCGGGCGGAAAGGAAGGACACCAGGCGGCGCACCTGTTCCGGGCTCTGGATATTGCGCTCCGGCCGCTTGAGCAGCACGTCGTAGTCGAAGAGCACCACCCCGCCCACGCGGCCCTGGGCCACGTCCCGGACAATGGCCGCGTCCTCGGAGAGATCCAGGCCGCGAAAGCCCACCAGGATCATCTGTCCGGCCATGTCCTCCAGGCTCGCGGGCGAGGCCAGGCTTGGCCCTGCGCAGAATACGAGGCAGAACACGGCACAAATTGTCATCCGCCACCTGGCGGCTCGCATTCCCAGGATATCAAGACGCCGCATGGATTCCCTCCAGGATAATTATTTTCTCTTCCATTTTATGGCGCGAAATCCAGCCAGAAGCGTTCTGATTATTGCTTTTTTGCCGCAAAACCCATCATTTTCGCCCACCAAAACAGCAACAACCCGGATTCAGCATCATAAACCCCCATCTGAAGGTCGAAAAACACCATTTTGTCGCTGAATGTTTGCAAATAATTATGAATCAAACCGGTACTTGATTTTTTTGTACCATATTGGCACCATACATAATACGCTGGGGGGTTTGCATGGACATTTTTGTTAAAAAAATGAAAATCGCCACCAAGTTGACGGTCAGCAGCCTTGCCTTTGCCCTGCCCATAGCTGTGTTGCTCTATTTCATGGTCGCGGGCGTGAACGCAAGCATCCGCTTCTCGACCATGGAGCTCTACGGCGACGCCTACCAACGCCCCCTGGAGAAGCTCCTGGAGGCCCTGCCCGCGCACCAGCGCCTGCTCACGCGCATGAGCCAGGGCGTCTCCGGGCTGGACACCCAGCTGGCCGACGTCCGCCGCCGCGCGGACCAGGCCTTTGCCGAACTCAAGGAGGCCAGCAGCCTCTACGGCGAGGACCTCCAGTTCACCGACGAGGGCCTGGCCCTGCGCAAGCGCTCGCACCTCAAGGTCCCGCTCATGGAGGAGAAATGGCGCAGGCTCAAGGCCGCCACCGCTCCCCTGGACGAAGACCAGGCCTCCCTGGTCCAGGACGTGCGCGACATGATCACCCATGCCGGCGACACCTCCAACCTCATCCTGGACCCGGACCTGGACAGCTACTACATGATGGACATCACGCTCCTGGCCCTGCCCCAGACCCAGGCCAGGCTGGCGGACATCCTGAACTACGGCCTGGAGGTCCTGCCCAAGGGCCAGCTCAGCGACGCCGAGCGCCGCAAGTTCATGGTCCTGGCCTCGCTGCTGCGCGAGTCGGACATCGCCCGCGTGCTGGCCAGCGCCCAGACCTCGCTCAACGAGGACCAGAACTTCTACGGCCTGAGCCCCTCGCTCCAGAAGAACCTCCCGCCCCTGCTCGCGGCCTATGAGCAGGCCAACAACACGTTCGCCGCCGTGCTCGACGCCCTGGCCGACAAGGAGACCCTGGACGTGGACAGCGCCACCTTCCTGGCCCAGGGCCAGGCCGCGCTGGATTCGAGCTTCACGCTCTGGAACGCCGCGGCCCAGGAGCTGGACCTGCTCCTCAACAAGCGCATCGACGACTACAAGGGCACCCGGCTCGTCTCCCTGGTCTCCACGGCCGTGGCCCTGGCCGTCGCCCTGCTCCTGGTCTACGTCATCGGCCGCAGCGTGACCCGGCCTCTGCGCCAGATCCAGGCCTTCACCCAGCGGGTGGCCGGCGGCGACCTCCAGGCCCACATCGACGGCCGCTTCGGCGGCGAGTTGGCCGCGCTCTCGACCAACATCCTGGCCATGGTCGGCGAACTCAAGGTGCGCCTCGGCTTCGCCCAGGGCATTCTGCACTCCATCAGCACGCCCTGCCTGGTCACGGACACCAACAACCGCATCACCTTCATCAACGACCAGATGGTCCGGCTCATGGAGTGCCCGGGCCGGGCCGAGACGCTCACCGGCAAGAGCGTCGGCGAGATCTTCACCAAGGACGCCGGGCACGCCTCCATGACCCAGCAGGCCGTCAGCGCGCGGCGCGAGTTCATCAACCAGGAGACCGAGGCCCGCACCTGCAAGGGCGCGCTGCTCCACGTGCTCTCCTCGGTCTCGCCGCTCTACGACCTGGACGGCAACCTCCTGGGGGCCTTCGCCCTGATCCAGGACATCTCCACGCTCAAGCAGCAGGAGGCGGCCATTTCGGCCAGCAACAAGAAGCTCACCGAGACCGCGGTCCAGGCCGAGGCCATCGCCACCGAGGTCCTGGAGAGCCTCTCCGACCTGGCCGAGCACGTGCAGGCCGCGGGCGCGGGCTCCGAACTCCAGCGCAGCCGCACGAGCCAGGCGGCCACGGCCATGGACCAGGTGAACACGAGCATCATCGACGTGGCCCGCAGCGCCTTGGAGGCGGCCAACCACACGGGCAACACCCGGCAGAAGGCCGAGGACGGCTCCAAGGTGGTGGGCCAGGCCGTGGCGGCCATCGCCGAGGTGGCCTCCCTGGCCCAGGTGCTCAAGCAGAACATGAGCGCCCTGGGCGGCCAGGCCCAGTCCATCGGCAACATCATGAATGTGATCAACGACATCGCGGACCAGANNCATCGAGGCGGCCCGCGCGGGCGAGGCCGGACGCGGCTTCGCCGTGGTGGCCGACGAGGTCCGCAAGCTGGCCGAGAAGACCATGACCGCCACCAAGGAGGTGGGCTCGGCCATCGAGGCCATCCAGGGCGGCACCCGCCAGAATGTGGAGGGCATGGACCGGGCCGTGGCCGCCGTGGACCGGGCCACGGACCTGGCCAACGCCTCGGGCTCCTCGCTCTCGGAGATCGTGACCCTGGTGGAGGCGGCCTCGGACATGGTCCGCGGCATCGCCACGGCCAGCGAGCAGCAGTCCTCGGCCAGCGAGCAGATCGGCAAGAGTGTGGAGGAGATCAGCCAGGTCTCGGCCCAGACCGCCGACGGCATGACCCGCTCCCGCCAGGCCCTGGACCGGCTCTCGCGCCAGGCCCAGGACCTCCAGTCCCTGATTCTCAAGATGCGCAACTAGCCGCAGCGGCGTGGCGTCTCCACCCGGGGACGCCGCGCCGTCCGGCTAGTCCCCGATGATCTTCACCAGCACCCGCTTTTTCCTGCGGCCGTCGAACTCGCCGTAGAAGATCTGCTCCCAGGGCCCGAAGTCGAGCTTGCCTTCGGTCACCGCCACCACCACCTCGCGGCCCATGACCTGGCGCTTCATGTGGGCGTCGGCGTTGTCCTCATAGGAATTGTGGCGGTACTGGGACACGGGCTCGTGCGGGGCGAGCTTTTCCAGCCAGACCTCGTAGTCCTGGTGCAGGCCGGGCTCGTCGTCGTTGATGAACACGCTGGCCGTGATGTGCATGGCGTTCACCAGGCAGAGGCCCTCGCGCACGCCGCTCTCGGCCAGGCACTGCTCCACCTGGGGCGTGATGTTCACGAACCCCCGGCGATGGGGCACATGGAACCAGAGTTCCTGGCGATAGGACTTCATGCGGCCTCCTACAGGGCTTGGGCCATGCGCTGGGCCACCAGCCCGGCGGCCAGGATCAAACAGTAGAACCCCAGCCGCCGCCAGCGCCGGGACGAAGGGCCTCCGGCCATGTCGCCCAGTTTGGTGTCCAAGGTGAAGTGCTTGACCACCAGGATGGCGCCCAGGGTGATGCACAGGAATCCGGCCCATTCCAGGCCGCTCTTGACCCAGGCCGGGGCCGAGGCGAGGCTGTCCATGCGGGTTTCTCCGTGTTTTCCGGATGGTAGCAGAGCCGCGCGACCCCTGCCAAGCCTCTGGCGCGGGATTTCGCTTTTGCTTTCCGCGGCCGGGGCGTAGGTTGGAGCGGATATACGCCGCGGCCCGGCTGGGCTGCGGCCACGCAAGAGACAAGGGAACGCTATGCTCAAGGAGTTGTTCTTGGTCCGCGCGTGAGCGCGGTCTGCGTGGGCTGCGGCTGGTGCTGCCTGGACAACCCGTGCGGGGTCTCCCACTCCCTGCACGGCTATCTCCCGCGCTGCCCCGAACTCCTCTGGGACGAGACCGAGGGCCGCTACTTCTGCCGTCTGCTCGTGGAGCCCCGGCCCGGGGTGGACCTCACGGAACTGCGCGCCGGGAAAGGCTGCTGCGCCCCGCTCAATCCCTGGCGCGGCCACCTCCTCCGCCGCCGCTAGGCCCCGTCCTTTCCGGCCCTGATCTTTTCCTTTACACTGCCCCCATGCCGCCCCTGCCGCCTCGACGGCCGCCGAGCCTCATGCGCCGGGTCTTCCGGCCCTCCTGGGAGAACCTGGCCGCCGTGGTGCGCGGCGAGGACCAGGTCCTGCTGGAGCGCGCCGAGGCCCGGGCCTGGTCCCTGGCCCTGGAGTCCCGGCGCGTGCCCCACCGGCTGCGCCAGCAGGGCCGGGGCTGGATCGTGGAGGCCCCGGCCTGGTACGCCGAGCGGGCCGCCCGCGAAATCACCCTGTTCCTGGGCGAGAACCGCCACCAGCCCCGGACCCCGGAACCGCCCCGGCCGCAGCGCAGCGACGGCCCCACCTGGGCGGCCATGACCGGCCTGCTCCTCTTCTTTGTCTTTGTCAGCCGCCCCTGGCCCGGCCTGGGCCTCTACCCCCAGCATTGGCTGGACCTGGGCCAGGCCCAGGCCCAGCTCCTCCTGGACGGCCAATGGTGGCGCGCGGCCACGGCCCTGACCCTGCACGCCGACGCGGCCCACGTGGCCGCCAACGCCATCATCGGCGGGATCTTCGCCGGCCTGCTCTGCCGTGAGCTGGGCAGCGGCCTGGGCTGGTTCCTGATCCTGGCCTCAGGGGTCCTGGGCAACGTGCTCAATGCCCTGGTCCAGAATCCGGCCCACGGCTCCATCGGCTTTTCCACGGCCGTGTTCGGGGCCGCGGGCATCCTCTCGGGCCTGCGGGCCGTGGGCCGCGGCCTGAACTTCCGGGGCTTCGCCGTGCCCGTGGCCGCGGGCCTGGGGCTGCTGGCCATGCTCGGCTCGGCCGGGGAGAACACGGACCTGGGCGCGCACCTCATGGGCTTCGCCGCCGGGCTGATTCTTGGATTGGGGGCCGGTCTGGGGCTGGAGCGGCTGGGGCCGCCGTCCGCGGCTTTGGGCCGGGGCCTGGGCCTGCTGGCCCTGGCGCTTTTGCCCGCGGCCTGGATCTGGGCCTGGTTGGCCTAACAGACCATCAAAGAAGCCCTTTCCCGCAGGCCGTTCAAAAAACGCGAGGGCAAGGCGCGCAAAAAACACACGGCCGACGCGTATCGCCGATACGCGAGGATGTGCGTTTTTTGACGCAACGCGGCCATCGCGGATTTTTCAACGGCCTAGCGCCAGCGCAGTTTCATGACCAGGATGGAAAGACTCAGGGCCAAGGTCGCGCCGTTGGCCAGGATGATCGACAAGGAGCCCAGGCACAGGCCGTAGAGCAGCCAGAGAAAGACCCCGGCGCTCATGGCCAGGTACATGCGCAAGGACAGGTCGCGCACCGCGCGGGTGCGCCAGGTCTTGATCACTTGGGGCAGAAAGGCGCCGGTGGTCAGGATTCCGGCCATCAGGCCCAGGGCTTCGGTCCAGGCGTCGGCCATGCGTCCTCCCCGGCCCCGGAGCCGGGGCCGCAGCCCGGTCTAGCGCATCGCCCATTGACAGGCAAGCGGGTTGCTGTACCATCCGGGGGCCTGGAGGTCCGCGTGAAGCGCCTGCTGCAGCTCTTTCTGCCGCTCCTGCTCCTGCTCCCGGCGCCCTGCCTGGCCCAGCCCCTGCGTCTCACGGTCAGCGTGGAGCCCGTGGCCTGGCTGGTCCGGAACGTGGCCGGGCAGCGGGCCAAGGTGGACACGCTCCTGCCCGCAGGGGCCTGCCCCGAGACCTTCCGCCCCGGTCCCAAGGCCCTGCGGGCCGCCGCCGCTTCCGACCTCGTCCTGTTCGTGGGCGGGGGGTTCGAGGACCCCTGGCTGGCGCTCCTGCTGGAGGCCCGGCCGGACCTGCGCCTGGCCATGCTGGGTCTGGGCCTGGCCGAGGACGGGGACCGGAACCTCTTCGGCATCTGGCTGGACCCGGCCCGGGCCAAGATCCTGGCCCGCCACGCGGCCCAGGCCCTGGAACTGCTGGACCAGGACGGGACCGAGGAGTATCGCGGGAACCTCCAGGAACTGGAAGCGCGCCTGGACCGGCTGGACGGGCGGGTCGCGGCCCTGTTCCAGGACCTGGACGAACGCCGCCTGTTCTTCTGCGGCCGGCCGGACTGGATCTGGCTGGCCCGGGCCCAGGGCCTGGTGCAGAAGGCCGTGGCCGGCCCCCTGGACATGCCCTCGCCCTCGGAGCAGAAGGAGGCCCTGCTCCAGGCCCGGCGCTGCAGGGCGCAGTACATCCTGGACCGCCCGCGTTGCGGCTCCAAGGCCGCCCGGGCCCTGGCCCTGCGGCTCAAGGCCGAAATCCTCCCGGTGGACCCCCTGGCCCGGGACTACGAGGACAACCTGCTGGCCGCGGCCCGGCGCATCCGCGCGGCCCTGTGCCTGAGACTCCCATGAACGCCATTGAACTGAACAACGTGCACTTTTCCTTCAACGGCGCCCCGGTGCTCCAGGACGTCAGCCTGGACGTGGCCGAGGGGGCCTTCCTGGCCGTGCTCGGACCCAACGGCGTGGGCAAGACCACGCTCTTGAAGTGCATCAACGCCATCCACCGGCCCCGGGGCGGCACGGTCCTGGTGGAGGGCGCGGACGTGCTGCGCCTGGCCCCGGACGCCGTGGCCCGGGCCGTGGGCTACGTGCCCCAGCACAGCGAGGCCCCGCGGCTCACCGTGTTCGACGCCGTGCTCCTGGGGCGGCGGCCGCACATCCGCTGGCGGGCCTCCGAAACGGACCTGCGCATCGTGGAGTCGGCCCTCCGCCACCTGCGGCTGGCCCCGCTCCAGCTGCGCCACCTGGACCAGCTCTCCGGCGGGGAGCTGCAGAAGGTGGCCATTGCCCGGGCCCTGGTCCAGGAGCCCCGGCTGCTCCTGTTCGACGAGCCCACCAGCGCCCTGGACCTGCGCAACCAGGAGGAAATCCTGCGCCTGATCCGGGGCGTGGCCGTGGAGCACGGCATGGCCGTGGTCATGACCATGCACGACCTGAACACGGCCCTGCGCTTCGCCCACAAGCTCCTGTTTCTCAAGGACGGACTGGTCTTCGCCTGCGGCCGCCCCGAGGGGATCGAGGCCGCCACGGTGCAGGCGGTGTATGGCCTGCCCGTCACCGTGCACCACATCGACGGCCGGCCCCTGGTGCTGCCGGCCGGGGAGGTCTGAACATGCCCTGCGCGTTGACTCCGGAACAGCTGCGGAAGGTCGTGGAGTTCCACGGCCACGAGTGCCCCGGCCTGACCATCGGCATCCGCGCCGCCGAGCTGGCCCTGCGGAAACTGGGGGCCAGCGGGCCGGACCTGGTGGCCGTGTCCGAGACCGACATGTGCGGGGTGGACGCCCTCCAGGTGCTCACCGGCTGCACCTTTGGCAAGGGCAACCTGATCCACCGGGACCTGGGCAAGATGGCCTTTTCCTTTTTCCGGCGCGTGGACGGCAAGGGCTTCCGGGCGATCCTGAGGCCCTCGGCGCGCGGGGGCATGGACGAGGAGATGGGCGCGCTCTCCCGCAAACAGGCCGACGGCACGGCCACGGCCGCGGACATGGAGCGGGCCGACGCCCTGCGCGAGACCCTGCGGCGGCGCTTCCTGGACCTGGACCTGGAGGAGATGTTCGAGGTCCAGGATCTGCCTGTGCGGCCGCCGCGCCCGGCCCGGATCCTTCAGAGCGTGGCCTGCGCGGCCTGCGGCGAACTGACCATGGAGTCGCGCACCCGGCGCTTCGACGGCCGGACCCTGTGCATTTCCTGCTTTGAGGCCGTGGAGCAGAAAATCTAGCGGGCCGTTGAAAAATCCGCGATGGCCGCGTTGCCGCAAAAAAACGCACATCCTCGCGTCGTGAGGCGACGCGTCGGCCGTGCGTTTTTTGAGCGCCTTGCCCGCAGGTTTCTTGAACGGCCTGCGGAAAAGGACGGTTGCAGCGGTCTGCTAGTCTTCTTCCTCTTCCTCCGAGGATTCCTGGGCCTCCTTGATCTTCTTGGCGTAGGCCGCGGCCTCGAGGCCCGCCACGCAGCCCTCGCCGATGGCCTTGGCGATCTGCAGGGGCGGACCGGCGATGTCCCCGGCGGCGAAGACCCCGGGCACGTTGGTGCGCATCTTCTTGTCCGTGTCCACGTACTTCATGCTCTCGTCCAGGTTCAGGCCCAGGGTGGCGGCCAGCTCGAGCACGCCCTTGGCCCCCAGCTCGATGAACACCCCGGCCAGGGGCAGGCGGGAGCCGTCGGAGAGCACGAGGCCCTCCACGGAATTGGTCCCAACGATCTCCACGGGCTTGACCCCCTCGTGCAGGATCACCCCGCGCCCCAGGACCTGGGCCTTCAAGGCCTCGGCCACCTCGAGCTTCTCGCAGACCAGGTGCACGCTCGTGGCGAAGTGCGTCAGGGTCAGGGCCCCGCCCGCGGCGGCGCTCTGTCCGCCGACCACGGCCACGATCTCGTTCTTGAAGAACCCGCCGTCGCACTCCACGCAGTAGCTCACGCCCCGGCCGAGCAGTTCCTTCTCGCCCGGGATGCCCAGCTTGTTGCGGGTGGTGCCCGTGGCCACCACCAGGGTCCGGGCCACCACCTGGGCCCCGCCCTCGGTGGTGATCTCGAAGAAGCGGCCCTGGGGCGCGATGTGCAGGGCGTCCTCCTCCACGATCTCGGCCCCGAAGCCCAGGGCCTGCTCACGGCCCACGCGCAGCAGTTCCTCGCCCGTGACCTTGAACTGGCAGCAGAGGTTTTCCACGTGGGCCCAGTACAGGCTGCTCTTGTTCATGCGTCCCAGGAGCAGCACCGAGGCCTTTTTGCGGGCCGCGTGGATGGCAGCCTGCAACCCGGCCGGGCCGCAGCCCAGAATGACCACGTCGTAAATGGAATGATCCGGCATGAGGACTCCTTTCGGCGCACAGGCCGCACCTTCATAAATAGCGCGGAAACGGAACGAGGCAAGGGGGTCAGGATTTTTGCAGGTCCGCTTCGATCCGGAGGCGCAGCCGGAGCAGGCGCTCCTCCGGGGGCAGGGTGCGGAACAGGCGCTCCAGCAGGCCCTGGCGGATGAAGATGCGGCGCGAGGCCGTATAGTTCAGGTCGTAGGTCCAGCCCGCGGCCAGCAGGCGCAGGTCGTTCTCGTAGCGGATCTGGCTGTAGCTGGCCAGACGGCCCTGTTCCAGGTCCTCCAGCAGGGCGGGGCTGTAGCGGACAGGGTCGCGGGTCACGCCCAGGCAGACCACGGGGTCCAGCACCGGGGCGTTTTCCAGGTGCTCCAGGAGCAGGGGGATGATGTCCAGCTTGTCGGCGTCGCGCACGGCCCGGGTCACGGCGGACAGGGGCTCGGGCAGGCGCTCCGGCAGGCTCCGGGCGTTGTGCAGGAAGACCGCGCCCAGGATCACCCGGCGCTGGGCCGGGACCAGGCCCTCCAGCAGGCCGTTCTCCAGCAGGGCCTGCACCCCGAGCCGGGCGTGGTTCTCCGAGAGCTGGTCGCTGAAGGTCCGGTACTGCCGGAGCTGGGGGAAGCGGCCGGTGTCGTGGAACAGCGCGGCCATGGCCGTGAGTTCGGCCGTGTCCGGGGCCAGGCGCTCCTGGCGGGCGATCTCCTGGGCCAGGCCCAGGACCCGCAGGGAGTGCTCGATCTTGAGGCGGTAGTGGGCCTCCTGCCCGGGCTCCCGGGTGGCGAAGGCCTCGGCGTAGGCCAGGAAGCGTTCGCGCAGGGCCTCGATGTCCGGTCCGGTCACTTCTGAAGGCTCTTCTTGCGGTAGATGTAGTCCAGTTCCGATATCTCTCCGGCGGCGTGGGCCCGCTCCAGCTCCTCCAGCTCGGCGCGGCGGGCCTCCTCGGCCTCGCGGTCCATCTCCTTGTCGCGGAAGATGCCCTTGGGGCCATAGAGCGCCCGCAGGAAGATCAGGATGAGTCCGAGGCAGACGGCCACCAGGCCGAACTTGGCCAGGGTGGAGTAGAAGTCGCCGTATCCGGGGGTGAACGGCCAGGTGTCCCAGAAGGGGCCCTGGCCCCAGGCGGTCAGGGGCAGGTGCATGTGCGTCTCCGTGCGTTGTCCGTGTGCAGGCATAGTACGGGTGGCCGTGGCTGGCAAGGGGCCGCTGCGTGTTGAGAATATGGCCCGGATGGGGTAGGAAAGCGGAAAGCGAGGAAACCCGCATGAATATTCTCATCGCTGAGGACGACTTCACCAGTCGTAGACTTTTGCAAAATATCCTCGCCCCTTATGGCGAGTCCATGATCACGGTCAACGGCGAGGAGGCCGTGGAGGCCTTCACCCTGGCCCTGGAGCAGGGCCGGCCCTTTGACCTCGTGTGCATGGACATCATGATGCCGGTCATGGACGGCCAGGAGGCCCTGCGCGAGATCCGCGCCGTGGAGCAGCGCAACGGCGTGAAGCCCGCGGACGAGGCCAAGATCATCATGATCACGGCCCTGGGCGATCCCCGGAACGTGGTGGACGCCTACTACAAGGGCGGCGCGGCCCTGTACCTGACCAAGCCCATCGACGTGCGAACCTTCATCGACGCCGTGCGCCAACTCGGCCTGATCGCCTGACCATGCGCCCGCTGCTGATCACGTTCTTCTNNCTGCCTCGCGGCCTCCACGGCCCAGGCCGCGGAAACGGCCCTGGCCGGGGTGGGCTTCATCCGCTCCCATTTCCTGGGCCAGGGCGAGTTCAGCGGCCTGGACATCCTGGACATCATCGTCCTGGTGCTCCTGGCCGCCGTGGCCCTGCAACTGTTGCGGGGCCGGCGGCGCGATGAGGAGCAGGCCCCTGGACAGTCCGCGCCCAGCGAGGACCACGAGAACCTGGAGGCCCGCCAGGCCCGGGCCCGCGCGGCCTGGGACCGGCTCGGCGGCCAGGCCCCGGTG
>DFYP01000055.1 GCA_002382645.1 Desulfovibrio sp. UBA4079 | reverse complement strand
GGCAGGGCCAGGGCCCCCAGGACCAGGGGCGCGGCCGCCACGCCGAAACCCGCGGTGAGGCGCAGCCAGAAGGTCTGGATGTCCGGCAGGCGCAGGGCGGCCCGGCGGCCCATGGCCAGGAGCAGGGGGCTGGGCTCCGGGGCCGCGTTCGGCGGGAGCACGCTGTCCAGGGGCAGACCGGTCAACAGGCCCCAGGGCTGGTGGTCCAGGGTGCGGAGCACGGCCAGCCATTGCCGGGGCTGGTCCGCCAGGGTGAGCAGGGTCGAGGCGTCCAGGGGCAGGAGCAGGGACCCGGCCGCCAGGAGCAGGCAGAAGACGAAGAGCCCGGCGCGGTGCAGCCGCGAGCCGCTGCCGAAGAAGAGCAGGGCCCAGCCCGCGGTGAACAGGGCCATGCGCGCCAGGCAGCCGGTGAGCCCCAGCAGGATCAGGGCCACCCAGGGGTCCGCGCCCGGGAATTCGGGCTCGTCCTGGGCCCGCAGCCCGGCGCAGAGGCAGATGAGGAGCAGGCAGGACAGGGGCCCGGAGCGGCCCAGGCGGCTCGGGGGCAGGGAGCCGTTGCCCAGGACCAGGGCCAGGAGAAAGTCCACGGCGCAGAACACGCCCAGGATGCCGCCGCAGCGCAGGAAGGCCTTGCGCGAGGGCGGGCCGAAGGTGGCGGCCCAGACTCCGGCCAGGAGCAGGAAGGCGGGCGCGGTGAGTTCCGCGATCCAGGCCGGGGCCGGCTGCAGGTCCCGCAGGACCGGGGCGGCGTAGAGGAACAGACCCAGGGTGAACACGGCCAGGAGCAGGGCCTGGGACAGGAACGAGGACGGGCCGCGGCTCTTCTGGAACAGGGCGCCCAGGGCCCCGATCCAGGCCAGGGCGAACCACAGGCCGTGGACCACGGGCTCCGGCACCTGGCTTCCTTCCGGACCCATCCAGGCGGGCAGGCCCCGCACCAGGGGCAGGATCAGGCAGGCCAGGACCAGGGGCCCGGCGGCGAAGACCGGGGCGAGGCGCTGTGTCATGATTTGCGGCTGCCCCGGAAGTGTCTGCGGGCCCGGCGCTTGAGCGCCAGGCGGCCCAGGTGGGCGGCGTCGCCGGAAAGGAACGCGGGCGGATGGAGCGGGTCCGCGCCCAGGAACAGGTCCAGGACGTGCACCGTGGGATGGCTTCCGGCCAGGGTCCGCAGGCAGCCGGTGCAGGCCGTGGCGATGGGCCGGTCCCCGGCCTCCTCCAGGCGCTGGGCCCGCCAGTATTCGGGCAGTGCGCTGCCGCAGAGCCCGGCCTGTCCGCCCGCGCCGCAGCAGGTGGTGCGGTACCAGGCGTGGTTCATCTCGGACACGGCGTGGCCCGAGCCCCAGATGAGGTCGCGCACGGCCCGGTGCACGGGCTTGTCCAGGCGCCAGACGCAGGAGTCCTGCACCGCGATGTCCAGGGACTCGCGGTCCGGGTCCTGCTCGCGCTCGTCGGCCACCGGGGCCAGGGTCTCATAGACCGTGGAGACCTCGAACTCCGGCTCAGCGGCCTGGAGCATCTCCCGGCAGGAGGCGCAGGGGACCAGGACCTCGCTGACGCCCAGGGCCGCGATGCGGGCGGCCAGGTCCTTCACGCGCGTCAGGGCCGCGTCCGCGCGGCCCGCCACCTGCGAGGGATGGGAGCAGCAGGCCAGGACAAAGGCCGTGGGCTCCAGGGCGTCGAGCATTTCATAGACGGCCCAGGCGGTTTCGGGCCGGGCCCCGGACAGGCCGCAGCCCGGGAAGAAGGCCCGCCGCGCGCCCTGGGGCGCGGCCAGGAAGGTGTGGTTCGGGCTTGAGGTCCGGGCCTCGGAGGCCAGGTAGTCCTGGAACGGTTCCAGGGAAAAGTCGCCGGAGGCCGCGAACTCGGCCCGGAGCAGGCGCAGGAATCCGGCGGGGTCGGCCTTGCGCGGGCAGGCCACGGTGCACAGGCCGCACAGGGAACAGAGGAAGGGCAGGGCCGGGTCCAGCTTGCCGGCCAGGGCGTCCCGGGCCAGGTCGTGGGGCAGGCCGCGCTCCTTGAGGAGCGGGCATTCCTTGGCGCAGATGGTGCAGGAGTCGCAGCGCTTGAGGATCTCGCGGGCCGCGTCCCGGGCTTTGGATCCGAGTTTCATGGGCAATGGGTTACGGCCCGTGGGCGAAAAGCGCAAGAGGGAAGAGGCTCAGCCGGCACCGGTCTGCTGGGCGAAGCAGAAGCCGTTGCCGCCCCGGCGCTTGACCACGTACATGGCCCGGTCCGCGGCCGAGAGCAGGCTGTCCTGGTCGCGGCCGTCGCGGGGGGCCACGGCGATGCCGATGCTGGCCCCGGCCAGGTACAGGCCGTCCTCCAGGTTGGGGGCCTGCATGGCCTCGCAGACCTTGGCGGCCACGGCCGCGGCGTCCTCGGGGTCCACCAGGTCGGTCAAGAGGACGACGAACTCGTCGCCGCCCATGCGGGCCACGGTGTCGCTCTCGCGCACGCAGGTCAGCAGCCGCTTGGTGGCCTGGCGCAGGACCCCGTCGCCGAACTGGTGGCCGTGGGTGTCGTTCATGGCCTTGAAGCGGTCCAGGTCCAGGTAGAGCAGGGCGGTGAAGTGCCCGCTGCGGCGGGCCAGCTTGAGGGCCTGCTCCAGGCGGTCGGAGAAGAGCTGGCGGTTGGGCAGGCCGGTGAGCTGGTCGTGCAGGGCCAGGTGCCGGATGCGCTCCTCGGATTCCTTGAGCCCGGTGATGTCCTGGGCGTTGATGACCACCCCGCCGTCGGGCAGGCGGGCCATGCGGAAGCGGGCCCAGCGCTGGAGCCCGTCGCCGCCGCGCAGGCGCAGGACCCGCTCCGGCGGCTCGGGATTCTCCAGGTCCGCGCGCCAGTCCAGCAGGGCGGCCTCGCGCTCGAGGTCGCTCTCCAGGCCCAGGTCCAGCCAGCGCTGGAAGCTGGTGAGTTCCGAGGCGCTGCGGGCGAACAGCCGCTCCATGCCCGGGCTGACGAACAGGACGTTGCCCTGGCGGTCGGCCACGGCGATGCCGTCGTGGGAGTGCTGGAGGATGGCCGTGCGCTCCACCACCTGGCTGCGCAGCCGGGCGTAGAGGGCCTCCAGGTCCCCGGTCATCTTGTTGAAGGCCC
>DFYP01000086.1 GCA_002382645.1 Desulfovibrio sp. UBA4079 | reverse complement strand
CCGTGGAGGACCGGGACCACCATCTCTGGATGCTCGAACGCCTGGGCCCGCGCCAGGCCGCGCGGCGCGAGGGCCTGGCGCGTCTGCTGGAGCGCCTGGCCCGGGACCCGGCCCTGGCCGGATTCGTGCCCGCCTATCTGCCCGTGGATGGCGGGCCGGACCACGTGCTCGCGCTGGACCGCGGCCCCCTGGCCGGGTTCTGGCAGATCTCGCCGTTCGTGCCCGGCGCGGAGCTGCCCCGGCCCGCGTACCTGGACCAGGCCTGGCGCGGCGAGGCCCTGGCCGGATTTCTCCTGGCCCTGCAGCGGGCCGGGGCGTCCTGGCCCGCGCTCCCGGCGGCAAACGTGCCGCCGTTGCCGGACTACATCCGCGCCCTGCTGGCGGCCATCACCCGGCGCAAGCCCTCGGTGGCCGCGCGGCTGGGGCCTCTCCGCGGATTCCTGGAAACCCTGCCCCAGGTCCTGGCGGCCCAGCCCATGGTCCTGGGGCACGGCGATCTGCACCCGCTCAATGTCCAGTGGGGCGGCGGGCCGGAGGAGCCCGTGCGGGCGGTCATCGACTGGGAGTTCGCCGGGGCCCGGCCCCTGCTCCTGGACGCGGCCAACTGCATGGGCTGCGCCGGGTTCGAGCACCCCTCGGGCCTGTTCCGGGGATTCGTCCCGGCCCTGGCGCGCGCCTGCGTGCCCCGGGAATTCCTCGCGCTCCTGCCGGCCATGGTCCTGGCCTCGCGCTTCGGCTGGCTCTCGGAATGGCTGCGCAAGAACGATGGCGAGATGCTCGGCATGGAGCTGGACTATTGCGACATCCTGGTCCGGAACCAGGAGCGTCTGGCCGATGCCTGGACTGTCTGAATCCCCCGGGCCCGGCTTTGCCAAGCCGGGCCGAAGAGGGTATGAAAGGGGCCACGCAAGGAGAACGGCATGATCCTGCTTTGGATGATCCTGGCCTATCTGCTCGGCTCCGTGCCCTTCGGCCTGCTTGTGGCCAAACTGTTCTGCGGGGTGGACCCCCGCGAAGCGGGCAGCGGAAACACCGGGGCCACCAACGTGGCCCGGCTCTGCGGCGCGAAATACGGCGTCCTGGCCCTGGTCCTGGACGTGCTCAAGGGCTACCTGCCCGCGACCCTGGCCGTGTCCGGAAACCTGGGCACCACGGGGATCAGCCTGGTGGCCCTGGCGGCCATCCTGGGGCATGTCTTCTCGCCGTTCCTGGGCTTCAAGGGCGGCAAGGCCGTGGCCACGACCATCGGCGCGTTCCTGGCCCTCATGCCCCTGGGCGCGCTCCTCTCGGTGGCGGCCTGCGTCCTGGTCATCGCCCTCACCGGCTACGTCTCCCTGGGCTCCCTGACCCTGGCCCTGTGCCTGCCGGTGTTCGCCCTGCTCACCGGCCGCCTGGCCTATCTGCCCCTGGCCGCAGTGGTCATGCTCCTGCTCTTCTGGCGGCACCGCGAGAACATCCGGCGGCTGGCCCGCGGCGAGGAAATGCCCTGGCGGCGCAAGAAGGAGGAGCAATGACGCAGGCAGCCCACACGCCCCTGCGCTACGCCCTCTACTCCATCGCCGCCTCCATCCTGACACTGACTCTCAAATTCACGGCCTACGCCCTCACCGGCTCCGTGGGCCTGTTGTCCGACGCCCTGGAATCCCTGGTGAACCTCACGGCCGGGGGCATCGCCCTGACCGCCCTGGTCATCGCGGCCCGGCCCGCGGACTCGCGCCACGCCTACGGCCACGGCAAGGTCGAGTACTTCGCCAGCGCGGCCGAGGGCGGGCTGATCATCCTGGCGGCCCTGGCCATCGCCTGGGAGGCCTGGCAGCGCTTCCATTCCCCGGTGGACCTGCGCCATCTGGGCCCGGGCCTGATCACCGCGGTGCTGGCCGCGGCCGTGAACTTCGGGGCCGCCCGCATCCTGCTCAGCGCGGCCCGGCGCTTCGACAGCATCACCCTGGAGGCCGACGCCCGGCACCTCATGACCGACGTCTGGACCTCGGCCGGGCTCGTCCTGGGCCTGGGCCTCATTCTCATCGAGCCGTCCTGGCGCATCCTGGACCCGCTCATCGCCGGGGCCATGGCCGTGAACATCGTGTTCACCGGAGTCTCGCTCCTGCGGCGCTCCGTGGCCGGGCTCATGGACGAGGTCCTGCCCGAGGAGCAGATGCGGGCCATCGAGGAGGCCATCGCGGCCACCCACGACGGGGCCGAGTACCACGGCCTGCGGGCGCGCAAGTCCGGCTCCCTGGTGTTCGTGGACTTCCATCTCCTGGTGCCCGGGAAGACCTCGGTCAAGGCGGCCCATGACCTGACCTGCGACATCGAGGAGGCCATCCGGGAGCGGCTGCCGCGCAGCCAGGTGACGGTGCATGTGGAGCCCATGGAGGACGACGCCTCGCGCGACGGCGAGCACGTGGGCGGGAAGTGCAGCGACAGGAAGGACGGCTAGGCTATTCCCCGGGGGCGCGGATCTTGTCCCGCTTGTCCCAGGGGATGCGCGCGAGCACGGCCTGAACCAGGGGCTCCAGGCCGCCGCGCTCCAGGGCCGTGATGGGCAGGCCCTCGGGGAAGAGATTGCGCAGGGCCTCGCGGCCCTCCTCGTCCAGACGGTCCCACTTGTTCAAGGCCAGGATGCAGGGCCGCTCGTCCAGGCCCATGTCCCGGAGAATGTCCGCCACCGCCCGCACCTGCTCCTCCACCTCGGGATGGGAGGCGTCGGCCACGTGCACGAGCACGTCGGCGGACTCCAGCTCCTCCAGGGTGGCCCGGAAGGCCTCCTGGAGGTCCGGGGGCAGGCGGCGGATGAAGCCCACGGTGTCCGTGAGCACCACTTCGCGGTCGCGGGGGAAGCGGATGCGGCGGCTGGTGGGGTCCAGGGTGGCGAAGAGCTTGTTCTCGGCCAGGACCCCGCTCTGGGTCAGGGTGTTCAGGAGCGTGGACTTGCCCGCGTTGGTGTAGCCCACCAGGGAGACCACGGGCAGCCCGGCCTTGGCCCGGCGCTCGCGGGTCTGGCCGCGCTGGCGGCGCACCTCCTCCAGCTCCTTCTTGAGCCGGGAGATGCGGTCGCGCGCCCGGCGGCGGTCGATCTCCAGCTTCGTCTCGCCCGGTCCCCGGCCGCCGATGCCGCCCACCAGCCGGGACATGGCCCGGTTCTTGCCCACCAATCGCGGCAGGGCGTACTTGAGCTGGGCCATTTCCACCTGGAGCTTGCCGGCCCGGGACACGGCGTGCTGGGCAAAGATGTCCAGGATGAGCTGGGTCCGGTCGATGACCCGGCGCTCGGTGATGTCGGCCAGATTGCGCAGCTGCGAGGGCGAGAGGTCCTGGTCGAAGAGGATCACCGCGGCCCCGGTCTGCAGGGCGCGCACCTCCAGATCGGCCAGCTTGCCCTTGCCCAGGATGAACTTGGAATTGAGCACCGACACACGCTGGATCACCGTGCCCGCGGGTTCGATCCCGGCGGTGCGGGCCAGTTCGGCCAGCTCCTCCAGGGAGCGCTCCTGCACGGCCTTGGGCGCGGCGGCCACGCTCACCAGGAGCGCCCGCTCCCGGTCCCCGGCCTCGCGCACGGTCTCCAGCCGGGAAAGCTCCTCCTCCAGGGCCGCCACCTGGGCCCCCAGGTCCAGGGTCTCGGCCCGGTCCCAGCGCATGGGCGGGTCCAGGTCGTAGCTCTTGCCCGCGGGGTTGGGCGGCAGAAGATGGGCCCACTGGAAGGACTCGGGCTCGCCTCCGGCGTTCACGCCGAGCGCGCCGATGCTGTCCAGGCGCAGGAAGACCATGTCCATGAGGTCCTCCTGGGACAGCGGCTCGCCGGAGAGGTGGGTGTGCAGCAGGCGCAGGCCGCGCAGCCGCCCGGCGCCCAGGCGCAGCCGGGGCAGTTCCGGGATGAGGATGGCCGCGGGATCGCCCACGAGCACCAGGAAGGGATAGCCCTGGCGGTCGATGAGCAGGCCCACCTGGCGGCCGGTCTCCCGGCTGATGCCGGCCAGCTCCCAGGCCTGCTCGTGGCTGAAGGGCGCGGCCAGGGGAAAGCGCCGGGTGTACAAGCGGGTCAGGCGCTTGATCTGGCTGGGCTTGAGACCCTGGGTGTTGCCCTGGGGCTTCTGGGCGATGGGAGGCTCCTCGGGCTAGGCCGTATGTCCTGCCAGATAGTCCGCGATCATGGCGTCGTAGCCGCTCACCAGCCGGAAGGTGGCCGCGGCCATGTCCTTGCGCAAGGGAAGCGAGAAGCCGCCGGAGGCCTCCAGCTCGGCCAGCACGCGGCCGTAGTGCTCCACGCCGGGCACCACCAGGACGCTGTGGAAGTTCTTGGCCGAGGCCCGCAGGAGCGTGGGCCCGCCGATATCGATCTCCTCTACCGCGGCCTTGAGGTTGAGGCCCTTTTGGGCGGCCAGGGCAAAGGCATAGAGGTTCACGCAGACCAGGTCAAAGGGCTTGATCTTGAGCCGCTCCAGGGTCTCCAGGTGGGCGGGGTCGTCCTTGTCGGCCAGCACCCCGCCGTGGACGTGCGGGTGCAGGGTCTTGACCCGGCCGCCCAGGATTTCGGGAAACCCGGTGACGTCGCTCACCGAGGTCACGCTGAGCCCCTGGTCGCGGAGCATCTTCATGGTGCCGCCGGTGGACACCAGTTCCACGCCGCGGGCGACCAGGGCCCGGGCGAAGTCGGCAAGGCCGGTCTTGTCGGTGACGCTTAAAAGGGCCCGGCGGGGGACGAGAAAATCCATGCGCACGCCTCGCTTTTTTCGGCAGACGTGCCAGATTTGCCGGACGCTGGCAAGGGAAGGCCCGGACGCGAAAACGCCGTATGATCCCCCGCGCCGCCGGGGGAGAGCCGGACGGCACGGGGAATCAATAGGGAGGGGAGACCGAAATTCGTCCTAGATCTGGGCCAGCAGTTCCTTGGCGGGCTCAAAATCCGGGCTGGACTCGAGGATGCGCGTCAACTCGGCGCGCGCCTCCTCCTTGCGGTCCAGGCAGACCAGGCAACCGGCCATGGAGTAGCGGACCTCGGCCTTGGCCGGGTCGATTTCCAGATAATGGCTCAGCGCGGCCACCACCTCTTCCAGGCGGGAGAGCTCATGGCCCAGGCGCACGAGGCTGAACAGGGCCACCATGTTCTCCGGATTCACCTTGAGGGCCTCGACGAAGTGCGTGAAGGCCTCGTCCTTGAGCCCCTGCTCCACCAGCACCAGAGCGATGCCGGCATGGGTCTTGTCCGTGGGGTCCACCTTGTGGGCCTTGCGGTACATGGCCAGGGCGCTGTCCAGCTCACCGCGATGGATCGCGATGGCGGCCAGGCCCAGGTACGGGTCCGCGTGCACCCCGTTGGAGCTGGCGGCCTTGTTGTAGTACTGCTCGGCCTTCTCCAGCTCTCCCATGAACAGGTAGCACTCGCCCAATTCCTTGTTGATCTCGTAGTCCAGATGACCGCTCATGATCGTCCCCTCCATACTCCTCTGTCCGCGACGCGGACGGAATACGTTGCGGCCCGGGTCCGGGCCTGCCCAACCAATGCAACGGCCATGCCACGCGCCTGCGAAAACGGCCCGCCGGTCCTGAAGCAGCCCGGACGCTTCACGCACAACACATTGTTTTTCCAATGATTATTCCCTGGATCCCGGAGCGGTCCGGTCCTTCATTTCCTGAATGATCATCCCGGCCCGCCCGGCCCGGCACCCGGAAAACCCTGCCGCCTGGTTTCCGGCGGGCTTCCGTACGGGTGTTTTCCACATTTCTCAATGCATTTCATCTGGATAAGAGCATTGGCATGTCCGTTGCTGGAGTCGGGCTGCGGACCCCGGCCCCAAGGGACGGCGGCCCGCTGGGAAAAAAACTCCGGATGAGGAGGAATCGAGCAATGAGAAGCCTGTTCGACGGTCACATCGAGCTGTCCGAGAAGGTCCTGGATCTGCGGCTCCAGCGTCAAAATCTCGTCATGAGCAACATCGCCAATGTGAACACCCCGCAGTACAAGGCCAAGTCCCTGGAGTTCGAAAACGACCTCCAGAACGCCCTGGCCCTGGACTCCCGGGGCAAGGTCACCCGCACCGACGACGGGCACATGCCCGCGACCTTTGACGAGGCCACCTTCCAGGGCAAGGGAGCCAAGGAGTTCAAGCCCCGCTATGTCTACGGCGAGGACTCCGTGAACCTGGACAAGGAGATGACCGTCATGGCCAAGAACGCCTTGCTCTACAACGCCCTCACCGAGGTCATCACCAAGAACTTCACCGGCATGACCAAGATCATCGCCGAGGGAGGCAAGTAAGCCATGGATTTCATGACCGCCCTCGACATCGCCTCCTCGGGCATGAAGGCCCAGCGCGATTACATGAACGTGATCTCCATGAACATGGCCAACGCCCAGACCACGCGCACGTCCGACGGCGGGCCCTACCGCCGCAAGAGCGTGTCCTTCGAGTCCTCGCCCGTGCTCTCGCCCTTCGACTCGGCCATGCAGAACGAGATGAACCGTGACCTCCAGGGCGTGGCCGTGCGCGGCATCGTCAATGACTCGCGGCCCTTCCGCTATGTCTATGATCCGGGCCACCCCGACTCCAACACCCAGGGCTACGTGGCCTACCCGGACATCAACGTGGTGGAGGAGATGACCAACATGGTCAACGCCATGCGCTCCTACGAGGCCAACGCCCAGTCCATCCAGGACGTGAAGACCATGTTCAACAAGGCCCTGGCCATCGGCCGCGGCTAACCCGGGGGGAATGAGGCATGATCGGCAGCACTTACGGCATCAAGGCCTACCAGCAGGCCCTGGGACAGCGCCAAGCCATCGAGGGCAAGGTCGCCAAGGCCCTGGGCACCAAGCCCCAGGCCGAAAACGGCGGCTTCATGGACGCCCTGACCAGCTCCCTGGAGAAGGTCAACGCCATGGAGTCCGAAAAGAGCGGCCTCATCGAGGCCTTTGCCGCGGGCAAAAGCGAGAACGTCCACGAACTGATGATCAGCCTGCAGAAGGCCGGCGTGGCCATGAGCATGACCAGCGCGGTGCGCAACAAGGTGCTCTCGGCCTACCAGGAACTCATGCGCCTGAGCTTCTAGCGGCAGCATACTGAAGCGACACAAGGAAACGAGGAGCTCCTCCCATGCCCCCCGCCATCAAGCAGTACATCCAGAAGCTCAACACCTACTGGTCCAACCGCACGATGTCGCAGCGCATCCTGCTGGCGGCCCTGACGGTTTCCGTGAGCCTCGCCTTCGTGCTCATGATCTACTGGCTCAACCGGCCGGACTACCGCGTGCTCTATTCCAAGCTCTACCCCGAGGACGCGTCCAAGATCGTGAGCATGCTCAAGGGCAGCAAGGACCCCTACGAGCTTCAGGACAACGGCCAGACCATCCTGGTGCCGGCGGACCGGGTCTATGACCTGCGCCTGAAGATCGCCGGCGAGGGCAACCTCCACGGCCAGGGCATCGGCTTCGAGATCTTCGACGAGCTCAAGGTCGGCCAGACCGACTTCGTGCAGCAGATCAACTACCAGCGCGCCCTGCAGGGTGAGCTGTCGCGCACCATCAGCGAATTTCCGCAGATCGACAAGGCCCGCGTCCACCTGGTCCTGCCGCACAAGAGCCTGTTCATCGAGGACCAGATCCCGCCCTCGGCCTCGGTGGTCTTGAAGCTCAAGGACAAGGCCGCGCTGGAGCCCAAGCAGATCCAGGGCATCGTGAACCTGGTGTCCATGTCCGTGGAGGGCCTGGACAAGAAGCGCATCACCATCACGGACATGAACGGCCAGCCCCTGTACACCCCGGAGGACGACTCGGCCAACCCGGGCCTGTCCACCACCCAGCTGGACTACAAGGCCCAGATGGAGCGCAAGCTCGAGCGGCGCATCGAGGAGCTGCTCATGCCCGTGGTCGGACCCCAGAAGGTCATCGCCCGGGTGAACGCGGACCTGGACTTCAGCCAGAAGACCACCCGCAAGGAGATGTACGATCCCAACGCCACGGTGGTGCGCTCCGAGAACCGCAGCGAGGAGAGCACCCAGGGCCGCGCGGCCATCGACGGCGGCGCGCCCGAGGCCAATTTCCGGGGCGACGGCTTCGCCGGCACCCAGTCCACCCAGGACTCCACCCGTGAGGCCCGCACCACCAACTACGAGATCAACAAGGAAGAGCAGAGCATCATCTCGCCGGTGGGCGAGTTGCAGCGCCTGAGTGTCGCTGTTATCGTGGACGGCACCTACGCCAAGGACGCGAACACCGGCCAGATGGCCTACACCCCGCGCTCGGCCGAGGAGATGCAGCGCATCCAGAACCTGGTGCGCTCGGCCGTGGGCTTTGACCGCAACCGCGGCGACGCCGTGGAGGTCTCGAACATCTCCTTCGGAACCCCCGAGATCGAGGACGGCCAGACGCTCATGCGGACCATGCTGGAATACGCCCAGCGCCTGGGCAAGCCCTTCCTCAACGGCCTGCTCATCTTCCTCTTCCTGATCATGGTGGTCCGGCCGGTGGTCATGTCGCTCATCCGGCCGCGCGTGGCCGAGCAGGAGATCGCCGAGGTGGCCGGACTGCCCGGCATGGAGCGCCTGGCCATCGAGGAAGGCGAACTGGACGAGGCGGCTCTGGCCGACGCACGGAAGCTGGAAAACATCAAGGCGCAGGCCCTCCAGCTCTCGGAGCAGAACATGGAGCAGACCGTGAGACTGTTCCGGGTCTGGATCAAGCAGGAGGCATAGCGTGAGCGGCTTCAGCGGTCCCCAGAAAACGGCCATCGTGCTGCTCGCCCTGGGTGAGAAGTTCACCTCCGAGGTCTTCAAGCGCCTGGAGCGCACCGAGATCGCGACCATCTCCAAGGCCATGCTGGAGATCGACTCCGTGCCCAAGGAGCAGGTCATGGAGGTGCTCAAGGAATACAACGAGTCCCTGATCTACGGGGCCGAGCTGCTCATTGGCGGCCCGGAGCAGGTCAAGCGCATGCTGGCCAAGTCCCTGGACCCGGAGACGGCCAAGTACATCATGGACTCCCTGGAGATCGACACCGGCCCGGTGCCGTTCCAGGAACTGGAGAACGTGAGCCCGCGCATCCTGGCGCAGATCCTCCGCAACGAACACCCGCAGACCCTGGCCCTGATCCTGGGCCACCTGCACCCGGACCAGGCCGCGGAACTGCTCCAGAACCTGCCCGCGGGCGTGCGCGCCGAGGTGCTCATGCGCCTGGCCAAGCTGGAGGCCGTGGCCGCCGAGATGCTCATGGAGGTGGACAAGGTCCTCCAGAGCCAGCTCATCGCCATGGGCGGCAAGGAAGGCAAGAAGGTCGGCGGCGTGCAGGCCGTGGCCGAGATTCTCAACGCCGTGGACCGCGCCACCGAGGAAGAGGTCCTCTCCGAGATCGAGGAGGAATCCTCGCAGATGGCCGAGGACATCCGCAACCTCATGTTCGTGTTCGAGGACATCAAGGCCCTGGACGACCGCGGCGTGCGCGAACTCTTGAAGGAGATCTCCAACGAGGACCTGACCACGGCCCTCAAGGGCGCCTCCGACGAGCTCAAGGAAAAGTTCCTCAAGAACCTCTCCGAACGCGCCGGCGCGATGATCCGGGAAGACCTGGAGATCATGGGCCCGGTGAAGCTCTCCGAGGTGGAAGGCGCCCAGCAGAACATCGTCAAGACCGTGCGCCGCCTCGAGGACGAGGGCCGCATCGTGGTCAGCAGGGGTTCGGGCGATGTCTTCGTCTGAGTCCGGAGGCAAGTACTTCTCCGGCCGGGTCATCCTGGGCATGGACACGCCCGGCCCGGACGTCATGACCATCCAGGAGATGGAGGGCAAGAAGCCGCCCACCTGGGACGAGGAGTCCTGCTCCGTCCTCCTGGAACGCGTGCGCGCCAAGGCCCAGGACGCGGCCGTGAAGCTCCTGGCCGACGCCCGCCGCGAGGCCCAGGAGATCAAAGAGCAGGCCCGCCAGGACGGCCAGGCCGAGGGCTATGCCCAGGCCCAGGCCGAGGTGGACCGCCAGATGCGCGAGTTCGGCATGACGCTCGGCACCATCCTGGAGGCCATCCAGACCCAGGAAGTCCGCATATTCGAGGCCCAGCGCCAGGATTTCGCCCGGCTCATCCAGCTGGCCGTGCACAAGGCCGTGGGCGTGGAAATGGCCGAGCGCCGCAAGGAAATTCTCGACACCCTGCTCCAGGAGGCCCTGGAACGCATGGAGAGCCTGCGCCAGATCACCGTGCGCGTGGCTCCCGAGGACGTGGAGGGCATGGAGATTCTTCTGACCCAGGCCCGCGCCGCCTTCCCCCGGCTGGAGCAGTGGAAGACCCGGGGCGACAAGGCCGTGGCCTCCGGCGGCGTGATCCTGGAGTCGCGCACCGGCATGGCCGACAACTCCCTGGACGCGCGCTGGAAGGAGGTGGCGGCCATCCTGGACCGCCTGGCCGGAGCCCTGGCAGGCGGAGCGGAGCATGGCGGCGCTTGATCCCCGGGGCTGCTGTTCCCTGTTCCAGGAACTGGAGCCCTGCCTGACCTACGGCAAGATCACCAAGGTGGTGGGCCTCATCGCCGAGGGCCAGGGCATCAAGGCCCCCCTGGGCTCGGTCTGCCACCTGCTGCCGGACGCCGAATCCAACACCGAGCCCATCGCCGCCGAGGTCGTGGGCTTCCGGGGCGGAGCCTGCCTGTTCATGCCCTACGGCGAACTGCGCGGGGTCAGCCCGGGCTGCCTCATCCGCAACACCTCGGCCCCGCCGCACATGCCCGTGGGCGAGGCCCTGCTGGGCCGCACCGTGGACGCCTTCGGCGAGCCCCTGGACGCCCTGGGCCCGTTCATCCCGGAGTCCTTCCGCCCGCTGTTCGGCGAGCCGCCCAACCCCATGCTCCGGCCGCGCATCGTGGAGCCCCTGGATGTGGGCGTGCGCGCCATCAACGGCCTGCTCACCCTGGGCAAGGGCCAGCGCGTGGGCATCATGGCCGGCTCCGGCGTGGGCAAGAGCACCCTCTTGGGCATGATGGCCCGCTACACCAAGGCCGACGTGAACGTCATCGGCCTGGTGGGCGAGCGCGGCAGAGAGGTGCTGGAGTTCATCGAACGCGACCTGGGGCCCGAGGGCCTGGCCCGTTCCGTGCTCGTGGTGGCCACCTCGGACAAGAGCCCGCTCATCCGCATGCGCGCGGCCTACGCCGCCACGGCCATCGCGGAATTCTTCCGGGACAAGGGCAAGGACGTGCTGCTCATGATGGACTCGGTGACGCGCTTCGCCATGGCCGGCCGCGAAGTGGGCCTGGCCGCGGGCGAGCCGCCCACGCGCGGCGGCTACACCCCGAGCGTCTTCGCCCACCTGCCCAAGCTCCTGGAGCGCGCGGGCAAAAGCGCAGCGGGCTCGATCACCGGCATCTACACCGTGCTGGTGGACGGGGACGACTTCACCGAACCCATCGCCGACGCCACCCGCGCCATCCTGGACGGCCACATCGTGCTCACCCGCGACCTGGCCGACCAGGGCCACTACCCGGCCATCGACGTGCTCAAGAGCGTGTCCCGTCTGCGCGCGGACATCACCCCGGACGAGGTCCAGGACTCCGGCCGCGTGGCGCTGAAGTACCTGGCCACATTCAAGCGCGTGGAGGACATGGTCAACATCGGGGCCTACCAGCGCGGCTCCAGCGCGGACATCGACACCGCGCTCAAGCTCATCGCGCCCATCAACGGCTTTCTCCAGCAGCGCGTGGGCGAACGCCAGACCCTGGAAGAGAGCTACGCCCGGCTCATGGCCCTGTCGGCCCAGGCCGTGGGCGAGGAAAAGCCCGCGGCAGCGGCCCAGCCCCAGGCCAAGCCGCAGCAGGCCAAGCCCCAGCCGCCCAAGGCTCCGCCGGCCAAGGGCGCTCCGGTCAAGGCCAAGACCACGGCCAAACCGGCCACGCCCAAGCCCCGCTAGGCCCCCTGCCCCGCTCCCGCCTGCATCAGGGCGTGGAAGAATTCCTGCACGTACTTGCCCGAGACCACGTCGGGCAGGCTGAAGCTGGGCGGTCCCTGCTTGGGGAACTTCGAGGTCAGCGCGAAGAACAGCTGCGAGGAGGTCTTGTCCAGGACCGGCGCGGCCATGGTCCGCCAGAAGTCCTCCTTGGTCTCCTCGGGCAGCTCGAAAGTCCGGCACTGCAAGGGCCGGAAATCAAAGATCAGGCAGCGGCCCTCTTCGGACAGGGGGCAGCGCGCGCCCGAGGCGGTCAGACAGAACTCCGTTGACGACGCTCCCGCGGGCACCGCGGCCCGGGTCTCGCGCTCGCTGCGGGCCGCCTCCACGGCGCGGCCGATGAGTTCCTGGCGGGCCTGGCTGGAAGTGGCCGCGTCCACCTTCCGGCGCACGTGCACGGCCTCCACCAGGGACAGCCGCACGGGCACGAAGCAGCAGCGGTCGTGGTCCCGGCCGCAGAGCGGTGGCGTCTTGCGCTCGTAGTCCAGAAGGTCCCCGGCCCGCTGCACCAGGGCCGCGTAGTCTTCCAAAAACGGCCCCAGGTCCACGAGGTTCTTGTACTCCAGGGAGGGCTCGCGCACCGTGAGCTGGCCGGCCTTGCGGCCATACTTGCGCACGGTCCACCACTGCTCGAAGTTGGAGGGCTTGGAGCGCAGCTTGCGCAGCTTGAGCCAGGCCAGCTTGTGGCCCAGGCCCCGGCGCAGGAGATAGGCGTTGAGCACCGTGCCGGTGCGGCCGATGCCGTGGCGGCAGTGGATGTAGACCTTCTTGCCCAGGTACAGGGCCTCGTCCAGCCACTCCAGGGCCTTTTCCAGGGCCTGGAGGTCCGGGGCCTCCTCGTCGTGGATCGGCAGATAATAGACCTCGAACCCGGACTGCTCCTCGATCTCGTGCAGGTCGCAGAACTCGCCGCAGAGGTTCAGGATGGCCGTGATCCCGGCCGCGCGCAGGGTCTCCAGGTGCTCATAGGACATGGGCGCGCCGCCCACGGCCAGCCGGTCGGTGATCCAGGTGGGGGCCTGGGCCCCGCCCTCGGCGCTCATCCGCGTCCCCGCTCGATGCGCGCCAGGTGGCGCTCCACGAGCTCGGCCACCTGGGCCCGGTCCTTGAGGCCCATGTCCATGAGCCGGGTCACGGCCGTGAGGTAGCCCAGGGCCGCCAGGCGTTTCTGGGTATCGCCCTCGGACTTGCGGGCGTAGCGGGCGTCGAGCATGTCGCCGCGGGTGGAGCAGTCGAAGCCCAGGCGGGTCAGGACCTCCACCAGGAACTCCAGGCGCAGGAGGCGCTGATCCAGGCTCCCGCCGCCGCCCTTGAAGCGGAAGTGCACGTAGTTGCTGTTGGCCTCGGCCGAGCAGACCGAGTCCAGCACCGAAAAGTGGTAGCCGAAGCGGATCATGCAGTGCAGGTAGTCCGCGGAGATGATGGCGTAGCTGGCCAGGAGCCGGGTGTTCTTGGTGAAGATCCCGGCGCTGATCCGGTCCATCTCCTCCCAGTCCACGTGCACCAGGTCGCCCCAGCCCACCTCCGGGTCGGCCAGGCCCCACCAGAAGGCCCACATGGGCTGGCTCTTGATGTCCTCGGGCACCACCTCGTCGCGGGCCCGGCCGGATTCGAACAGGCCGTTCTCCAGGTCCAGGATGTAGAGCACCAAGGGCAGCTCGGTCTTGAGCTTGCGGGAGCTGGCCAGGCCGCGTCCGCCCCGGCCCACCAGGCTGAACATCTCGGCCACGCCCTTCTCGTGGCAGAAGCGCACCAGGTCGTGGAAGGACTTGCAGCCCTCGGGGGTGAACTCCGGGGCCTCGGGATCGGTGAGCGAGAGCCGCACGGTGAGCGGCAGAATGCGCTCGAAACCGGGCTCCACCCGGCTCCCGCCGGGCCCGTCGGCCGGGGGCAGGAGGCGCTCCACCACCCCGGCATAGACCACCCCGGCGTCGGCATCCACCGTGACCTGGCTGCCCTCGGGCAGGGCCGCGAAGGCATCGGGGCCGACCACCACCGGGATGCCGTTCTCCCGGGCCACCGAGGCTAAATGGCTGGCCCGGGACCCGGCCTCGGCCACCACGGCCGCGATCCGGCCCATGAACTGGGCCAGGATGGGCGGCAGATGGGCCGTGACCACCACGCTGCCGGGCGGAAAGCTCGCGACCTCGCCCACGGTGCGCAGGTGCCGCACGGTTCCGGCTGCCACTCCGGCCGAGGCCCGGGTCAGATCCTTGAGCAGGACCTCGGCCCCGGACACGGCCTTGGGCGCGGGCCGGGGCTGGTCCATGTGGAAGGGCCGGGACTGGAGGATGTACAGCCGGTCCTCGGCATCGGCCGCCCATTCCACGTCCTGGGGGCTGCCGAAAAGCCCCTCCAGGACCAGGCCCGCGTCGCGCAGCCGGGTCATGAGCGACGGCCCCACCAAGCCCGTGTCCGGCTCGGAACAGGGCGCCAGGGCCCGGGCCTCGCCGGTGCGCGGCAGGAGCAGGCGCTGCGGCGTGCGGCTGCCGTCCACCAGGCTCTCGCCCAGGCCGGGCACGGCGAACAGGGACATGGCCTCGCCGGACCGGGCCGCCACGCAGCCCTCGGGGTCCAGGGTGTAGAGCACCCCGGCGGCCCGGGGCTGGATCATGGGCAGAAGCAGCGCGGACATGGCCGTGTCCTGGTCGGTGAGCCCGTGGGACACGCGGTAGACC
>DFYP01000001.1 GCA_002382645.1 Desulfovibrio sp. UBA4079 | reverse complement strand
CAGCCCGGCCCGCCGGGGCGGCCCAGGACCGCGGGTGCGGCCCCGGCCGCGGCCAGCACGGTGAGCCCGCCCTCCACCCCGGCCACCCCACCGATCCAGGCCAGCCGGAAGCCCCCGAACTCCAGGGCGATGCGGCAGATCTCCTGGAACAGACGGCCGCGGTCCTCTTCGCGCACAATGCTCTGGTTCACCTGGCTGAGCACGGCGTAGAGCCGGTTCAGGTGCTCCAGCTGGCGCTGGTGGGCCAGGAGGACGCGGTACTCGCGGGCCAGGAGCGCGGCCAGAAGCAGGGCCGTGCAGGCCACGAAGAACCAGCCCTTGGAGGTCTGCATCCGGGAGAGCGCGGCCGCGTCCTGGGCCAGAAGCCGCACGGCCGCGTCCGAGAAGAGGATCCAGAGCGCGGCCAGGGCGGCGTATATCAAGGGAATGCGCCAGACAGCGCGGAATGTGGCGTTGGAGGGAGCCATAGTCTCCGCTTATCCCGGATTGGGGTCCGTGTCCATGCGGCCCGGGAAAAAGGGCGGCGGAAACAAAAAGAGCCGCCCCCAAAGGGGCGGCTCATGGGTGCGGAAATCGCCGCCGGATCAGCGGGCCGGCTGCTTGCTCTTCATGATGGGCCGGCCCAGGCCGATGGAGTAGAGCTTCTCGCGCATGGTGTCGGTGCTCGAGGGCGTGCCCCGGTAGAGCACCACCACCCGGTGCCAGGTGGTTCCGTTCTCGGTGGCCGACTCCACCGAGGCCTTGAGGCCCGTGGACTCCACGCGGCGGGCAAGGGCCTGGGCCTGGTCCCGTTCCCGGAAGGCCGCGGCCTGATAGACATAGTCAAAGACCTGCTCGCCGTTGACCACCTTGGCCTCGGCCTTGGCCGTCTTGGCCGCCTTGGCCGCCTCGGCCTTGGCAGCGGCTTCGGTCTTGGCCTTTTCCTCGGCCCGCACCGCCTCGATGGCCTTGGCCTTCTCCTCGGCCTTGGCCTTGTCATCGGCCTTGGCCTTGGCGGGTTCGGGCTTGGGCTCGGGCTTGGCGGCCTCAGGCTTGGGCTTCTCCTCGGCCTTGGGCTTCTCGGCCTTGGGGGCCTTGGCCGTGGAGCCCTGGGTCAGCTGCTCCATGTAGTGCAGCTCCTCGGGCTTGAGCACCTTGGGCTCTTCCTGGACCACGCTGCCCGGCGCGGGCGGGGCGGGCATGATCCGGGCCAGCTCCGGCACCTCGGCCTCGGGCCGGTAGCCCCGGCCGATGAGGATGCCGAGCACGAAGAACACGGTGAGCGCGGCGGTGAGCCCGCCGCCCAGACCCACCAGCTGGGGCAGGCTGAAGGTGTAGGAATACGTCCTGGGTTCGCCCTTGCGGGCCGGGACTTTTTTCTGGTTCATGCGCCGGAGGGTCCCCCTACATGGATTCGGGCGCCGAGACGCCGAGCAGGTCCAATCCGTTGCGCAGCACCCGGGCCACGCAGTCCAGGAGCAGCAGCCGGGCCCGGCACAGGGGCCGGTCCGCGGAAAGCACGTGATGCAGAGTATAGTATTTGTGCAGGGTTGAGGCAAGTTCCTGGAGATAATAGCTCACCAGGTGCGGGCTGTAGCTTCTGGCCGCGGCTTCCACCGTGTCCTGGAACCGGGCCAGGTGCTGCAAAAGCTCCAGGTCCTCGGCCGTGTCCAGCAGGGCCAGGGCCGCGGGCTCGGCCTCGGCCGGGGCCAGGTCCTGCTCCGCGGCCTTGCGCCGCACCGAGCAGATCCGGGCAAAGGCGTACTGCACGTAGTACACCGGGTTGTCCATGGTCTTCTGCTTGACCAGGTCCAGGTCGAAGTCCAGCTTGCTGTCGCTCTTGCGCGACAGGAACATGAACCGGGCCGCGTCCGCGCCCACCTCGTCGATGACGTCGCGCAGGGTCTCGAACTGCCCGGCCCGGGTGCTCATGGCGATCTGCTCGCCGCCCTTGAGCAGGTTCACCAGCTGGACCAGGATCACGTGCAGGCAGCCCTTGCGGCCCAGGGCCTCCACCGCGGCCTGCATCCGCGGCACGTAGCCGTGGTGGTCCGCGCCCCAGATGTCCACCACCATGTCGAAGCCGCGGCGGTACTTGTGGTCGTGGTAGGCGATGTCCGAGGCGAAATAGGTCAACTCGCCCGAGGACTTGCGCAGCACGCGGTCCTTGTCGTCGCCAAGCTCCGTGGTCTTGAACCAGAAGGCCCCGTCCTGCTCAAAGGCCAGGCCCCTGTCCTTCAAGAAGGCGAAGGTCTTGTCCACCAGGCCCTCGGCCAGCAGGCTCTTTTCCGAGAACCAGACGTCGTGGCCCACGCGGAAGTCCGAGAGGTCCTTTTTTATGCCGTCCATGATGGCGTTCATGCCGTATTCGTAGCACAGGTCCACGGCCTCGGCCTCGGGCCGGGAGAGGATGTCCGGGTATTTGGCCAGGACCTCGGCGGCCAGGTCCCTGATGTAGTCCCCGCGGTAGAAGTCCTCGGGATCGGGCACGGGGCGGCCCTGGGCCTGCTGGAGCCGGACCCAGATGGAGGTGCCGAGCAGGCGCATCTGGCGGCCCGCGTCGTTGATGTAGTATTCGCGCTCCACGTCAAACCCGGCCTTGGCCAGGATGCGCGAGAGCGAGTCGCCCAGGGCCGCGCCCCGGCCGTGGCCGATGTGCAGCGGGCCCGTGGGGTTGGCCGAGACGTACTCCACCTGGACCTTGCGGCCCGCGCCCACGGTCGAGGAGCCGAAGGCCTCGCCCTGCGAAAGAATCTCGGGCAGGACCCGGCGCCAGAAGCCCGGGGCCAGGGTCACGTTGAGGAACCCGGGGCCGGCCACCTCGGCCGAGGCCACATCCGGCGCCTGGGCCAGGTCCGCGGCCAGGTCCTCGGCCACCTGGCGGGGGGCCTTCTTGGCCTGGGCCGCCAGGAGCATGGCCACGTTGGCCGAGATGTCGCCGAACTTCCTGTCCTTGGGCGGCTCGATCACGGCCTTGTCCGGCCAGGACCAGCCGCGCGTGTCCAGGGCGGCGCGCAGCAGGCCTTCCACATAACGATTGGCGTTCATGACAAAAAACTCCTTCACGCTGAACGGTCCCGCCGTGTACCACCTTTCGGACCGCCTGGAAATCCCCGCTCCCGGGAGCCGCTTGACCGGGTTCCCGTCATGGGGCACACCCCGGGCATGGTCCACCCGCCCCCGCCCTCGACCCGGCCGCCGCTGTTCACCTCCAGCTTCCTGGCCCTCTGCCTGGTGGCCCTGTTCGGCTTCGCCAACATCGCCATGTTCTACGGCTTTCATGTGTACACGGTCCGCCTGGGCCTGGACCCGGACTGGCGCGGCCCGCTCCTGGTCCTGGAACCCCTGGTGGCCCTGGTCCTGCGACCCCTGCTGGCGGCCCGGCTCACGTCCCGCAATGCCACGGCCGCGGCCGTGGCCGGGCTGGCCATCGTGGCCCTGGCCCTGCTCTCCTACCCCCTGGCCCGGGAACCCTGGCCCCTGGCCCTAGTGCGGCTGGTCCACGGCCTGGGCTTCGTGGTCCTGGTCTCGGCCGCCACCGCGCTCCTGGCCGGGATCCTGCCGCCCGAGCGCAGCGGCCAGGGCTTCGGGATCTTCACCGTGGCCACATTGTTGCCCTTCGCCCTGGTGCCCCCGCTGTGCGAGGCTCTGCTCCGGGTCCTGGGCGACGAGGCCCTGGTTTACGCCTGGGCCGCGGCCCTCTGCCCCCTGGCGGCCCTGTTCCTGCTGCCCGTGGGCCGCAGGATGGCCCGCCAGGCCCCGCGGGAACACGCCGAGCCCGGCCGCTCCAGGATCCTGGCCGCGCTGCGCCTGCCGGGCGTGGGCCTGCTCCTGCTGGCCGCCCTGTTCGCTTACTGCGCGGTGCCCACCGTGACCTTCTTCGTGAAGGACCTGGCCCTGAACCTGGGCCTGGCCGACCCGGGCCTGGTCTTCAGCGTGTCCATGGGCGCCACCATCGCCGTGCGCCTGTTCAGCGGCCCGCTCTTCGACCGGCTGCCCAAGCTCCCGCTCCTGTGCCTGGGCCTGGCCGGCATGGGTCTGTCCCTGGCCCTGTTCGGGACGGCGGAAAACGGCGGCCAGCTTCTGGCCCTGGCCGGATGCTTCGGCCTGGGCCTGGGCCTGGTCATGCCCCTGCTCAACGCCGCCCTGTTTCTGGCCACGCCGCCGCACCTGCGCGGGTTGGCCCTGAACCTCTTTCTGTTCACCACGGACGCGGGCACGGTGCTCGGCCCGCTGCTAGGCGGGGCGCTTTTGGCGCGCGGGCTCACGCTGGGCGAGATCTACCGCCTGTGCGGCGGCCTGGCCGCCGGGGCCCTGGTCTGGGTCCTGCTGGCCGCGCGGCGGAAGGGAACGGCTTAGGGGGGCGCAGAAAAGACCAGGCCCCGGGATTCCCGCAAACCCCGGGGGCCTGAGCCTGGAATTGCAACCGGGAAGGAGGCCCGGTCAGCAGTCGTGGAAATCTTTGTTGATGTAGAAGCAGAGGTCGAACAGGTTGTTCACCATGTCGTCCACCGGGTCTTCCTGCTGATCCTCCTGCCCCACCCCCCTGTACAGGGATTTGTTCACGATCTTGGAAAAAAGCAGCCCGATAAGCTGCTCGTCATACATGGTCCAGTACTTGCTCCCCGAGGGGAACTTCTTGACGAATCCCTGGTAGTACACGGTACCTCTCCCTGGTTTGCGGGCTCCCGATCCCTGGGTAGCCTTGGACTCACGCCCATCTTATCGGCCAACGGCCGGGCCACTTTATACATGACCGGAACATTTCCAGGGGCTCCGGGCAGTGTTGCCTTCGCGGCACCTCCGGCCTATCAGGGAAATGGCGGGGCATCATTGCAACGGCTCCGTGACAGCGACACGCCGATTCTCACAGGAATGTCACACTGGCCGCTTTATCAGCCCGGAATTTCGGGATAAGCCAATTGTCACACGGCCCCGAGGCCGCCTGAAACGAAGGAGACCCCCGTGTCGGACGCCAAGATCCTCATCATCGAAGACAACGAAGACACGCGCGAGCTGCTCAAATACAACCTCACGGCCTCCGGCTACGCGGTGGCCGACGCCGCCGACGGCCACGACGGACTGGAAGCGGCCCGCGCCTTCATGCCCGACCTCATCCTCCTGGACCTCATGCTCCCGGGCATGGACGGCCTGGAGGTCTGCCGCCGCCTGAAGCAGGCCCCGGAGACCGCCCGCGTGCCCGTGATCATGCTCACGGCCCGGGGCGAGGAGGTGGACCGCATCGTGGGCCTGGAGCTGGGCGCGGACGACTATGTGGTCAAGCCCTTCAGCCCGCGCGAGCTGACCCTGCGGATCAAGGCCGTGCTGCGCCGGGCCCCGGGCGAGGACGGCGACTCCTCCGGGGTCTGGGAGGAGGACGGCCTGCGCGTGGACTTCGACGCCCACACCATCGAGGTGAACGGCGAGCGGGTCCAGCTCACGGCCACGGAGTTCAAGCTCCTGTCCGAACTCATCCGCGGCCGGGGCAAGGTCCAGACCCGGGACCACCTCCTGGACATGGTCTGGGACACCCACTTCGAGGGCTATTCGCGCACCGTGGACACCCACGTGCGCCGCCTGCGCCAGAAACTCGGGCCGTTCGCCGACTGGATCGAGACCGTCCGGGGCGTGGGCTACCGCTTCCGGAGCTGACCCGGCCATGACCCGGCGGCCCTCCCTCGGCATGCGCCTCGCCGCCCTGGCCTGGCTTGCGCTGCTGGCCGGGCTGGGCCTCGGCCGCCTGCTCTGCGGCCCCCCGCCGAACACCGCCCCCCTGTTCCTGACTGCGGCCCTGGGCCTGCCCCTGGCCTGGCTCCTGGCCCGGGCCCT
>DFYP01000175.1 GCA_002382645.1 Desulfovibrio sp. UBA4079 | reverse complement strand
ACGCGGCCGGTCCAAGTCCGCCGAGGCCGAGGCCCCGGCCGCTCCGGCCCAGGCCCCGGAGGACGACGAGGACGAGGCCGCCTCGCGCCAGGACAAGAAGAAACGCCAGAAGATGTTCATCAGCGTGCTGCCCGGCGAGCAGATGGAAGTGGTGGTGGCCGAGGAGGGCAAGGTCCTCGAATACTACGTGGAGATGCACCACCTGGCCCGCACCAAGGGCAACATCTACAAGGGCGTGATCCACAACGTGGACCCCAACCTCCAGGCCGCGTTCATCAACTACGGCGCGGAGCGCAACGGCTTCCTCCAGATCGACGAGATCCACCCGGAATACTACCAGGGCGGCTACACCTGGAAAAAGGGCCAGCGCTACCCGCTCATCCAGAAGGTGCTCAAGTCCGGCCAGGAGATCCTGGTGCAGGTGGTCAAGGAGCCCACGGGCAAGAAGGGCGCGTTCCTGTCCACCTACCTGTCCCTGCCCGGCCGCCACTTCGTGTTCTCCGTGGGCAACGACCAGTCCGGGGTCTCGCGCAAGATCGAGGACGAGAAGGAGCGCGCCCGGCTCAAGGAAGTCATCGAGGGCTTGGCCCTGCCCGAGGGCGTGGGCCTCATCGCGCGCACCGCGGGCGTGGGGCAGAGCAAGGCCGAGCTGACCCGCGACTACAAGTATTTGAGCCGCCTCTGGGCCGAGATCCGCAAGAAGGCCCAGGACGCGGCCACGCCCTCGCTGGTCTACCAGGAGCTGGACCTGGCGGCCCGGGCCGTGCGCGACTACCTCACCGCCGACGTGCTCGAGGTCTGGGTGGACGACGCCGAGACCTGCACCCAGATCAAGGAGTACGCGGCCCTGGCCTTCCCGCGCAGCGCGGGCCTGGTCAAGCTGCACACGGACACCGACCGCTCGCTCTGGGAGCGCTTCAACCTCACGCGCCAGGTCGAGCAGATCTACTCCCGCGAGGTGACGCTCCCTTCGGGCGGCCGCATCGTCATCGATCCCACCGAGGCCCTCACGGCCGTGGACGTGAACTCCGGCAAGATCGGCGGGGCNNCCGGGACCTTCCAGAAGATGGCCCTGACCACGAACATGGAGGCGGCCGAGGCCGTGGCCCAGCAGCTCCGGCTGCGGGACATCGGCGGCCAGGTGGTGGTGGACTTCATCGAGATGAAGGATTCCAAGCACTGCCGCGAAGTGGAAAAGATCATGAAGAACGCGCTCAAGACCGACCGGGCGCGCACCGACGTGGGCCGCATCTCGGGCTTCGGGCTCATGGAGATCGTGCGCCAGCGCCTGGGCTCCTCGGCGCTCTCGGTGTCCACCGAGCCCTGCCCCTGCTGCGAGGGCGCGGGCATCCGGCGGAACATGGAATGGCAGTCGCTGCTGGCCATCAAGGAGATGTTCCGGCTCCTGCGGCGGCCCGGCTGCCCCCAGCCGTTCACCTATGCCTGCGAAAAGGACCTGGCCCTGTACCTGCTGAACCACAAGCGGGAAAAGCTCATGGAGCTGGGCCAGCGCTTCGACAACACCATCCTGGTGGACATCCTGGAATAGTCCGGCTTCGCCGGTTTCACGGAAAGCCAAAGGCGGAAGAGGGTTCCTCTTCCGCCTTTTTCGTTCCCGCCACGTCCCCTCCTCCGGGAAAGGCCGACGCAGGCCCGGGCCCCGGGCTTTCCCTTGCGCGGCTAGTTCCCGGCCGGGTTGAGCCTCCAATAGGACAGGCCGCCGCCACAGGGCCTGCTTTCCAGGTATTTCTGTTGGTTGCGGCTACATTTCTCATTGAATATGCACATCAGGTCTTCCAACACCGTCTTGCTGCTGGCAATCGTGGCGTGGTTGAAAAAATCGGAATTAACGCTCGAGGTGTCAGTGCAGACGATTTCTTTGTTGCATACGAGAGAAGAGCCGAGTCTCTCCGTACCTTGTAATCCCTGAGAGAGCTTCAATGCGGAATCTGTTTGAGAAAAGTATAAGTATATATCAGGAGAAAGCGTCCTCATCTTCTTAAGATAAAAGTCTAAAAAAGTGATATAGTCTATATCTGGCGATGCGAGGATGATCCTTTTTATTTTCTTCATTTGAGACATTAGCTTCTTATCTGACTTCGCCTGGTCAATCAAACCACAATACGCTTTGACGAAGACTTCCCCACCCATGCTGTGGGCAATGACCGATATGTATTTAGCATCAGACTTTAAAAGATAGTCAACAATAAACAGTTGCAGCATGAAGGCGGACCAATCCGCAACGGCCCTGTCCTTGAAATAGAGCAAGAAATTCTCTTTTGACGGCCAAACATACGCTACAGCAACACCTTTGAAGTCTGCATAGCTTGCAATGCATCCTGTTCTTTCCACTGCCTCTTCAAATGAATTGTTAAACCCATGAATGAACAGGAGCATGTTTTTTTCATTATTTTCATCCAAGGCATACAGGCCAAGTTCCTCATTAACGGACTCAAAAAATTGTTCTTTTGAGTATGGTATCGCCTCGGTGATTTGGAATTCATGGCCAACAGAATCGTCCGGGAGCCTGCTCCATGCGCCCCTCAATAATCTTCCCAGCTCCCTCCCAACTATGTCGAACACCGTGCTTTTCTTTATTTTAAGATGGCACACGCCAAGGGAAATCTCCTTGCTGCGAACGCTGGTGTAAACGACATTTCGTGGGTCCTTCACATCAATGCGCCCGCTGGCTCCGTAATAGACGGATTCAAAATAACGGCTCGGAACTTCCTCACCGTACAACTCGGCCGGCTTCAAAATCTTTTCGACGGCCGGTTGCTTCTCTTCCGGTGTTCCTGCGGGCGCCTGTTCTTCCCCTGTTCCTGCGGGCACCGGCGCCGACTTGACCTTCTTCGCGCACCCACCGAGAAGCAAGGACACCAGAACCAGCCCCAGACACGCAAACAGAACGCCTCGGCACATCCTCATGGCCCTCCTCCCCTCCGCATGTCTCCCCGGATGCGTGGTCACAGCGCCGAACACCACCTCTGCCCCTAATCAATATCAGAGAACCGATGCAAGCGGCAATATTTCTTCCCAATGCTCATCTCCATTTCAGCTCCCATCTCTAGACTTTTTCAAGACTGCGCCGAATCGTCACGCCTTCGCCATGCTCTGTCACGCTTTCCGGGCTAGTGTCCGGCCAATTTACGGCCCGCACGGGCCCGGACCAATGGAACAAGGAGCGATGACATGACCGAGCAGCAGAAGACCCGGATTCGCGCGCGGCTCAACGAGCGGGTGGACCTGCTCACCCGGCGCGCCCAGGCCCTGGACCTGACCCTGGAGCACTGCCCCGACGAGACCGACCAGGCCAGCGAACTGGCCCGCCACAGCCTGGACCTGGCCCTGCGCGAGCGCGAGAGCGGCCAGCTGCGCGAGGCCCAGATGGCGCTCGCGCGCATCGATTCCCCGCGCTTCGGCCAGTGCGAGGACTGCGGCGCCGACATCGGCACGGCCCGGCTCCTGGCCCGGCCGAGCACCCGGCTGTGCGTCTGCTGCCAGGCCGAGTTCGAGCAGGGGCTTTCCGCCTGCGCCTGACCGGGCCCGCGGGCCCAAGGAGCACCGCCATGAGCCGTTTCCGCCTGGACCTCCACCTCCACTCCAAGTACTCCACGCGGCCCTCGCAGTGGATCCTCCAGAAGCTCGGCTGCGCCGAGAGCTTCAGCGAGCCCTTGAAGCTCTACGAACGCGCCCTGGCCCGGGGCATGTCCCTGGTGACCATCACGGACCACAACACCCTGGCGGGCTCGCTGGACATCGCGCACCTGCCCGGGACCTTCGTGAGCGAGGAGATCACCACCTACTTCCCGGAGGACCGCTGCAAGCTCCACGTGCTGGCCTTTGACCTCACCGAGGCCCAGCACCGGGACATCCAGCGCCATCGCGAGAACGTCTTCGACCTGGTGCCCTATCTCCGGGAGCAGGGCATCGCCCACGTCCTGGCCCACGCCCTGTTCGCGGTGAACGAGCGGTTGACCCCCGGACACTTCGAGCAGTGCCTCGTGCTGTTCAACTCCTTTGAGCTCAACGGCACCCGCGACGCGCTCCAGAACAAGGTCCTGCGCGAGATCCTGGAGTCCCTCACCCCGCGCGACCTGGAGCGCCTGGCGGACAAGCACGGGCTCGAACCCTTTGGCCAGGAGCCCTGGCGCAAGGGCCTCACGGGCGGGTCCGACGACCACTCGGGCCTGAACGTGGCCCGCATGTTCACGGAGTTCGACGGCGAGGCCTGCCTGGACAACGTGCTCGCCGGGCTCAACGCCCGCGCGGGCCGCCCCATGGGCCTGGCGGCCACGCCCCTGACCATGGCCCACAACATCTACAGCATCGCCTACCAGTTCTACAAAAGCCGCGCGCCCCTGCCCGCGGCGGCCAAGTCCGTGCCCGCCCTGGGCTTCGCGGACCAGGCCCTGGACCCGGGCCCGGCCAACCCGCGCGAGGGCCTGCTCACGCGCATCCAGGACTTCTTCTCCCGGCGCAAGACCGCCCTGTACCTGCGCTGGGTCTCGGGCTCCCAGGCCCACGAGGTGCTCCTCAAGGAGGCCTCGGCCCTGGTCTCGAATGATGCCGGGTTCCAGGACGTGGCCCGGGGCAAGGTGGCCGACATGGCCCTCATGGAGCGCGAGTGGTACCGCTTCGTGGCCAAGGCCACGGACCGGGTGCTCTCCCAGTTCGCGGACCGCATTTTGAAGAGCGTGCTGCGGGCCCGGCTGTTCGACGTCTTCCACACCATCGGCTCGGCGGCCTCGCTCTACGCCCTGCTGGCCCCGTACTTCGTGTCCTTTGGCCTGTTCGCCTCGGAGCGGGCCTTCTGCGACCGCTGCCTGGAGGCCTTCGGCCGCCAGCCCCAGCGGCCCCGGCGCAAGGGGCTCAAGATCGCCCACTTCACGGACACCTTCCGCGAGGTCAACGGCGTGGCCCGGACCATCCGCCAGCAGCTCCGGCTCGTGGACCAGCACGGCAAGCACATGAGCGTGATCACCTGCGGCCAGGAGGCCGACCTGCCCGGGGCCGTGAACTTCGAGCCCGTGGGCGCGTTCGAGATCCCGGAGTACCCGGAGCTCAAGCTGTTCTACCCGCCGTTCTTGAAGATGCTGGCCCACTGCTTTGAGCAGGACTTCGACCTGATCCTGGCCGCCACGCCCGGGCCCGTGGGCCTGGCCGCCCTGGCCATCGCGCGCATCCTGAAAGTGCCCATCCACGGCACCTACCACACGGCCTTTCCGCAGTACGTGGGAGCCCTCACCCAGGACGCGGGCCTGGAGGACGCGGCCTGGCGCTCCATGCTCTGGTTCTACAACCAGATGGACGTGGTCTACGCGCCCTCGCGGGCCACGGTGCAGGAGCTCGTGTCCCGGGGCATCCCGGAGCACAAGGTCAAGACCTACCCGCGCGGGGTGGACGTGGGCCGGTTCCATCCGGCCAAGCGCAACGGGTTCTTCCAGCGCTACGCCGCGGGCCCGGGCCTGAAGCTCCTCTACGTGGGCCGCGTGTCCCGGGAAAAGGACCTGCACGTGCTCACCGAGGCCTTTTGCAAGCTGCGCGGGTTGCGCCGCGACCTGGAGCTCGTGGTGGTGGGCGACGGGCCGTATCTCGCCGAGATGCGCCAGGCCCTGCGCGGCCTGCCCGCGGTGTTCACCGGGGTGCTCGACGGCGAGGACCTGGCCGCGGCCTACGCCAGCTCGGACATCTTCGTCTTCCCCTCGGCCACGGACACCTTCGGCAACGTGGTCCTGGAGGCCCAGGCCTCGGGCCTGCCGGTGATCGTCACGGACAAGGGCGGCCCGCGCGAGAACATGGTGCCGGACCGCACCGGCCTGGTGGTGGCCGCGGGCGACCCCGACGCCCTGGCCCGGGCCGTGCTCCACCTGGCGGACTCGCCCGAGCGGCTCTCGTTCATGCGCGGGAACGCCCGGGCCAGCATGGAGCACCGCACGTTCGACGAGACCTTCCTCCAGACCTGGGAGCTCTACGGGTCCTCGGTGCGCGCCGGGGCGGCCTAGATTCCGTTGTCTTCCCGGGCCGTCTCGGCTAGTTTGGGGCATTCCACGCGGGCCCGCCCCCGGGCCGGACACAGGAGCGCCCATGCCCACGGACCTGCCCAACACCCGGCTGCAGCCTGAGTTGCTGGCCGAAAACGTGATCCTCTGCTGCGGAGAGGATCGCCAGACCGTGCTCGCGGCCGTGCCGCCGGGCCCGGCCCCGCTGGCCGAGCACCACTTCCGCTCCTACTCCTTCTACCGCTACCAGGACCACACCCTGGTCCTCTCGGCCATCGGCACGGGCTGCCTGGAACCGCTGCTCTACGAGATGCTCTCCCTGAAGAAGGTGACGCGGATCGTGCTCATCGGCACGGCCGGAGCCCTGCCCGGTTCACGCGCGACCCTGGGCGAGGTCTACGCCATCGAGGCGGCCCGGGCCTCGGCCACGGCCCTGGACCAGGACGCGGGAGAGGCGCCCCGGGCCCCGCGCTGGAGCGGCCCCGTGGACCTGCCCACAGCCACGTCCGTGTCCACGGACCTCTACTACGGGTTCACCGACGCGGCCGAGGGGCCGTATCTGCGGCACTTCCGGAACGTGGCCCGGCAGGCGTCCGGCCGCACCGCCGACCTGGTGGACATGGAGGTGGCGCAGTTCTACACCCTGTGCTCCTTTGCCGCGGACATCTCCGAGGTGGAGTACCTCGCAGTGAAGGGCCCGGCCAACCGGGTGACGAACCACGAGGAGCAGAACCTGCACACCCCGGCAGTGCTCGCCAAGGCCTTCCGGGCCGCTTTCGCACTGCTCGGGCTGGAGTTCCGTCCGGCCGGCGCCGCTCCCGCTGCGGCGCCGAAACCCGAGGCGGACATGACCAAGCTCATCGGCGAGATCAAGCTCTACTGGACCATCCAGATCGCCATCGGGGCCATGCTCGGCGTGATCCCCTCGGTCTTCGGCAAGAACTCCTACGCCGCTCTGATCATCTGCCTGTCCCTGTTCCTGCTCCTGACCATCGGCTCGGTCTACAACATCATCGGCAACTACTACATCCGCATCGAGGGCGCCCGCATCGGGCTGGGCGGGCACCAGGAAAACGTGATCACGCCTTACCTCTGTAAGATCTACTGCGTCATCGCGGCCATCCTGGGCGGCTACATCGGCTATTGCGTGGCCCTGGCCCTGGACCTGGGGGGAGGCGCGTGGTCCCACGCCCTGGTGGGCCTGGGCTCCCTGGGCTGCCTCTACGCGGTGTACGCCATCCAGGGCCGGATATTCCACAGCCTCCTGGCCGGTTCTCCGGAATGCTACCGGGACTACGCCAGACCCCTGCGCGCCATGTTCCCCAAGTGGCTTGTGCCCTTCCTCCCCCGCTCCGCCAGGCCCTGAAGCCCGCGCCGTGGGCGGAAAAGACGGGAGAGGCTCCCCTCCCCCGCCTTTCCGTGAAACCGGCGAAGCCGGTCAGTGCCAGTCGATGCGCTGCTGGACCCACAGGCCGCTCACCCGGCCCTGGTCAAAGGTCACGGCGATGCAGCGGTACACGCCCACCAGCCGCCCGGCGCAGCCCTCGTCCCGGCCCCGGGCCAGGACCTCGTCCCGGTTGAAGCTGTGCTCGTACAGCGCGCCGTAGTGCAGGCTGATCTCGTCCTCGTACCGGGGGCGGCCCAGCACGGCCTTGACCTGGTCCCGGGTCAGGCCCAGGCGCAGGCCGCTTCTGGTGGCGATGCCCGCGTGCACGGCCGGGCTCGGCCAGAGGTCCGCGGCATGGGCCAGGCCCCGGGCGTCGCGCCGCAGCTCCACCTCCAGGACCGGGAAACATATCTCCGGGCAGTCGTCCAGGCGCACCAGGAGCACGGTGGAATCGCCGGGCAGGCTCGAGGCGTACCCGAAGCAGGGTTCTGCGAAGGATTCGTCCGGCATGTTCCGGGCCCGGCCCAGGAGGCCGAAGACCTGCTCCAGACCGGCCTGGTCCATGGCCAGGGTCTGGTCCCGCTCCGGGCCCAGGCCCGTGAAGATTGCGTGCGCCGGGTCGTCGGCCCGGTCAAAGACTTCCCAGCCCTGGTCCTGCGGCCGGGGTTCGGGCAGGCCGTCGGCCTGGCGCCCCCGGCCCTGCCCCTCAAGGAACACGTCGTCATGGGCCGTTGCCCGGGCCGCGCACACGGCCAGGAGCAGGCCCAGCACCGCGAAACCGCGGAACGCCTTCATGGCCGGTCCCCCCAGGGGTGATCGCCCTGTCGTCCGCCCGCACCCTCGTTGGCTCCGCCGCTCCCGGGAGGATGCGGCCCGGGATGGCTGTCCGCTCCGGGCCAGGACCCGCAAGCGCTTGCCGTTCTCGCCACGCAGCATATCCCGGCTGCCCGGCGTTTTCAACGAGCGCAATTGGGGTTTCCCCGCCATTGCTGAAAACAACGCGGCAGTGACGACAAAAGCATTGTTCCTGGCGGCTTGCAGGTCGGCAACGGGGCCGTTTCCAGAAAAGACAAAGGCAGGAGAGGTTGCCCTCCCCAGCCTTTCCGTCTGCGCCGGCCCGCTAGGAAACCGTCGGCTTCTTGGTGATGAACGTGAGTCCGGCGGCCGCCAGCATGAGTCCGGCCGCGATGTAGTAGGCCAGGGTGTACGAGCCCGTGCTGTCCGCGATGCGCCCGGCGATGAGCGGGCCGAAGACCCCGCCCAGGCCCCAGGCCGTGAACAGGATGCCGTAGTTCAGGCCGAAGCTCTTGGCGCCCCAGTAGTCCGCCACAGTGGCCGGGAACAGCGCCAGGCACGCGCCGTAGCTGAAGCCCACCACGGCGCTGCCCGCGAAGAATCCGGCCATGCCGTCCAGCGCCGGGAAGAAGAGCATGACCCCGGCCTGGCTCAGGCAGACGATCATGAGCGTGCGCATCCGGCCGAGCTTGTCCGAGAGCATCCCGGCCATGAGCCGGCCGCCCGCGTTGAACACGGCCATGAAGGCCACGAACAGGAACCCGGTCTGCACCGCGCCGCCGGTCTGCACCGCGATGATCTTGGCCAAATGGCCGATGATCATGAGCCCGGCCAGGGCCGCGAAGGTGTACTCGGCGTAGAGCAGGTAGAAGGCCGGGGTGCGGAGCATGGCCCGCCAGCCGGNNCCGGGGTTCCGGCGGCGGCCGCCACCTGGGGCGGGTTCACGATGCGCGAGCTCAGGGCCAGGGTGATGACCATGAAGGCCAGGCCCAGGATGCGGAAGGCCCCGCTCACCCCGAACGCGCCCAGGAGCCAGCGCGACACGGGCGCGATGTACACCGGCGCCAGGCCGAAGCCGCTGACCACCAGGCCGGTGATGAGGCCCTTTTTCTCGGGCGGGAACCACTTGATGGCCGCGGGCGTGGCCGCGGCGTAGCCCAGGCCGAAGCCGGTGCCGGCCATGAGCCCGAAGCCCAGGAGCACGGGCAGGACGTTGCCGGGCTGCACGAACCCGGCCACCACCAGGCCCAGGCCCGTGAGCACGGCCCCGGACATGGCCACCAGCCGGGGCCCGAAGCGGTCCTGGAGCCGCCCGGCCGGGACCATCATGAGGGCGAACACGCCGATGGCCGTCATGTAGGGCAGGCTGGCCTCGGTCTTGGTCAGGCCCAGGCCCCCGGCCTCCACGGCCTCGGTCATCTGCTTGGCGAACACGCTCCAGGCGTAGAGCACGCCCAGGGNNGGTCCAGCCGCGCCCCGCGCCTGCGGCGCGGGGCGCGGCCAAACCTCCCCCGGCGGCCCCGTCCCCTGTCCCCTCGGAGACCCCCCCGGTCCCCGCAATGCCATCCCTTTTCGGATTCGTGGTCACCGCCAGCCTCCCCTTGCCGGATGAACCCGGCTGAAATTTGTGAGTACCTACTCCATTTGTGCGCTTTTGGCACAAGCCCTATCGGTAAATGGCGTCAAACGGCCCGGTCAACGGTCGAGGCGGGCGGGTTTGACGTCCTATCTGGCTGGTTTCACTGGGAAATACCTCCATGCCCGGTCGGGATGGTGGCGCTTTGGCCCCAAATGGCGTATTCCTGCGGACCATGGCGCTGCGCATCCTCCACTCCGGCTGGTTCCTGCGCGAGGGGTTCCAGGCCCTGGGCTGCGAGCTGGCGGCCTTCAAGCCCGACGCCCGGCGCACCCTGGACGAGCAGGTGGAGGCCACGGGCTTTTGCCCGGACGTGGTCTTCCTGGAGCTGTTCGGCGGCCAGACCCGCCTGCCCCGGGCCATGCACCAGAGCCGCCACCGCCTGGCGGCCTACTGCGTGGACAGCCCGCTCAACGAGTTCTGGCTCGTGCCGCTCATGCGCCTGTTCGACCACGTGTACGTGGACCAGCTGGCCTCCGCGCCCCGGTTCCAGGCCCAGGGCGTGCCTGCCGCCTGGCTGCCCCTGTGCGTCAACGAGGCCCACTTCCGGCAACCCCCGGCCGATCCGAAGCACTTCCTCACCTTCGTGGGCCGGACCTCGGACTTCCGCACCAAGCGCAAGAACCTGCTGGCGCACATCGCCACGCGCCACCAGGTGCGCCTGGTCCGGGACGTGAGCACGGAAAAGATGCTCGACCTGTTCGCGGACTCGCGCGCGGTGCTCAACGAGAACTTCTTCTCCGGCCTGAACCTGCGCTTCCTGCACGCCCTGGCCTCGGGCGCGCTCCTGCTCACCGAGCGTGGCGGCCTGGGCGTGGACCGGCTGTTCACCGACGGCGCGCACTTCCTGTCCTTTGACCATGTGGACGTGCTGGACGTGCTCGACCGGGTGCTGGCCGCGCCGGACGGGTTCCGGGACGTGGCCCGGGCCGGGCAGGACCTCTGCCGGGCGCAGCACACGAGCGCGGCGCGGGCCGCCGTGGTCCTGGAGGAC
>DFYP01000015.1 GCA_002382645.1 Desulfovibrio sp. UBA4079 | reverse complement strand
GATTGCTGTATTTCTCGTTTTACTCCGAAAGCTCGCGGTCCAGCACGGGCAGGTTCTCGGGCTCCGGGGGCTCGGGCGGCAGCGGGGCCGCGGCCAGGCGGCCGGTTTCGCGCTCCCCGCGCGACAGGCGCAGCAGGAGCCGCACCAGTTCCGGGAAGTTGGCGGGCTTGACCACGTAGCCGTCCATGCCCGCCTCCAGGCAGCGGTCGCGCAGCTCGGCCAGGGCGTGGGCGGTCATGGCCACGATGGGCACCAGCGGGTCCAGGGGCCTGCCGTGGCGCGTGTCCCCGGAGCGGATGCGCCGGGTGACCTCCAGGCCGTCCATGCCGGGCNNTTGAGGGCCTCGGCCCCGTCCGGCGCGGCCACCAGGTCGTGGCCCATCTGGGTCAGGTGCAGGGAGGCCACCTTGACGTTCACGGGGTTGTCCTCCACCAGGAGGATCTTGAGCTTGCCCCCGGCCTCCTCGGCCTCCTCGGCCTCGCCGGATTCCGGCGTCAGGCGCTGGTCCCCGGGCTCCAGCACCAGGTTGAAGAAGAACGTGCTGCCCTGGCCCTCCACCGACTCCACCCCGATGCTCCCGCCCATGAGCTCCACCANNGATGGCCAGGCCCAGGCCCGTGCCGCCGTAGCGCCTGCTGATGGAGCCCTCGGCCTGGGTGAACTGCTCGAAGACCGAGTCGATCTTGTCCGGCGGGATGCCGATGCCCGAGTCCTTGACCAGGATGCGCGCGGCCACCACCCCGGCCCGCCCCGGGTCCACGGGCCGCACCTCCACCCGCACGAAGCCCTGGTCNNTTGATGGCGTTGCCCACCAGGTTCACCAGCACCTGCCGCAGCCGTCCGGGATCGCCGAGCACGAAGCGCGGGGCCCCGGGGTCGATGTCCACGGTGAGCTCCAGGCCGTGCTGCCGGGCCTGGAACGAGAAGGTCCGGGCCGCGGATTCCACGGCCTCGTGCAGGTCGAAGTGGACCCGCTCGGGCACGAGCTTGCCGGCCTCGATCTTGGAGAAGTCCAGCAGGTCCGTGACGATGGTCAGGAGGTGGCGGGCCGAGTCCGAGGCCGTGACCAGGCAGTCGCGGCGGGTGGGGTCGGTCTCCCCGGCCATGGCCAGGTCCACCATGCCGATGACCGCCGAGAGCGGGGTGCGGATCTCGTGGCTCATGCTGGCCAGAAACGCGCTCTTGGCCAGGCTGGCCTCCTCGGCCTGGGACTTGGCCGCCAACAGGTCGCGCTCCATGACCACGCGCCGGGTCACGTCCGAGGTGAAGAACAGGATGGCCGGCCGGCCGTCCCACTCGATGCGCACCAGGTGGATCTCGATCCAGCGCTGGTTGCCGCTGCGGTTGTAGGCCCGGGTGGAGAGGTCCGCGCCGGGCGCCTCGCCGGACAGGACCTGGGGGATGAGCATGGCCAGGGCCGGGCGGTCCGCCGGGTGGATGAAGCTCAAGCCCTCGCGGCCCAGGAGCTGGGCGGCCTCGTAGCCCGAGCGCCGGATGAGCGGCGGGTTGGCGTAGCGCAGGATGCCGTCCTGCATCACGCCCACGCCCTCGTTGGTGTTCTCCACCAGGAGCCGGTAGCGCTCCTCGCTGGTGCGCAGGGCGTTCTCGGCGCGCTTGCGCTCGGTGATGTCGTCAAAGGCGAACAGCGCGGCCTCCTCGCCCTGGTAGTCCATGAGCGTGGCCGAGATCGAGGCCGTGCGGCCCCAGACCCCGGGCAGGCCCATCTCGGCCTCGAAGCCCTGGATCTGGCCCTGGGAGCGCAGCCGCTCGAACAGCGCGGCCCGGCGCGCGGGGTCGGCGTAGTAGGCCTCGCCCACCGAGCCCACGAGCTTCCCGGGCTCCAGGCCCAGGGTCTGGCAGGCCGAGCGGTTGGCGAAGCGCACCACCCCGTCGGTGAGCCGCGAGAGCACCAGGGGCAGGGGCGCGGCGTCCAAAGCCTGGCGGAGCATCTCCTCGGCCCGGGCCAGTTCCTCGCGCTCCCGGTGCAGGAGCCGCACGCGGTCGGCCAGGGCCATGGCCAGGATCACGGCCTCGCAGCCCGTGGCCCCCTGGAAGAGGAACCCGGTGACCGGCGAGAGCGGCAGGAGGTTCAGGTGGATCATGCCGTGGACCATGGTGCCCAGGCCCATGAGGATCCAGGCCGCCACGTAGTAGCGGGCCGGCCGGAAGCCCCGGCGCAGCACCAGGATGCCGCTCCACAGGGCCACCACCGGGGCCGCGAAGGCGAACAGGGCGTAGTAGCGGATGATCACGCGCGGGTTCACCGCCGGGGTCAGGGCCATGACCGCCAGGGTGGCCAGGGCCACCAGGGCCAGGGCCCGGTCGGCCTCGGGCGCGAGCTTGCGGGTGAGCAGGAAGGAGCGCGCGAACTGGGCCGCGCAGAGGATGAACGCGCCCATGAGCAGAAGCCGCACCGGCAGCTCGGACTCGGTCTGGCCGCTGAAGGCGTAGCGCACGAGGTAGCCGTTGTAGGCCAGGAAGTAGGCCGTCAGGAAGAAGACGTAGAGCAGGTACCAGGCGTGGCTCTTGTCGCGCAGGGTCAGGAAGAACAGGAGATTCAGGCCGAGCATGGCCAGCATCACGCCGTAGTACAGGCCCAGGCCCAGGGAGCGCAGCTGGATCTTCTCGGCGTAGGCCGGTTCGGAGAGGATCTCCGCGGGCAGGAACAGGGCCGTGTGGGCCGTGACCCGGAGGTAGCAGGTGCCCGGCTCCCCGAGGGAGCGCGGCAGGAGAAAGGAGGCGGCCGTGCCCGCCGCGCCGCCCGGGGCGATCTCCCCGGGGTCGCCCACGGCCTGCTCCGAGAATCCGCCCATGGGCAGGGGCAGGAACAGCCGGGCGCTGCTGGGGCGGCACCAGCCCAGGTCCAGGACCCATTCCTCGCCCGGCGCCAGGCGCAGGCCCGGGTCCTGGGTCAGGCGGAACCGGAGCCACCAGGCCGAGTCGCCCAGGCCCAGGTTGAGCCAGGTCTGGTTCGCGGGCCGGAACAGGGCGTCGTATTCCGGGGAAATCACGTCCAGGATGTCCAGCTCCTGGCCCGGGTCCTCCAGGACCTCCGCGTAGGGCCCCAGGGCCGCGCGCTGGCCCGGGTGGTCCAGCACGAGCACCGGCGGCCGGGATTCCTGGGCCAGGAGCGGACGCGGCAGGACCCCGGTCAGGGCCGTGAGGAACAGGAGCAGGAACAGGCCTCGGCGCATGAAACTCCTCGCAAATACGGGGCTCTTTCCATTCTACACGATGATCCTGGCGGGGCAAGGGCTTTCTCTCTAACGCGAGACTCCACCTGGGCTTGCGGCCCGGCCTGACCTGGGATACATATCTCCCTCGCCACCTTAAACATCTGTTTAGGAACCATCGTGAACCGCAAGAAACTCGTGCTGCTCATTTTCCTGGGCTTGTCGCTCCTGCTCTGGGGCGGCTGGTACCTGGCCTCCAGGGGCAAGGTCTCCACGGACGACGCCTATGTGGACGGCCGCGTGTACACCATCACCCCGCGCGTGCCCGGCTACGTGGTGGAGGTCCTGGTGGAGGACAACCAGCGGGTCAAGGCCGGGGACCCCCTGGTGAAGCTCGACCCCGTGGAGTACGAGGTGGCCCTGGCCGAGGCCCGGGCCTCCCTGGCCTCGCTCCAGGAGGACGCCACGGCCGCGGAACAGGCCCTGGCCCTGGCCCAGGCCGAGCACTCCCAGGCCTCCCTGGACCTGAAGCGCGCCGCCAACCTGCTGGAGACCAAGGCCGTGTCCCAGTCCTCGGTGGACGAGGCCCAGACCAAGGCCGCCACCAAGGCCGCCCTGGTGCGCTCGGCCCAGGCCAAGCTCGACGCCATCCGCCGCCGGAGCAAGGGCGCGGACACCCCGGACGCCATGCTCGACACCCTGCTCGAGGCCAACCGGGCCAAGCTCAAGCAGGCCACGCTCAATCTCGAATACACGACCATCGTCTCGCCGGGCGACGGCTTCGTGACCAAGAAGTCCGTGGAGCCCGGGCTCATGGTCTCCCGGGGCCAGCCGCTCCTGCGCGTGGTGCCGCTCTCCGGCGCGGACATCTGGGTCACGGCCAACTTCAAGGAGACCGAACTCACCGACGTGGCCGCGGGCCAGCCCGTGACCATGGAGGTGGACACCTACCCGGGCGTGCTCGTCAAGGGCACGGTGGACTCCATCCAGTCCGGCACCGGCGCGGTGTTCTCGCTCTTCCCGCCGGAGAACGCCTCGGGCAACTTCGTCAAGGTGGTCCAGCGCGTGCCCGTGAAGATCACCATCGACCCGGGCCAGAACATCCCCCAGCTGCGCGTGGGCATGAGCGTGATCCCGACCATCCGCACGGTGAAGAAGACCCCGTGAGCGCGGCGCTTCCGGTCCAGGGCTCGGCCCCGGCAGAAAAGTGGCTCATCACCATGGCGGTGATGATCCCGACCCTCATCGAGGTGCTCGACACCAGCGTGGCCAACGTGGCGCTCACGCACATCCAGGGCAGCCTGTCCGCGGGCCAGGAGGAGGCCACCTGGGTGCTCACCTCCTACCTCGTGGCCAACGCCGTGGTCATCCCCATGAGCGGCTGGCTGGCCCGGGCCCTGGGCCGCAAGCGCTACCTCGTGTCCTCGCTCGTGCTCTTCACCGTGAGCTCGCTCTTGTGCGGCGCGGCCGGGTCGCTCTTCCAGCTCATCCTGTTCCGCATCGTCCAGGGCATCGGCGGCGGCGGCCTCCAGCCCATGTCCCAGGCCATCCTCATGGAGACCTTCCCCCCGCACCAGCGCGGCATGGCCATGGCCCTCTACGGCATGGGCGTGGTCCTCGGCCCCATCCTGGGCCCGCTCTTGGGCGGCTGGCTCACGGACAACCTGTCCTGGCGCTGGATCTTCTACATCAACCTGCCGGTCTGCGCCGTGGCCCTGCTCATGATCCAGGCCTTTGTGCACGACCCCGAGCACATGGAGCGGCGGCAATCCGGGGAGCGGGTGGACTACATCGGCCTGGCGCTTTTGACCGTGGGCATCGGCGCGCTCCAGATCGTGCTGGACAAGGGCCAGCAGGACGACTGGTTCGAGGCCAACTACATCCTGGTGCTGGCCATCGTTTCGGGCATCAGCCTGGTGAGCCTGGTGCTCTGGGAGCTGACCCAGGAAAAGCCCATCGTGGACCTGCGGATCTTCAAGAACCGGAGCTTCGCCTCGGGCAACGTGGTCATCTTCCTGGGCTTCTTCGCCTTCTTCGGGTCCATCGTGCTCCTGCCCCTGTTCCTTCAGGGGCTCATGGGCTACACCGCGTTCCTCTCGGGCCTGGTGCTCGGCCCCGGCGGCGCGGTCATGCTCCTGATCATGCCCCTCACCGGCAAGCTCACCGAGAAGGTGGACGCCCGGTTCCTGCTCCTGTTCGGGCTCTTGTTGAGCGCCTTCGCCCTCTGGCACATGTCCGGGTTCAACCTGTTCATCGACTTCGACACGGCCGTGGGCGCGCGCGTGATCCAGGGCGTGGCCATGCCGTTCTTCTTCGTGTCCCTGTCCTACCTGACCTTTGCCTGGGTGCCCGTGGCCCAGATGAACAACGCCTCGTCCATCTTCAGCCTGTTGCGCAACCTGGGCGGCAGCTTCGGCACGGCCTTCGTGACCACCATGCTGGCCCGGCGGGCCCAGTTCCACCAGGCGAGGCTGGCCGAGACCATGAGCACCCTGGACCCGGGGTTCTCGTACGCCATGGACAAGATCAAGGAGAATCTGGGCTATGCCCTGGGCACGTTCCAGGACCACACCCAGCGGGCCTACGTGCTCATCTACAAGCAGCTGGCGCGCGAGGCATCAACCATGGCCTTCAGCGACGCGTTCCTGTCCCAGGCCTGGCTCTTCCTGCTGCTCATCCCGCTCATCCTGATCATGAAAAAGCCGCCCTCGGGCAAGCGCTTCCAGGCGGGCGGGGGGCATTAGGATTCGCCCTGTATTTGTAACATACACGGAGCGATAAGACCGATTCCGTATTATTGATGAGACAACGGCCTTGACAGGCGGGCCTTGCGCGGGTATTTGTCTCATACGTATGACGCAAAGCGGTTTTGCGTCGCACCAATGATACGGAGGCCTGCCCATGGTCAAGCCCGCCGCCCGTTCGCTTTCCAACTACACGCGTGACGCCCTCGCGCTCTTCGGAAACCTGATCCGCGAAGGCCGGATCGCCAAGCGCATGACCGCGGAAGCGCTCGCGGAGCGGGTGGGGATATCGCGCGCGCTGCTGCACCGGATAGAATCCGGCGATCCCCGGAGCAACATCGGCGCGGTGTTCGAGGCCGCCGCCATCCTCGGCGTTCCCCTGTTCGACGCCGACGTGGGCGTCATGACCGCGCTGGCCGGGGACAGCCGGGAGAAAAAGGCCCTGTTGCCGAAGCGGGTGCGCACCGCAAAGGCGGGACTCAAGGATGACTTCTGACGCCTATCGCGAGGCCTATGTCTGGATCTGGCTGCCGGGCGCGGTCGCGCCCGTGGTGGCCGGCCTGCTCACCGCCGTGGACCGGACGCTGGTGTTCAACTACGGCCGCAGCTACCTGCAGCGCGCCGACGCCATCCCCATCTATCTGCCGGAACTCCCGCTGCGGCAGGGGCGGCTGCCCCTGCCCCACGGCCTGAACATGCCCAGCAGCATCCGGGACGCCGCCCCGGACGCCTGGGGCCGCCGGGTCATCATCAACCGGACCCAGGGCCTCAAAGGGAACGCCGCAAACCAGGCGGACCTGGATGAGCTGGTCTATCTGCTGGAATCCGGCTCGGACCGCATCGGGGCCCTGGATTTTCAGCGCTCCCCCTCGGCCTATGCGCCCAGGGAGGGTGGGACCGCCTCGCTCGACCAGCTGCTCCAGGCCGCGGAAGCCGTGGAGCAGGGAACCCCGCTCCCCCTGGATCTGGCCCTCGCGCTCCAACACGGCACGTCCCTGGGAGGCGCGAGGCCCAAGGCCCAGATCGCCACGAACACACAGAAGCTCATCGCCAAGTTCTCCTCGTCCACGGACCTCTACAACCTCGTCAAAGCCGAATTCGTGGCCATGCGTCTAGCGGCCAAGGTGGGCATCCAGGCCGCGCCGGTCCGGCTCGAACGCGCCCTGGGCAAGGACGTGCTCCTGGTGGAGCGCTTCGACCGCGAGAAAGCGGAAGGCGGATGGCTGCGCAAGGCCATGGTCTCGGCGCTCACCCTGCTCGAACTCGACGAGATGATGGCGCGGTACGCCAGTTACGAGAAACTGGCGGAAATCGTCCGGCACCGGTTCACGCGGCCGTCCGCGACCCTGGAGGAGCTCTTCCGGCGGCTCGTGTTCAACATCCTGTGCGGCAACAACGACGACCATGCCCGCAACCATGCGGCCTTCTGGGACGGCGAGCGGCTCACGCTCACCCCGGCCTATGACATCTGCCCGCAGGCCCGCACCGGGAACGAGGCGACGCAGGCCATGCTCATCACGGGCGACAAGCGGAAAAGCCAGCTTGCCGTCTGCCTGGAGGCGGCCCCGAACTTCCAGCTGAACGCCGAGCGCGCCACAGCGATCATCATGGACCAGGTCCGGGTCATCCGCAATTCCTGGCAGGCGGTCTGCGACGAGGCGTCCATGCCGGAATCTGATCGCCGGTTGCTGTGGCGGCGCCAGTTCCTCAATCCCTTCGCCCTGGAGGGCGTTCCCGCGGAGATCTCGGACGCGGCCCGCGAGGAAGCCTGATCCCGGCATTGTTTTGGCGCGACCGGCTTCGCCGGATCACGGGCATTAAAACAAAGCCCCGGGTCCTTGCGGAACCGGGGCTTTGTGTTGCTGCGTTGCTGCGATCGGCCGTTACTTCTCGATGGGATAGCCCGCGTCCTCCCAGGCCTTGTAGTTGCCGGCCAGGCGATAGACCTTCATGAACCCGGCGTCCACGAGCTTCTGGGCGCCCAGGCGCGAGGGCGCGTCCCCGTGGCAGTAGACCAGGTAGGTCTTGGACTTGTCCAGGGACGGGATGGCCTTGTCCAGGGACCCGTCGCCCACCGGATGGTTGATGGCCTTGGGCAGATGGCCCTTGGCGTAGTACGGAGAAACATCCAGAATGATGATGCCCGGCGTCTTGTCGATGAGCGCCTTTGCATCTGCGGGCTGGAGATCGACATACGCCGCACTTCCTGCGGCGTACACGGTGCCTGCCAGGGCGAACATCAGAACAAACGACAAAACCATGAGTCGGATGGTGCGTACGATCATAACATCTACCTCCTGCTTGTTGTCTCTGCAGGGTAGGATCAGACGAAACATTGTCAAGTGAACGAAATTGCAGTTGATCAACAGTGCAACCTCCCACCCCTGGCGCGCAAGGCTTTCCCTGTGCTAGGTTTCCGGGCATGGCCCTCACCTGGATCCTGGTCCGCCTGGACTGGCTCATCGTGTTCCTGCCCCTGGCGCCGTACGCCTGGCTTTTCCTGGCCCGGCGACAGACCATGAAGGAGTTCAAGATCAGCCGCCTGGAGGCCGTGCTCGACGCCTACGTGCCCGAGAACGAGAACATCCTCTACGTGTTCAAGGGCAGCGCGCTCTATCTCGCGTTCCTGGTCTTCGTCTGCCTCATCCTGGCCTGGGCCTATGACCTGGTGCTGCGCCACTTCCTGCGCGGCCGGGCGCTCACGGCCGGGGACATCAAGTTCATCCTCTGCGCCCTGCTGCTCTTCCCGACCATGGCCGCCTACTACCTCAACGCCACGCTCACGGTGTTCGTGATCACGGACCAGCGCGTGNNGGAGCCCTCCATCCCCCTGGGCTACGGCAAGACGCGCGTGGTGCTCAAGGACGGCACGAGCATCAACCTGCTCCGGCCCAAGAACCGCAAGGACTTCCTGGCGGCCAAACAGGCCCTGGGCCTGTAGGTCCCTTCGGGACGTTCACGAAAAACAAAAAGCCCCGCTTGCGCGGGTCCGGCTTCGCCGGATTCACGGGAAAACAAAAAGCCCCGCTTGCGCGGGGCCTTCTTCTGTCTTTCCGTAAAAGTCCCGAAGGGACTACTGCACGATGATGGTGTTGGCCAGGCCGTAGTCCTGGGCCAGCTTGCGGCGGGTGGCCTCGGCCTCCTGGACCGAGGTGTAGCGGCCGATGAGCACGCGGTACCACTTGTCCTCGCCCCTGGTGGCCACGACCCGGGCGGGCACGCCCGTGGCGCGCAGGCATTCCTGGCGGGCGCGGGCGTTCTCGGCCGAGCGGTAGGAGCTGTCCTGGATGGTGTAGCGGCCCTTGGCGGGCACCTGGAGCACGGGCTGGCTGGGCTTGTTCTGGCGTCCCACCAGGCCGCCGCCCTGGGCCTCGGGCCGCTCGTCGCGGGAGGGCAGGATCTCCTCGTCGTCGTTGGCGGCCACGGCCTGCGGGGCCTTGGCCTGGGCCAGGCCCGTGGCGGGCTTGCCGACCTGGACAAAGGCCGTTTCCAGGAGCCGGGAGGTCTCGCGCTTGCGGATGCCGCTGGAGGTGGAGCCCAGGGTCACGGCGATGATCCGCTTGTCCCCGCGCTTGGCCGTGGCGATGATGTTGTAGCCCGAGGCGTTCACGAACCCGGTCTTGAGCCCGTCCGCGCCCTCGAACTCGCCCAGCAGGCGGTTGGCGTTCTGGTGGTTGCGGCGGTTGTGGAAATAGTTGCGGGTGGCGTGCATCTCCAGGGCCTGGGGGAAGCGCTTCAAATAGGCCCGGGCCAGCTTGGCCATGTCGCGGGCCGTGGTCACCTGGCCGTCGGCGGGCAGGCCGTTGGGGGTCTTGAAGGTGGTGCGCAGCATGCCCAGGGTGCGGGCCTTGCGGTTCATGATCCGCACGAACGAGTCCACGTCCCCGGCCATGTGCTCGGCGATGGCCACGCAGCCGTCGTTGGCCGAGGCGATGGCCATGCCCTTCATGAGCTCGCGCACGCTCACGCGCTCGCCGGTGTAGAGGTCCATGACCGAGCCCGAGGCGTTGGCCGCGCGGCTGCTCACCCTGACCTGGTCGTCGGGCGAGAGCTTGCCCTGCTCGATGGCCTCCTGCACGATGTACAGGGTCAGGATCTTGGTCAGCGAGGCGGGCGCGATCTGCTTGTCCGCGTCTTTTTCATAGAGCAGGGTCCCGGACTCGGCGTCCAGGGCGAGGGCCGAGCGCACCCGCAGGCGCAGGGGATCGTCGGCCGAGATGGGTTCGGACTTGGCGCGGGACTTCTTGGCCGAGACGGAGGAGGATTTTTTTGAGGACTTCTGGGTGGCGGAAGTGGTCTGGACGCTTGTCGCCTTGGACTTGGAACGCTTGGCCATGGCGGGGGATGCCGCCATGATAACCGCGCAGAATAGCAGGAAAAATACGCCAAATCTGAAGCGCATAGGCATCCGCCGTCCCCCTGGTGTTCTCTTGCCTCTAGCTCAAACGTCCCGAAAAATCTAGACTTTCGTTAGAAAAAAATCATGCCCGCTCCGGGCTTCATGGCAGGTCCGGGCCCGTGGCGTCAAGCCTTGCCCGGAGTCCGGAGTTGCGGCTATCCTGGGGCGAACCAAGGAGCCTCCATGCGCCGTCTCCTGCCCCTCTGCCTCTGCCTGGCCCTGGCCGCCTGCGGCGGAGGGTCCAAACAGCCGCACCGCGCCCAGTCCATGAACGACTTCAACCCGGCCAAGGGCGCGTCCTTCCATCTCGCGGTGCGCGACTACGAGCTGGGCCGCCTGGGCCTGGCCGTGCCCGCGGCGGACGCGGGCCAGGGCACCGAACTGGAGGAGGAGGCCATCCGGATGCTCGAGGACCTGGGCTACCGCTACGAGCCCGGCGGCCGTCCGGACTACGCGGTGCGCGGCCAGTTCCTGTGCATGAACCCGCGCCAGGAGGCCCGGCTGGAGGAGAGCGGCCTGCCGTCCCCGCCGTTCAACGACCCGTTCCTGGCCTGGACCCCGGAGACCTATGTCTGGGAGCCGGGCCTGCCCGCCGAGGCCAATGCCCCGGAATCCTGCGCCGGCCGGCTTCAGATCCTGATCCAGCCGCTGGGCGGCGCGAACCAGACGCCCTTTGGCGAGCAGTACTCGGCCGGGCCCTGCCCGTTCGGCCTGGCCTGCCCCACGGCCCAGTGCCGTCCGGCCCTGCGCGCGCTGTTCCTGCAATCCCTGCGCGACGCGTTCGTACAGGACTGATGCGCTGCTTCCTCGGCCTGCCCCTGCCCCAGGCCTGGAAACAGGCCCTGGCCGCGCTTGCGCCGGAACTCAAGCGCGGGCTCGCCTCGCGGCTCACCTGGACCCGGCCCGGGAACTGGCACCTCACCCTGAAATTCCTGGGCGAGATCGAGGCGGCCCAGGCCGAGGCGCTCGGCGCGGCCCTGCCCACGCTGCGGTTCACCGCCTTTGACCTGGCCGCCGGGCCTGCCGGGTTTTTCCCGAACGCGAAAAGGCCCCGGGTGTTCTGGCTCGGATTGTCGCAGGGAGCACAGGAATGCGCGGCCCTGGCCGCCCGCGTGGAGGAGCTCTGCGCGGGCCTGGGATTCGCGGCCGAGGACCGGCCGTTCGCGCCGCATCTCACCCTGGCCCGGGTGCGCGAGGCCGGGCCGGATGACTGGGACCAGCTGGCCCGGCGCGTCAACGCCCACCCCTGGCCCCTGGCGCGCGTGGACCGCGTGGCGCTCTGGCAGAGCGTGCTCTCGCCCCAGGGGCCCGAGTACCGCGAACTCTGCGCCGTTGCCGCGCGCTGAAAACAAGACAAGGCCCCGTTCACCTACTGTGAGCGGAGCCCTGTCGGATTTCGGCACGCAGCCGAAAGGAAGGAAGGGCGGCTAGATGTAGTCGCCCCGGTTGAACTTGGTGCGCTCGGTCACGGCCAGGACCTCCAGCTCGTCGGCCACGGCCGAGAGCCCGGGATCGTCCTGGGCCAGCTCCCTGACCCGGGCCGTTTCGGCCTCCAGGTCCGCCAGCGCGCCGTGGGCCTGCTTCAGGCTCTGGCCCGAGCCCAGTCCGGCGGCATAGTTTTCCCACTTGTCCAGGAGCCCGTCCAGGGCCGCCACCGGGTCGGCGGACTCCTCGGACACGCTCTCCACGCCCTGGGGAGCCAGCACCTGGCTGGTCAGGGGCGGCAGCGGGGCGCCCACGGCGTTCGCCTGGGAACCCTCGGCCTTGGCCACTTCCTGGTCGAGCAGCCCGGCGAACCCCGAGGGGCTTCCGGCCTTTTCGGCCTTCTTCTGTTCGCTCTGAAGCAGGCTTTCCAAGCCGTTGGTCTGAATCTTCATAGGACACTCCGATCCTGTTTGGCTTGCTTCGGTGCAATGATCTTGCCAAACCGGCTTCGCCACACAAGCTATTGAAATTCAATATGTTGCATCTTCCGGGGCACGGCATTTTTTGCCGTTGGTTCTGGAGCACATCTAGCCCAGGCCCCGGGTCTTGTCTACGCGGCTCCTTTCTGTCATGGTTTTTCGGCGGATAGACGCCAAAACTTGAGCCGCAGCGGCGGCCAGGAGGACTCAATGGCCCAAATCAAGAAGATTCTCTGTGCGGTGGACCTGTCCGAGCACAGCCCGGCCGTGGCCGACTACGCCAAGACCCTGGCCCAGGGGCTGAACGCCCAGGTGCTCTGCCTGTACGTGGCCCCGTCGCTCAGCCAGTACGTGGGCTTCCACGTGCCGCCCAGCTCCATCGAGAACTTCGTGGGCGAGATCGTCTCGGGCGCGGACGCCACCATGAACGCGTTCCTGGCCGAGCAGTTCCCCGGGGTCAAGGTCGAGGGCCGCGTGGTCACCGGCTACGCCGCCGAGGAGGTCCTGAACCTGGCCGAGGAGCAGGGCGTGGACCTGATCATCATGGGCACCCACGGCCGCCGGGGCATCGACCGCATCCTCTTCGGCTCGGTGGCCGAGAAGGTGGTCAAGTCCTCCAAGTGCCCGGTGCTGACCATCCGGCCCAAGGCCGCGGCCTAGCCGCAGTTCGCGGTCCGTTTTCGAGAACCAGGGGGGCGGCCGGGCCGCCCTCTTTTGTTTGCCGTGAAGGACGTCATCATGAGCGACCCGCGCCTGCGCCCGGACATCCTGGACTTCGAGCCCTACGCCCCCGGTCTGACCATCGAGGAGATCAAGGAGCGCTACGGCCTGACCCGGGTGGTCAAGCTGGCCAGCAACGAGAATCCCCTGGGCGCGCCGCCCCTGGCCCGCAAGGCCGCGGAGCGCGCCGCGGCCCTGGGCTTCCGCTACCCGCGCAACCTGAACCCGGCCCTGGTGGCGGCCATCGCCGCGCACATCAACGCGCCCCTGGACCAGGTCCTGGCGGGCCACGGTTCGGACGAGATGATCGACCTGCTCCTGCGCGTCATCTGCCGCCCGGGGCAGAGCAACGTCATCTGCTGGGACAACGCCTTCAGCATGTACCGGCTCACGGCCAAGCTCTGCGGGGTGGAGTACCGCGCCGTGCCGCGCGGCCCGGACCTGGCCCTGCCCCTGGACGGCCTGGCCGCGGCCTGCGACCAGAACACCGCCGCGGTCTTCGTCACCAGCCCGGACAACCCCACGGGCCTCACGGCCACCAAGGACGAGCTGGCGGCCCTGGCGGACAGGCTTCCGCCGCGCGCCCTGCTCGTGCTGGACGAGGCCTACATCGACTTCGCCCGGCCCGTGGAGCGCTTCACCGGCCTGCCCCTGGCGCTCTCCCGGGACAACGTGGTGGTCCTGCGGACCTTCTCGAAATACTATGGCCTGGCCGGGTTCCGCCTGGGCTACGGCGTGTTTCCGAAAACCATCGCGGACTACATGACCCGGGCGCGCATCCCGTTCACCATCGGGGTGGCGGACGAGGCCGCGGGCCTGGCCGCCCTGGAGGACGCCGCGTTCCTGGAAACCACCCTGGCCGCGGTCCACGCGAGTCTGGACGCCATGGCCGCCGGGCTGAAGGCCCTGTCCTGCCGGGTCTGGCCCACGCAGGCCAATTTCCTCATGTTCCAGCCGCCCAAGCCCGGCCGCCAGGTGTTCCAGGGATTGCTCGAGCGCGGGATCATCACCCGGCACCTGGCGTCCTTTGGTCTGCCGGAGATGATCCGGGTGAACGCGGGCACGGACGAGGAAACCGCCCTGTTCCTGGAAGCCCTGGCCGGGGTGCTCCGTGGCTGAGCCCCTGGTCGTGACCCTGGACGGCCCGGCCGGAGTGGGCAAGTCCACGGTGGCCAAGCTCCTGGCCAAGCGCCTGGGCCTGGCCTTTCTGGACACCGGGGCCATGTTCCGGGCCGTGGCCTGGCGCCTGGGCAAGGATGCCTGGACCTGGCCCGAGGAGCGCATCGCGGAAAAGCTGGCGGGCCTGCGCTTCGGCCTGGCCGGCGCGGGCGAGGCCACCCGGCTCCTGCTCGACGGCGCGGCCCTGGGCCCGGAGATCCGCACCGAGGACGTGGGCATGTGGGCCTCCAACGTGGCGGTCCTGCCCGTGGTGCGGCGCTTCCTGAAGCAGGCCCAGCAGGACCTGGCCACAAGCGCGTCCCTGGTGGCCGAGGGCCGGGACATGGGCAGCGTGGTCTTCCCGGCGGCGCAACACAAGTTCTTCCTGGACGCCGAGCCCGCCGAACGGGCCAGGCGCCGCGCGCTCCAGCTCCGGGACATGGGCCAGGAGGCCGACGAGGCCGCGATCCTGGCCCAGATCGAGGCCCGCGACCTCCAGGACCGCACCCGGGCCGAGGCCCCGCTCCGGCCCGCGGCCGACGCCCTGGTCATCGACACCACCCGCCTGGACCTGGAAGAGGTCTTTGACGCCATCCTCGCGGCCATTGTCCAGGCCGCGCCAAAGCCCTAGCCCTCCTGTTTTTTTGAAACCCGCAACGTCGGCCTTTCCCCGGGAAGGGCCGCGGGGAGGGGACTTTCATGGCGATGCCTTGAATCGATGCGCGAAATATGGATTCTGTGTCATGGTGCCGGGGTTTCGGCCAGGCACTAATATTTCCTTGACAAGTCTCTTCTTGACCGCATGAATCCTTGATTTCCGCCAATCGCCACGGCGGACATGATAAATTCCCCATTCTCAATGACAGCATCTTCGCAGGCGCGCTATACTCCTCCCGAACCGTGGAGAGTCGTATGGCCGCGTTTTTCGAACTGCGCAAGTTTGTGGCCCCGGAGTTCGTGTTCGGCGAGGGCGCGGCCCGGCTGGCCGGGCAGTATGCCCGCAACCTGGGGGCCCGGCGCGTGCTGCTCGTCTCGGACCCGGGCGTGCAGCGCGTGGGCTGGACCGGGCTGGTGGAGCAGAGCCTCCGGGCCGAGGGCCTGGAGGTGAGCCTGTTCCTGGACGTCTCGCCCAACCCCCGGGACTTTGAAGTCATGGCCGGGGTCGAGCGCTATTCCCGCGACCAGTGCGACTGCATCGTGGCCGTGGGCGGCGGCTCGCCCATGGACCTGGCCAAGGGCGTGGGCATCGTGTCCACCAACGGCGGCCACATCCTGCGCTTTGAGGGCGCGGACATGGTGGACAGGCCCGCCCCGCCGCTCGTCTGCGTGCCGACCACCGCGGGCAGCTCCGCGGACGTGTCCCAGTTCGCGATCATCAACGACACCGCCCGGCGGCTCAAGATCGCCATCGTGAGCAAGGCCGTGGTGGCCGACGCCGCGCTCATCGACCCGGTGCTCACCGTGAGCATGGACCCCAAGCTCACGGCCGAGACCGGCATGGACGCCCTGTCCCACGCCCTGGAGGCCTACGGCTCCAACGCCAGCTCGCCGCTCACCGACCTCCTGGCCCTGTCGGCCATGGCCCGGGTCAGGACCCATCTCCTGCGGGCCCTGGCCGCGCCCGGCGACCTGGAGGCCCGGGGCGAGATGATGCTCGGCAGCCTGGAGGCGGGCCTGGCCTTCTCCAACGCCATCCTCGGGGCCGTGCACGCCATGGCCCACAGCCTGGGCGGGTTCCTGGACCTGCCCCACGGCCTGTGCAACGCCATCCTCCTGCCGCACGTGGTGGACCGGAACTTCGAGGCCGCGCCCGAGCGCTACCTCAAGGCCGCCGAGGCCCTGGGCGTCTCGGCCCGCACGCCCAAGGCCGCCCGGCCCAAGCTCAAGGCCGCGCTCCAGGACCTGGCCCGCCAGGCCGGACTGGGCCAGGACCTGGCCGGACTGGGCGTGACCCGCGAGCAGCTCCGCGGCCTGGCCCGGAACGCGGCCCAGGACCCCTGCATGACCACCAACCCCGCGGCCCTCTCCCTGGGGGACATCGAGGCCCTGTATGAGCAGGCCCTTGGCTGAGGACGTCCGCACCCGGCTCATCGGGCTGGGCGAGCGCTCGGTGCGCAAGACCTACTACCCCGAGCTCAAGGAGCGCGTGGGGGAGCTGGAGCGCTTCCGCGCCCTGCTGAACCAGGCCGGGGACGCCATCCTGGTCCTGGACGCCGACGCCCTGGCCTTTGTGGACGCCAACGAGACCGCGGCGAAGCTCACCCGCCGGCCGCTCCAGGACATCCTGGGCGCGGCCCCGGGCGCGGTGCTCGACCCGGGCGCCCTGCGGGCCCTGGCCGAGGTCCTGGAGGAGAGCCTGCGCCATGGCCGGAGCGGGGTGCGCGAGATCACCTCCTCGCTCCTGCGCGCGGACGGAGGCCTGGCGCCCTGCGACCTGAGCCTGCGGGTCCAGGTCTTCGAGTCCCGGCGCTACGTGCTCGTCTCGGCCCGGGACATCAGCCGCAGGCTGGCCGACCAGAAGGCCCTGCGCGAGCGCGAGACCTACTACAGGGCCGTGGTCGAGGCCTTTGACGGCGAGATCTTCATCTGCGACCAGGACTGCCGCATCGAGTTCGCCAACGCCCGGCTCCTGGAGCGCCTGGGCCGCGACCCCACCGGCGAGGCCTGCCACCAGGCCCTGCACCACCTGGACAAGATGTGCCCGTGGTGCGCGGGCGGGCCGGTGGGCGACGCCCGCACGGCCACCTACGAGATCCGCGACAAGGTCAGCAAGCGCTGGAGCTACGTGGTCCAGACCCCGATCCGCCACGGCGACGGCCGGATCTCGCGCCAGGTCATGGCCTGGGACGTGACCGCCCGCAAGCAGATGGAGGAACGGCTGCGGCACCAGGCCCTGCACGACCCGCTCACGGACCTGGCCAACCGGACCCTCTGCCTGACCCGGGTGGGCCAGGCCCTGGACGACTCCCGGCGCATGGACGGGGCCGCCTTCGCCCTGCTGTTCGTGGACGTGGACCGGTTCAAGACCCTCAACGACTCCCTGGGCCA
>DFYP01000081.1 GCA_002382645.1 Desulfovibrio sp. UBA4079 | reverse complement strand
CCTGTTCGACACAGGCTACGCGTTCAATGGCTCGGCCCACGTGGTGGGCAAGATCCTGCGGGCCTCCTACCTCTGGGAGCGGGTGCGGGTGCAGGGCGGGGCCTACGGCGCGTTCTGCTCCCTGGACCGGCTCTCCGGGGCCCTGGCCTTTGTCTCCTACCGCGACCCCAACGTGGACCGCACCCTGGAGGCCTTTGACGCGGCCGCCGACTACCTGAAGAAGCTCAAGCCCAGCAAGGACGAGCTGGAGAAAGCCGTGATCGGGGCCATCGGCGAGATCGACTCGTACATGCTCCCGGACGCCAAGGGCTTCGCCTCCCTGGCCCGGATGCTCAACGGCGAGGACGAGGACTTCCGCCAGACCATCCGCGACCAGGTGCTCTCGGCCGGGCCCAAGGACTTCAAGGAGTTCGGCACGGCCCTGGCCGCGCTCAAGGACCAGGGCCAGGTCGTGGTCCTGGGCGATGCCAAGGCCCTGGAGGCCAGCACGGCCGGATTGAAGGTGGAGCGGATTCTCTAGGACATCGCAGACAAAAAGGCCTCCGCTCCTGCTGGAGCGGGGGCCTTTTTCTTGAGGCTTCAGCCGGCCAGGCCCTTGAGCCAGCGCCGCAGGACCTCGGTTCCGGCTCTTTCCAGGGCCGGGGCCTTGGCTGCCGAGTCCGCGCGCAGGGCCGGGATGTCGATGCCCGCCGCGCCCAGCTCGCAGGTGTGGCCGATGAGCCAGCGCTCCATGTCCCGGGCCCGGGCCTCGGGGTGGAACTGGAGGGCCAGGCCGAAATTCCCCAGGCTGAAGGCCTGGTGCGGGCAGATGTCCGTGGAGGCCAGGAGCTCCGCGCCCTCGGGCAGGTCAAAGGTGTCCCCGTGCCAGTGGAGCACGGCCACGTTCTCCAGGGGCGCGAGACAGGAGGCCTTGCCGGAATCGGTGAGGGTCAGCGGCTTCCAGCCGATCTCCTTGGCCGGGCCCGGGTAAACCTTGGCGCCCAGGGCCGCGGCCATGAGCTGCGCGCCCAGGCACACGCCCAGGGTGGGCTTGCGGGCCTCCAGGCGCTTGCGGATGAGCCCGATCTCGTCGGCCAGGAACGGGTAGCGGTCCTCCTCGTAGACCCCGATGGGCCCGCCCAGGACCACGAGCAGGTCCGCGTCCAGGGGCGAGCCCAGGTCATCCACCCCGGCCTGGCGCGTCTCCAGGACGCAGCCTTTTTCCTTGAGCACGTGGCTGAAGGATCCCAGATCCTCGAAGGCCACGTGGCCGATGACGCGGACGTTGCGCACGTTCCTTCCCCCTACTTGGCCGCGCCGCTCTCAAGCAGCTCTTCCACGGCCTCCACCGCGCCCACGGGATTCACGCTCACGCTGCCCTTGACCGAGGTCTTGCTGGTCTTGGTGGTGGTGCTGGAACCGTCCGGGCTGGTGGTGGTGCTCGTGTGGCTGGAGCTGTCCTTGCCCGAGACGACGGGCACGGAAACCGCCGAGGCCGCGCCCACGGCCGCGCCAGCGGCGGCCGCTCCCGGGTCCATCTGGGGCGGCTGGGCCGTGGTCACGTTGCCCGCGCCGCCGGACTGGACCGGGGCCGGGACGCCGCCCAGGCTCCACTGGTTCGCGTCCACGCGCGCGGCCGTGCCCGAGGCGTCGCGGGTGATCCCGCCCGAGGTCATGCGCAGGGTGAAGGGCCGGACCCAGACCCCGTTCTCCTGCCGGGCCGGGCCCGGGAACAGGGGGTAGTGCAGATTCGTGGTCGTGTTGGTCCAGGACTGGCCCTGGCCCGTGGCCAGGGTCTCCAGGCTGCGGCCGATCCAGGCCTGGTCCGAGGCGTCCAGGGACTCCATGCCGGGCAGGCCCGAGGACGGGGCATGGGCCGCGCCCAAGGGGATCAGGGCCACGTTCACGGCCGAGGGCACGAGCTGGTAGGCCTCGCCGGTCTGCTCCTGCTCGTCCAGGGACTGCACCCCGGAATTGATGCCCATGTAGGGATTCTTGAAAAACTGCCCGCTCTGCATCCCGTCGTTCACGGCCCGGGTCATGACCCGGTCGCTCTGGTACTGCCGGTGGATGAGGATGCTCTGCTCGCGAAAGCCGTCCTTGCTCAGGGTCAGGGCGTGGTCCGCGTTGCGGGTGAGCGCCACCTGGCAGGGGGTCTGGCAGGTCTGGCCGTCGTCGGCCTTGACCTGGGCCCCGGACGGGGTGGTGGACACCGCGATGGGCTGGGTCAGGACCGTGGGCTGGCAGGCGGCCAGCAGGGCCAGGGCGCAACAGGACAACAGCAACCGACGGATCATGACTGCTCCTTTGGGGACTACTTGGCGAGCTTGCTCTTGATGAATTCCTGAAACTTCTTGGCCTCTTCGTGGGCCTTGTTCAGCTCCAGGCACTTGTCCAGGTGGTATTCGGCCTTGGGGATGTCGCCCTTCTCGAAATAGGCCCGGGCCACGTTGTAGTGCAGGTTCTCGTCGTTCTGGGTCATCTGCAGGGCCCGGGTATAGTAGTCGATGGCCTGGTCGTGCATCCCGGTCTTGCGCAGGCTGATGCCGAACTCGTTGAACAGGTGCTTGTGCTCCTGGTTGAAGGCCGCGTCCAGGTGCACCACCCGGCCGAAGATGTCGTTGGCCTTGGCGCTCTCGCCCTTGGCCATGTAGGTCAGCCCCAGGCCGAAGTTGGCCCGCACGTTCTCCTCGTCCACCTTGAGCACGTTGGAGAACTCGAACTCCGCGCTGTACAGCGCCCCGCGCTCGCGCTGCTCCTCGGCGCGCTTGATGGTGGTCGCCACCTCGCACATCTTGGGATAGACGATCTTGGTGTAGAACTCGAGTTCGGGCTGGTACTTGGCCAGAAAGTCCTCCATGGGGACCTCGGTCTTGGGTCCGGAGGGCACGTGCTGGGTGTTCAGGGGCTGGACATCCACGGCCCCGTCCTCGCGCTGCTCGGCAAACCAATACATCTTGCTGATGGTCTTGCGCGTGGTGGTGCCGGTGCCGATCTTCTCCACCACCTGGGAGGAGAACACCCCCTTGATCTTCTGGCGCTTGAGGGCCTCGGGGTCCACGTGGGCCCGTTTGGCGTCGGGTCCGGCCGCGAACGGCTGCTGGTCCTGGTCCACCTTGTTCGCTTGGCTCATGCTCTGCTCCCCGCTTGGGCACGGTGTTACACGGCGGCAAAATTCTTGGCAACTCCGGCCGAATGACCATTGCAAGCGGGTACTCGCTCCGCTGTTTTTTTCTTCTGAAACGTGACATCATGGACAGTTTTGGGTACATGCACCAAACTTACGCCCCACTGCCGGCCGCCGCCGGCACAGCACTGCCACCACGGAGGAGCCTTTGCCATGGAATCCAAGATCGGCGGACGCATCCGTTCATTCCGCGAGAAAAAGGAACTGACCCTGCCCCAGCTGGCCGAGCGCACCGGCCTGAGCCAGGCCTTTCTCAAGGCCGTGGAGGAGGAGGACCTCTACCCCTCCCTGGGACCGCTCCTGAAAATCGCCCGGGCCCTGGGCCTGCGCCTGGGCACCTTCCTGGACGACCAGGTGAGCCGCGACCCCCTGGTGGTCCGCCTGGGCGAGCGCCACGAGGAGCTGACCATGCACCAGGGCCGGGGCAGCAAGGCCAGCCTGCGCTTCTTCTCCCTGGGCAAGGGCAAGACCGACCGCCACATGGAGCCCTTCTTCATCGAGCTGTTGCCCGAGGAGGGCGAGGGGCACCCCATGAGCTCCCACGAGGGCGAGGAGTTCATCCTCTGCAACAAGGGCCGGGTGGCCATCGTCTACGGCCCGGAAAAGACCGTGCTCGGCCCCGGGGACAGCATCTACTTCAACTCCGTGGTGCCCCACAGCGTGAGCTGCGAGGGCTCGGAGCCGGCCGAGATCTACGCCGTGCTCTACTTCCCGGAATAGGGCCGGGGGGCGCGACATGAGCCAAGCGCTGCGCGAACGCACCCTGGGCCAGATCCTCGACGAGGCCGTGGAGCGGTTCCCGGACAACGAGGCCGTGGTCTATGTGGACCGCGACTTCCGCCTGACCTACCGGCAGTTCTCCGACCTGGTGGACACCCTGGCCAAGGGCCTCATGGCCCTGGGCATCGAGAAGGGCGAGAAGGTGGCGGTCTGGGCCACCAACGTGCCCTACTGGGTGGCCCTGCAATTCGCCACGGCCCGCATCGGGGCCGTGCTCCTCACGGTGAACACCTACTACCGCTCCCACGAGCTGTCCTACCTGCTCAAGCAGTCCGAGTGCGAGAACCTGTTCCTCATCGACGGGTTCCGCGAAGTGGACTACGTGGCCACGCTCTACGAACTGGCCCCGGAGCTCCGGGACCAGGAGCGCGGCCACCTCAAGGCCGCCAACTACCCGCACTTGAAGCGCATCCTGTTCCTGGGCCTGGAAAAGCACCGGGGCATGTACTCGGTGCCCGAGGTCATGGCGCTCTCCGCCATGGTCACGGACGAGCAGTACCAGGCCCGCCAGGCCACGCTTTCCCCGCACGACGTGGTGAACATGCAGTACACCTCGGGCACCACCGGGTTCCCCAAGGGCGTGCAGCTGACCCACTACAACATCGGCAACAACGGCTTCTGGATCGGCGAGAACCAGCGCTTCACCGAGAAGGACCGCGTCTGCCTGCCCGTGCCCCTGTTCCACTGCTTCGGCTGCGTGCTGGGCGTCATGGCCATCGTGACCCACGCCGCCACCATGGTCCTGCTCGAGGGCTTCGACCCGCTCCTGGTCATGGCCAGCGTCGACCAGGAGAAGTGCACCGCGGCCTACGGCGTGCCCACCATGTTCATCTCCATCCTGGAGCACAAGCTGTTCAAGAAGTTCGACTTCTCGAGCCTGCGCACCGGCATCATGGCCGGCTCGCCCTGCCCGGTGGAGTTCATGAAGCGGGCCATCAACGAGATGAACATGCGCGAGATCACCATCTGCTACGGCCTCACCGAGGGCTCGCCGGTGATGACCCAGACCCGGGTGGGCGACAGCTTGCGCCAGATGACCGAGACCGTGGGCCGGGCCATGCCCGAGATCGAGGTCCGGGTGGTCAACCCCGAGACCAACCAGGAGCTGCCCAGCGGCCAGGTGGGCGAGGTCTGCTGCCGGGGCTACAACGTGATGAAGGGCTACTACAACAACCCCGAAGCCACGGCCAAGGCCGTGGACGAGGACGGCTGGCTGCACTCCGGGGACCTGGGCGTCATGGACGAGGAGGGCTACCTCTCCATCACCGGACGGCTCAAGGACATGATCATCCGCGGCGGCGAGAACGTCTATCCCCGGGAGATCGAGGAGTTCCTCTACACCATGGAGGGCATCCTGGACGTGCAGGTGGTGGGCGTGCCCAGCCGCAAGTACGGCGAGGAGGTCGGGGCCTTCGTGATCCTGCGCGACGGCGTGACCATGGAGCCCGAGGACNNTCAGCTTCGTGGATGCCTATCCCATGACCGCCAGCGGCAAGATCCAGAAGTACAAGCTGCGCGAGGAGGCCGCCCGGCTGTTCCCCGAGGCCATGCAGTAGCACGGGGCCCGAAGGCCCCAAGGAGTTGCCCATGGAAGACGCCTACAAGCAGATCGCCCCGCGCCTGCGCGGCCTGCGCGACGCCCTGGACCTCAGCGTGGAGGGCCTGGCCGACAAGCTCGGCGTGGCCCCCGACGAGGTCCGGCTCTACGAGTCCGGCACCGTGGAAATCCCGGTGGGCTACCTGCTCAAGGTGGCCCAGGCCTGCCAGGTGGACCTCACCAGCCTGATCTCCGGCGAGGACGCCCATTTGCGCAACTACGCCCTGGTGCGCAAGGGCGAGGGGCTCTCGGTGGTCCGGCGCAAGACCTACGACTACCGGGACCTGGCCGCCAAGTTCAAGGGCCGCCGCATGGAGCCCTTCCTCATCACCGTGCCGCCCAAGGAGGAGAAGGACCTGTCCTTCAACCACCACACGGGCCAGGAGTTCATGTACGTGCTGGAGGGCCGCCTGGAGGTGCGCCTGGACCGCAAGGTCCTGGAACTCGCGCCCGGGGACAGCCTGTACTTCGACTCCAAGACCCCGCACGCCCTGCGGGGCCTCGATGGCAAGCAGGCCGTGTTCCTGGACGTGATCCTGTAGAGGGGTGGGAAAAATGCACAAGCTCAAACCGGCCAGCTACGAAGAATTCCTGGAGCAGTTCCGGGTCGATGCCCCGGAGACCTACAACTTCGCCTTCGACTTCCTGGACAAGGCCGATCCCAAGACCCTGGCCATGGTCCACGTGGACCCGCAGGGAAAGCGCCGGGAGTACGACTTCGGCTGGTTCCAGGAGCGCTCGGCCCGCCTGGCCAACGCGCTGACCGCCCAGGGCCTGGCCAAGGGCGACCGGGTCATGCTCATCCTCTACCGCCGCGTGGAGTACTGGGTCTGCATGCTGGCCCTGCACCGCATCGGGGCCCTGCCCATCCCCTCGCCCTCGCTCTTGACCCCGCACGACATCGAGTTCCGGGTGAACTTCGCCCACGTCAAGGCGGCCATCGTGGAGGACTCGGTGGCCGACCGGGTGGCCGCGGCCCTGCCCAAGTGCCCGACCCTGTCCCTGCTGGTGCAGGTGGGCGCCGAGCCCAAGGCGGACGGCTGGCTGGGCTTCGAGCCCCTGCTGGCCTCGGCCGACGCGAGCTTCCCGCGCACCCCGGACTCCCCGGGCGGACGCGACCCCATGGTCATCTTCTTCTCCTCGGGCACCACGGGCATGCCCAAGATGGTCCTGCACTCCTTCACCTATCCCCTGGGCCACTACACCACCGCGGCCTACTGGCACGACCTGGAGCCCGGGGACCTGCACCTGACCCTGTCCGACACGGGCTGGGCCAAGAGCGTCTGGGGCAAGTTCTACGGCCAGTGGCTGGCCGGGGCCGCGGTCTTTGTCTGGGACTTCCGGGGCAAGTTCGACCCGGCCGAGCTCTTGCAGATCATCGCGGAGCACAAGGTCACCACCTTCTGCGCCCCGCCCACGGTGTACCGCTTCCTGGTGCGCCAGGACCTCAAGTCCTTCGACCTCTCGCACCTGCGCCACTGCGTCACGGCCGGCGAGCTCCTCAACGAGAGCGTGTTCCGCGACTGGCAGACCGCCACGGGCCTGCCCATCTACGAGGGCTACGGCCAGACCGAGACCTGCCTCCAGATCGCCACCTTCCGCTGCATGAATCCCAAGCCCGGCAGCCTGGGCAAGCCCTGCCCGGGCTGGGACCTGGTGCTCATGGACGACGAGGGCCGGCCCTGCGAGCCCGGCGTGGAGGGCGAGATCTGCATCCGGCTCAAGGAAGGCGGGGTGCTCGGCCTGTTCCAGGGCTACCTGGACGAGCCCGAGCGCACGGCCAAGGTCATCATCGACGGCTTCTACCACACCGGCGACAAGGCCTGGGTGGACGAGGACGGCTACTACTGGTTCATGGGCCGCACCGACGACCTGATCAAGAGCTCGGGCTACCGCGTGGGCCCGTTCGAGGTGGAGAGCGTGCTCCTCGAGCACGACGCCGTACGCGAGTGCGCGGTCACGGGCGTGCCGGATCCGGTGCGCGGCCATGCCGTGAAGGCCACGATCGTGCTGAACGACGGCTATGCCGGAGGCGAAGAGCTCGTGCGCGAGCTCCAGACCTGGGTGAAGAAGCGAACCGCACCGTACAAGTACCCGCGTATCATCGACTTCACAGACGCGCTCCCCAAGACGGTCAACGGCAAGATCCGTCGCGCGGCGATCCGGGACAACGACGCGGGCAACCGCGAGGAGTAGCCGCTG
>DFYP01000049.1 GCA_002382645.1 Desulfovibrio sp. UBA4079 | reverse complement strand
TCCTCCGCGGCCCGCTCCCGGGCCAGGATCACGGCCGCCTCGGCCGCGTCGCCGTCGCCGCGCTCCCGGGAACGGGCCAGGTTCCGGCCCAGGTCCAGCCCGGCCCGCAGGAGCGAGCCGCTCATGTCCGCGTTTCCGCCCATGGAATCCTCCGTTTGCGCCCTGCCTAGGACTGGACCGCCACCACCGGAGAGACGAGAAGCACGGTCATGGGCAGGGGTTGATCGGCCGTGATGCGCACGAGCCCGTCGGTGTTCGAGCCCTGCGGGAACTTGACCACCCGGTCCCCGGACCAGAGCTCCGGAGCCCGGTCCATGGCCCCGCCCGAGGCCCGGAAATGCATGGTTTCCACCGGCCCGTCCGGCGCGCCCAGGCTGCCGCCCAGGGTCCGGTAAAAGCGCACGGCCACCTGGGTCACGCGCTTCTTCCTGGTCTGGGACTCGCCCTGGCCGGTCTCCAGGCGCATGGTGGTGAGCGCGGACTCATAGCCCAGGCCCGCGTGGACCACCGAGGCGGACCGGTCCAGGTCGATGCCGCCCTCGCCGTCCACCTGCCTGGGCGGGAGCACCGCGCCGTCGGCCAGGACCTGCACGGTCTCGCCCGCCAGATGGGCGAGCCCCGTGACCCGGGCCGCGGGTTCGCCCTCGTAGGTCAGGCCGCAGTCCACGAAAAAGCCGTGGGCCGCGTCGCGCTCCGGGGTGAGCCCGGGGTCGAGCACCTCCACGAAGCGCTTCTCCGCCCCGTCCACCAGGCGCCGGACCACGGCCCAGAGCTGGTCCCGGCCCGCGCCCGGCACGCAGGCCAGGGCCTCGAAGCTCCCGGCCGTGTCCATGCGCGACCAGGCGATCACGTCCTGGTCCGGCTCGTAGGTGAGCGCCAGAAGCGTCCCGTCGGCCCGGACGCAAAAGAGCACGGAGTCCGGCTCCTGGGCGTAGGCCAGGGCCGTGATCCCGCCCCGGGTCAGGTGCTCGGCGAGGAGCGTCAGGTCGCGGGAGGCCAGGCCGTCGGACTCGAAGCGGTAGGTCAGCTCGCGGAGCTTGCGGCCCTGGCGCTGGACGAACAGGGTGGCCTGGCCCACGGCCTCGGGCCGCACTCGCGCGGCCCCGGCCACGCCCTCCAGGGAGGCCTTGATGGACAAGGGCGTCACGGCCCCGCCGCCCTCGCCGCCCAGGGTCCATTCGGCCCCGGCCGTGCCCACCCAGAGCCGGGACTTGGGCGCCAGGAACTCGATGGCGTTGGCCTGGGCCGCGGCCAGGGTCACCTCGATGCCGTCGTCCTCCTCGGGCCCCTGGCCCGTGGGCGCGGGGATGCGCTCGCCCGGCGCGAACTCCTCCCAGAAGGCCGCGCGCAGGGCCCCGGAGGCGTCGTGCACGCTCTCGATCTGCGCGGCCGCGGGCGTGTCGTCGGTGAAGGTCACGGTGAGGTCCGCGGTGGCGGCCAGGCGCGTGAGCGCGCCCTTGTAGCGGTAGTAGCGGATCTCCGCGCCCGAGGGGTCGCGGCCCTTGAGCGCGCTGCCGCCCTGGAACGAGGCGTCCCCGGCGTAGAGCGTGAAGCGGTTGCCCGCGCGGCCGTCCGTGGCGTTCTGCCCGTTGTCCGCGATCTCCACGTCGCGCCAGCCGTCCAGGGGCACTTCCCGGGTGGCGGTGCGCAGGTCGAAGAAGTCGCCCGCGCGCGAGAACCAGAGGGTGTTGGGCTCGCCCGGCGTGGCCGCCAGCACGAGCCGCTGCTCGAAGAAGCAGACCGCGGTGGGCTGGTTGCCCGGGCCCCAGGCCTCGGGGGTTCCGGTGAAGGCGATCTCGGCGAAGGCCCAGGCCGCGTGGTCCGTGCGGGTCAGGGTGCGCGGCGGGTGATCCGGGTGCACGAGAAAGAGCGTGTCGTTGGACTGCACATGGCGCAGCCGCGCGAAGTCGGCCTGGGCGTACGGCGAGCCGAGCGCGTACACCGCGCCGCCCCCGTCCAGGACCAGGCCGCTGTCCTTGAACACGCGCATCTTGCCGTTGCCCGCGGCGTCCTCGAAGAACTCGAGCACATAGGCCTGCTCGGCGTTGAACTCGAAGGCCAGGAGCAGGGAGGGTTTGGCCGGGTTGCCGGCCTCGGCGGCCAGGCGGAACCCGCCGCGCCGGGAGGCCCCGCCGTGCGGGTGCACGATGAAGTTTTTGAGTTCGCGGCAGCCGTTGTAGTAGCGGGCCAGGTCCACGCGGCCTTCCAGCCGGGGCGAGAGCTCGCCGGAGGTGAAGTTGGTGATGAGCTGGGTCTGCAGGGCCATGGCCGCCTCCTTGTGCGGTCAGCCTAGCCCCGGATTTTCACGGGTGCGGAAAACAGCGGGAAAATGGCGGTCAAAAACGCGGAAATAGCGGATTGACAGGGATCAGGCCTGGGCCTTGCCCCTGGCCTGGAAATGGTCCATGTTCATCGGGTCGCGGGAGGAGATTGCCCGGAAGACCTCCTGGGAGACACCTCCGTAGGACTCCGCGGAACGCTCCTCCCCGACACCTTCTATTCTTCGGTCTTGGCGTCCGGCGCGAGCGCGGGCGGCAGATGGAGCGTCACGCTGGCGCCCTCCCCCTCCACGCTGGACAGGGTCACGTCCCCGCCGATGTCGTCCATGATCTTGCGGATCATGGCCAGGCCCAGGCCCGAGCCCTTGCCCTTGGTGGAGAAGAACGGGGAAAAGACCTTGTCGCGCACCTCCAGGGGGATGCCCGGGCCCGTGTCCGTGACCTCCACGGTGACGCGATCCAGGGTCATGCCCGTGCGGATGATGATCTCCCCGCCCTCGGGCATGGCCTCGATGGCGTTCTTGATGAGGTTGATGAGGCACTGCTTGATCATCTCCGGGTCGGCCTGGGCCTTGGCCAAACCCTGGGCCGATTCCAGGCGCACGCGCGCCCCGGCCTTTTCGCAGTCCTGGCGCATGATCTCGGCGCTCTGCTCGGCCACCAGGTTCACGTCCATGGCCGTCTCGCGGCCCTCGGTGGGCCGGGAGAAGTTGATGATGCTCTTCAAAATCGTGTCCAGGCGCTTGGACTCCTCCAGGATGATGGCCAGCTTCTCGCGCGAGGCCTGGTCCTGGTTGCCCTGGCGCAGGAGCGAGTTGGCGAACCCGGAGATGGCGAACAGCGGGTTGCGGATCTCGTGGGCGATGTAGGTGGACAGCTGGCCGATGGAGGCGAGCTTCTCGGACTGCTGGAGCCGCTGCTCCATCTCGGTGCGCCGCGTGATGTCCCGGCGCATGGCCACCACGTTCACGAGCCGGCGCTCGTCGTCGAAGATCGGGTAGGTGTAGATGCGGTAGTAGCGCACCCGCCCGGCGTCGTCGATCTCGCTCTGCACGGCCTCCGAGGGCTCGCCCGTGCGCACCGTGGTCTCCACCGGCGTGTCGCAGAGCCTTTCCGGCGGCGGGCAGTGCAGGACCTGGAAGGCCTCGCGGAAGTCCTTGCCGATGAAGTCCTTCTTGGTCCTGCCCAGGCGCTTGCAGGCGGTCTCGTTCACGTCCAGCACGTGGCCCTGGGGCGAGAGGAAGAAGATGTCGTCCGAGAGCTGGTCGGAGATGGACTTGAGCAGGGTCTGGGTGTGCATGAGGTCCACCTTGCAGGCCACCCACATCTGCTCCGTGGACAGGAGGCGCACGAAGAATCCGGCCGCGGCCCGCTCCACCAGGGCGATCTCGGGCGGCAGGTCCCGGCGCAGGGAGTGCAGCAGTTCCACGTCGCCCGTGGACTCCAGCACCAGGTTGATCTCGGGGTGGGCCGTGAGCATGGCCTGGAAGTCCGGGTACACCGGCAGGTTCATGCCCGGGCCGAACGGCTCGGCAGAAGGCCCGCCGGTGAGGGCCGCGGCCACCAGGCCCAGCTCGGAAAGCACGTTGCCGCTGCCCTGGTTCACGAACAGCTCCCAGAACGGCAGGAGCGAAGCCTTGTTGCCGATCACGCCCACGAGATAGCGTTTGCCCTGGTCCAGGGCCTGCGGATTCATGGCCGAACCCCCTGTCTCCGAATTTCGCCCATATTCGCACGGACGGAACACGAGAGCAAGGCGCCCGATGTCCTTTGCAGAACGCCCGATCCCGGTTATGCTCCCCGGATGATCAAGGTGAAAGTCCATACCGTGAGCCTGGGCTGCCCCAAGAACCGCGTGGACACCGAGCGCCTGCTGGGGGCCCTGGGCGTGGATCTGGTCCCCGAGGACGACCCCGCCGCGGCCGACCTCGTGCTGGTGAACACCTGCGGCTTCATCCGCCCGGCCATCGAGGAATCCCTGTCCACCATCCTGGGCCTCTCGGACCGCCTGGCCGGGCTGGAGGCCAGGCCCGTGCTGGCCGTGGCCGGGTGCCTGGTCTCGCGCTTCGGGACGGAGCTCCAGGCCGGGCTGCCCGAGGTGGACCTCTGGCTCTCCACCCGCGAGCTGGACCGCTGGCCCCTTCTCGCGGCCAAGGCCCTGGGCAAGCGCGCCTTCCGCGCGCCCCGGTCCCGGGCCCTGTCCACGGGCCCGGCCTCGGCCTATCTCAAGGTCTCCGAGGGCTGCAACAACCGCTGCCGGTTCTGCACCATCCCGTCCATCCGCGGCCCGCACACGAGCGTGAAGCTCCAGAGCCTGGCCGTGGAGGCCCGCGACCTCCTGAGCCAGGGCGTGTCCGAGCTGGTGCTCGTGGGCCAGGACCTCACCGCCTGGGGCCGCGACCTGGGCGTCAAGGACGGCCTGCCCCGGCTCCTGGAGCGGCTCCTGCCCCTGCCGGGCCTGCGCTGGCTGCGGCTCATGTACCTCTACCCCGCCGGGCTCACCGCGCCGGTCCTGGACTTCCTGGCCAGCGCCGGGCCGCCGCTGCTGCCCTACTTCGACGTGCCCCTGCAGCACGCCCATCCCGCGATCCTCAAGTCCATGGGCCGGCCCTTCGCCACGGACCCCCGCAAGGTGGTGGACCGCATCCGCGAACGCTTCCCCGAGGCCGCCCTGCGCACCTCGCTCATCGTGGGCTACCCCGGCGAGACCGAGAAGCGCTTCCAGACCCTGTACGACTTCGTGGCCCGGACCCGGTTCACCCACCTGGGCGTGTTCCCGTTCCACCCCGAGGAGGGCACGCCCGCGGCCAAGCTCCCGGGCCGCGTGCCCCAGCGGGTCAAGGACCAGCGCCGGGCCGCGATCATGGAGCTCCAGGCCGGAATCGCGGCCGAGCGCATGGAGGGCTGCGTGGGCCGGAAAATCGAGGTGCTCCTGGAGGGCCCGCACCCGGAATGGCCGGGCCTGTTCAAGGGCCGGGCCTGGTTCCAGGCCCCGGAAGTGGACGGCAGCACGTTCGTGTCCGCGCCCCAGGGCAAGACCCTCAAGCCCGGGCAGATGGTCAAGGTCCGGGTGGAGTCGGCCGGGACCTACGACCTGTCCGCGCTGGTGTAGCAGGAAGAAAGCCTCCGGCGGCCAGGGGCCACGGGCCCCTGGACCCCATACGGTGCACAAAGCAATGAATCCCTGGAAAGACGAAACCACCCTCCTGGTCACCTGCCCCAAGGCCCTGCCCCCGTATCTGGGGCAGGAGCTGCGGGACCTGGGAATGGACGGCGTGCGCGAGCTGGTCTCGGGCGTGGAATGCCGGGGGACCTTGAGCGACTGCCTCAAGCTCAACCTGGAGCTGCGCACCGGCCACCGGGTGCTCTACGAGCTGGCGCGGTTCCGGGCGCCCGGGCCGGACGGGCTGTATGAGGAGGCGGGAAAGATTCCCTGGGAGGAGCTCATTCCGGCCGACGGCTACGTGTCCGTGTCCTCGGCCCTGCGCACCGAGGCCGTGCGCGACTCGCGCTTCGCCAACCTCAAGCTCAAGGACGCCCTGGTGGACCGCATCGCGGCCAGGAAGGGCCGGCGGCCGGACTCGGGCCCGGAGCAGGACCGCTCCTGCGTGTTCCTCTACTGGCAGGGCTCGGACGCGGCCGTGTACCTGGACGCCACCGGCGACTCGCTCTCGCGCCGGGGCTGGCGCACCATGCCGGGCAAGGCCCCGCTCCAGGAGACCCTGGCGGCCGGGATGCTCCTGGCCGCGGGCTGGCCCGGGATCGCGGCCCAGGGCGGCCGGTTCCTGGACCCCATGTGCGGCTCCGGCACCCTGGCCGTGGAGGCCGCGCACCTGGCCCAGGACCGGGCGCCGGGACTGGCGCGCGAGAACTTCGCCTTCATGCACGTGCCGGGCTATCGCCACCGGGTCTGGGAAGGGCTGTTGCGCGCGGCCGAGGAGCGCGTGCGCGACCTGGCCGAGGGCCGGTTCCTGGCCACGGACAAGGACCCGGCCCAGATGGCCGCCTGCCACCAGAACGCCACCCGCGCCGGGGTGGACGAGCTGCTCCGCACCCGGGTCTGCGACTTCCGGGACCTGGACGTGCCGCCCGGCCCGGGCCTGGTGATCATGAATCCGGAATACGGCGTGCGCCTGGGCGACGAGGGGCCCCTGCGCGAGACCTACAAGGCCCTGGGCGACTTTTTGAAGCAGCGCTGCCAGGGCTGGCGCGCGGCCATCCTCTGCGGCAACCCGGACCTGGCCAGGCACGTGGGCCTCAAGCCCAGCCGCCGCATCCCGTTCTGGAACGCCAAGATCGAGTGCCGTTTGCTGGTCTATGAACTCTACGAGGGCAGCCGCAAGCGCCGGGACGGCAGTTGAAAAAGCCTTGCCGCGAAACCCCGGAGGGTGCCGCGGGCCGCTCAAAAAACGCGCGGGCCAGGCGCGAGAAAAAACCAGGCCCGACACGTATGCTCCCATACGCGAGGGTCTGGTTTTTTTGAGGCAACGCAGCCAGCGCGGATTTTTCAGCGGCCCGCCAGGACGCGGGCCAGCTCCCGCCGCAGCTCCGGCAGCTCCACGGGCTTGGGCAGATAGCCGTCCATGCCCGCGGCCAGGAACCGCTCCCGGTCCCCGGACATGGCGTGGGCCGTGAGCGCGATGATCGGCACGCGGGAGTTCCGGCCCAGGGAGGCGTCGGCCCGGATGATCCGGGCGACCTCCAGGCCGTCCATGTCCGGCATCTGGATGTCCATGAACACCGCGTCCACCTCCCCGGCCTTCAGGGCGGCCAGGGCGTCCTGTCCGCTGGCCACGGCGATCACCCGGTGGCCGTCCCTTTCCAGCATGCGCTGCACCGCCAGCCGGTTGATCCGCTCGTCCTCCACCAGGAGCAGCCGCAGGCCCTCCGGGACCCGGGCCTCGCCCCCGGCCGCCGGAGCGGGCGCCTGGGCCCCGTCCCCGGCAAGGCTCATGGGCAGGCTCAAGTGCACCTCGGTGCCCGCGCCCGGCTCGGAGCTCACGGCCAGCGATCCGCCCATGAGCCGCACCAGCCGCCGCACGATGCTCAGGCCCAGCCCGATGCCGCCCTGGCGCCGGGTGAAGGGGTTCTCGATCTGGGTGAAGGGCTCGAAGATGTCCCGGAGCCGGGCGTCCGGGATGCCGATGCCCGTGTCCTTCACGACCACGTGCAGGACCAGGTCCGCGCCGGACGGAACCATGGGCAGCGGATAGGCCTCGATGCGGACCTCGCCCCGCTCGGTGTACTTGAGCGCGTTGCCCGCCAGGTTGAAGACGATCTGGCGCAGGCGGCCCGGGTCCCCCAAAAGCGGCCGGGCCAGCCCGGGCGAGATCTCGGCCGAGAACGCCAGGCCCTTGCCCCGGGCCGTGGCGGCCAGGGCCCCGAGCACCGGGTTCACGGCCTGCTCCAGGGTGAACGGGGTCCGCCGCAGGCTCATCTTCCCGGCCTCCACGCTGGAGAGGTCCAGGACGTCGCTCAGGATCTGGTTCAGGTGGCGGCTGGCGGCCAGGGAGGCCTCGACCCACTCCCGCTGCTCGCCCTCCGCCGCGGAGTCCGCCAGGAGCTGGAGCATGCCCATGACCCCGGAGAGCGGGGTGCGGATCTCGTGGCTCATGATGGCCAGGAACTCGGACTTGGCCCGGTTGGCGGCCTCGGCCTGCTCCTTGGCCCGCAGGAACTCCTGCTCCATGCGCTTGCGGTCCGAGATGTCGTGCACGATGGAGTGCAGCACCATCCTGCCCTTGTGCCGGATGACCCCGCTCAGGACCTCCACGTCGCGCGCCGAGCCGTCGGCCAGGCGGTGCCGGAACTCGAAGCGCAGCTGCTCCTGGCCCATGGCCCGGGCCAGATGGGTGCGCACCTCCCCGGGCGGCAGGGTGTTGATCTCCTGGATGCGCATCTCCCGGAGCCGCTCCCGGGACCAGCCGTAGAAGGCCGCGGCCGCGTGGTTGGCGTCCATGATCCGCCCGGTCTCCGGGTCCAGGATCAGCTTCACCGCGGCGTGGTCCTCGAAGAGCTTGCGGAACAGGGTCTCGCTCTCGGCCAGGTCCTCGCGCACGCGCTCGATCCGCAGGCGCTTGGCCAGGAGCGTGCCGGTGAGGGCCGTGCCCGCGGGATAGACCAGCAGGACCGGCAGGGTGATGCGGGAAAGCGCGGAGAGCGCCACGTCCAGGGGCAGGGTGAACATGAGCAGGAGCATGGCCACGTGGACCGCCAGGCCGAACAGGAAGAGCTCGCCCCAGGAGATGTCGTGCAGGGGCCTTTTCCGGGCATAGCGCCAGGCCACGCCGATGCACCCCGAGGCCAGGATCACCGAGACCCCGGTGAGCGCCCCCTGGCCGCCCTGGTACAGGCGGTAGGCCGCGGACATGACCATGCACAGGACCGTGGGCAGGGTGCCGAAGAACAGGCCCGACACGCCGATGAGCACGGAACGGGTGTCGAAGACCACGCCCGGGGCCAGCTTCCAGGGGGTGAGCATGATCACCACCACGAGCACGCCCAGCACGACCCCCAGGACCAGCCGGTTCGGCAACGTGTCCAGCAGCCTTCCCCGGGCCGGGAAAAGGTCGAAGATGAGGATCGCCGCCAGAAGGATGGAGATGTTCTGGACCAGCGCGAGAAGGGCTTCGGTCGTGGCCATGGCTCTCCGGGACGCGGGCCGGGTGGACGTCGGCCGCCCGCTTCCTCCGCCTGAATAGCACGGGGCCGCCGGGCGAGGGATTATTTTCCTCGGCGGACGCCCTTCTCTTCCTCCCTATCCCAGGAGGTCCCCCGGTTGTCAGAAACATTGCGCTTCTGTAACGTTTGTTTTCCGGCGCAATCCCAACCAAGGAGCGGCCCATGCGACGCGTCATCCTCCTGATCCTGGCCCTGACCCTCCTCGCCGCTGTCCCGGCCCTGGCGGGCGACTACCCGGACCTCAAGGGCCAGTGGACCTCCACGGGCAAGGCCGTGGTCCACGGCACCCTCCCCCACCACCAGGACGTGGCCAAGCCCCAGTTCGTGTCCGGCAAGGAGTTCACCCTGCGCATCGACCAGCAGGAGGAGGGCCGCTTCTCGGGCGAACGCTCCTCGGCCAAGCACAAGGAGATGATCCTGGGCCTCATCGACGAGGACGGCAAGGTCTCCATGGTGGACGACGACGGCATGTTCTTCGGGACATACGACAAGGCCACGGGCACCATGAAGCTCACCTACATGGAGGCGGGCAAGGGCTCCAAGGTGGTGGCCCAGGGCGTGTACACCCGCGTCAAGAAGTAGGCGGCTTCGCCCGTTTCACGGAAACACGGGGAGGGCATTGCCCTCCCTGTATTTTTTCTTGGCCGAGGTTGCGCCCGCCACGCCCTTTCCGTATGGAGGGAGCAGGGTTCCACAGCCGTCCCAAGGAGAGCCATGCGCGCATTCCACCGCCGCAAGCCCGAGAGCGTGGGCCAGTCCCCGGGCCTGCTGGTCTACGTGGGCCAGGACCGCGACTTCCACCCGACCTTGAGCAGCATCTCGTTCACCGCGGGCGAGGTCACCGAGGCCTGCTGCGAGCTGCCGGACTCGGGACCGCCGCCCCCGGACGACGGCCGCGTCCACCTCATCAACATCATGGGCGTGCACGAGCCCGAGCTCATCCGCCGGGTGGGCGAGTGGTTCCGGCTCTCGCCGCTGGTGCTCGAGGACATCCTGGACACGAGCCAGCGGCCCAAGGCCGAGGAGCTGGACGACGGCCAGGCCTTCCTGGTGCTCAAGAGCGTGGATTTCTCGGCCGAAAAGGGCCAGCTCATCGAGGAGCAGGTCTGCGTGCTCTGGGGCCCCAACTACGTGCTCACCTTCCAGGAGAGCGCGGCGAACCTCTGCGAGCCGATCATCGCCCGCCTGCGCCGGGGCAAGGGCCGCATCCGCACGGCCGGGCCGGGCTACATCGTCATCGCCCTGCTCGACTCGATCATGGACCGGGCCTCGGTGACGCTCGGCAAGATCGCGGCCGAGGCCGAGGAGCTGGAGGACGAGCTGGCCGAGAACCCGGACGAGGACACCCTGCGGGTGATCTACCGGCTCAAGCGCGAGATTTTGTTCCTGCGCAACGCGCTCTCGCCCATGCAGGAGGTGCTCACCCAGCTCTCGGGCGACGAGGTGGGCGAGTTCAGCGAGGCGAGCGAGGGCTACATGCGCGACGTGCGCGACCACACGGCCAAGGTGGTGGACGAGGTCAAGACCCTGCACGACCTTCTGACCGCCATGCTCGAACTGCACATCTCCCTGGCCGGGATGCGCATGAACCGGACCATCAAGTTCCTCACCGGCGTGGCCACCATCTTCATCCCGCTCACCTTCCTGGCCGGGGTCTGGGGCATGAACTTCAAGGGCATGCCCGAGCTGGACTGGGAATACGGGTATCTGGCGGCCCTGGGCATCATGACCGCGGTGGGCGTGGGCATGGCCGTGTACTTCGCGAAAAGAAAGCTGTTCTAGGTCCCTTCGGGACATTCGCGGAAAACGAAAAGGCGGGGCTGGCCCCGCCTTTTTCATTAGGTTCGCGTCCCGGCAAACGTGTCGATGTTTTCTCATTCCATCGACACGTTTTTCTGATCTGTCGATGGCGTGGACAGGTCAGTTGCGCAGGGCCTTTTCCAGTTCCAGGTTGCGGAAGAGCTTGTCCCGGCCCTTCTGCTCACTCTTGAGAATGCCGATTTTCTCCAGCGCGTCCAGGTAGGTCGCAGCGGTCTGGCGCTGGGCAATGCCGCGCTCCACCAGCACGTTGATGCGGCAGTACGGCAGCTCGAAGAGAACCTCCATGAGCTCCTTGGAGTAGGTCTTGGGCAACTCCCGGCGGACGCGTTCGCAGGCCGCGTCGAACAGGTCCCGGATGCGCCGGATGCGCTCCACGGTTTCGCGCGCCGTGTCCGCCACAGCCTCCAGCATGAAGAGAATCCAGGGCTCCCAGCTGTTGTTCGTGGTGACCCCGGCCAGGAGCCGGTAGTACTCGGCCTTGCGCACGATGATGAAGCGGCTCAGATAGAGCACGGGCAGGTCCAGGAGCCCCCGCTCCACCAGGAACAGGATGTTGATGATCCGGCCGGTCCTGCCGTTGCCGTCAAGGAAGGGATGGATGGCCTCGAACTGGTAGTGGGCCACGGCCATGCGCACCAGGGGGTCCAGGTCGTCCTCGGCGTGGAGATAGAGCTCCAGATTGGCCAGGAGATCGCGCAGCAGGTCCGCGCCCACGGGCGGGGTGTACACGACCTTGCCGTCCTGGTTCTTGAGCGTGGTGTCCGTCACCTTGCGCACGTCCACCTCCCGGCCCTTGATGGTGGCGCACAGGGAGCGGAACAGGTTCGTGGACAGGGGCCGCTTCTTGAGCCCCTCGAAGCCCTCACGCAGAGCCCGGCGGTAACGCACGACCTCCTTGGTCCCGGGGTCGTGCTTGCCGTCTTCGTCCAGGGCCGCCTGGTAGAGCTTGTCGTTGGTGGTGACCACGTTCTCGATGGCCGAACTGTCCCTGGCCTCCAGCAGGGGAATGGCGTTGATGAGCACGGCCTGGTTGGGGATCAGCCCGCCGCTGGCCTTGAGTTCGGCCAGGGCCGCCCGGGCGGCCACGCAGGCCTTGAGCACGGCCTTGGTCTCCAGCTCGGCCTTGGGCGGCAGCAGAGGCAGCCGGTTGTACGGCTTGAGCGGGTCAACTGCATGTTTTTTCTTGCCCATGGGCGAACGCTCCATCTGTCGGCGGCTTCGACACATCGCAAAAACGTGTCGATTTTTTCTCATTTTATAAACATATCAGTCGATCCTGTCCAGTGCCGCCGCCGCAAAAAAAGCGGCCCCGCTTGGAGCCGCCTTTCTGTATTTCCGTAAAAGAACCCAAGGCTCATTCAGCCGGGTCTTCGCACCCGCAGGAGCCTTCGTCGCCCAGTTGGGGCGGCTCCTCCTCGGACTCGTCCGGCTCGGGCATGAGCGGGCCCGCTGCCGGGTCCTCGGCCTCTGCGTCGGTCTCGGGCAGGAGCAGGGGCTCGGGCTTTTCCATGTACCGGGCGAAGATGAGGAAGCCGGTGTGGGCCACCATGCGGTCGTCGGGCCGCAGCCGGTCGGCCACGGGCTTGTAGCGCCTAACCAAAATCTCCAGGACCTCGATCTCGGCGAACGGGCCCGCGTCCAGGCCGCGCAACAGCTCGCTCACCTGGTTCGTGGTCGGCAGCAAAAACCCGCACATGGCGCCCGGGGTCACGGCGCGGGGGATGTGCTCGAGGTAGAGCCAGGGCTCGCGCACGTCCAGGAACAGGGCGTCGGCCCCGGTGTGCTTGAAGCCCTGCTCGATGTCCTGGTTCACCTGCTCCACGCGGTGCAACAGCCCCACGCGGTCCAGGTTCTTCATGGCCAGCTTGAAGAAGTCCTCGCGGCGCTCGTAGGTGTAGACCTTGCCCGTGTCGCCCACGAACCAGGCCAGGGCCAGGGTCAGACCGGCCGAGCCCGTGCCGGACTCGATGACCGTGCTGCCCGGGCCGATGCCGAGCTTGAGGAGCACGTAGCCGATCTCCTTGGGGTACATGATCTGGGTCTGGCGCTTGACGCCCTTGATGAGATCATAGACCGTGGGCTTGAGCACGAGGTACGGCTTGCCCAGGTGGGTGCGCGCGCAGCCGCCGTAGCCGGCCTCGGCCACATCGTCCAGGGAGAGCTTGCCCTCCTGGGTGTGGACCTCGCCGCCGGGCGTGAGCTTGTGCATGTAGCGCTTGCCCTGGGGGCTGATGAGCACGACGATTTGTCCGGATGGAATCATGGGCCCTGCGTACCGGCGCGGGCTTTGGGAGTCAAGCGAGATGTACCGTTTCGTCTTCGGACCCGTCCTGTCCGGCCGCTTGGGCCGGTCCCTGGGCCTGGACCTCCTGGGCTCCAAGGTCTGCTCCATGGACTGCGTGTACTGCGAGGTGGGGCCCACCCGGGTGCGCACCCGCGAGCGCAAGACCTGGGTCCCGCCCCGCGAGCTCCTGGACGAGCTGGCGGCCTGGAAGGCCGAGGGCTTCGAGGCCCCGGACGTGGTCACCCTGGGCGGCTCGGGCGAGCCCACGCTCAATTCCGGCCTGGCCGAGATCCTGGCGGGCTGCCGCAAGATATTGCCGAACGTGCCCGTGGCCGTGCTGACCAACTCGACCCTGCTGGACGACGCGGGCGTGCGGCGCGAGCTCTGCGCGGCCGACATGGTCCTGCCCTCCCTGGACAGCCTGGTGGAGAGCGAGTTTTCCGCCGTGAACCGGCCCCTGCGCGAGATCACGGCCGCGGGCTGCGGCCAGGGCATCCGGGACCTGCGCCGGGAGTTTTCCGGCCGGCTGTTCCTGGAGGTCCTGCTCTGCCGGGGCTGGAACGACTCAGCCCGGAACCTGGCCCTGCTCCAGGACTACTGCGCGGACCTGCGCCCCGACCGGGTGGACGTGGTCACCCTGTCCCGGCCCGGGACCCTGCCCTCGGCCGAGGCCGTGGACAGCCAGACCCTGGGGCTCTGGCGCAAGGCCTTGGGCCAGGATCGCGACGGCAGCGGCCAAAACGCGCCCCTGCCCCGCCAGGCCCAGGCCCTGGACGAGGCCCGGCTGCGGGGGGCGCTTGCCGCCACGCTTGCCAGAAGGCCCCAGACCGTTCTACACTTGGCCGCCGCCCTGGGGGCCGAGGCTGCGCAAGTCCAGCGAGTGCTGGCGCGCATGGCCCGCGACGGCGAGATTTTCGAGGCCGAGACAGACGGCCAAGTGTTTTACTCCGCAACGCGACGCCCCTAGAACGGAACACGGGCCCCATCAGGCCCCTGGCGGCGCGACACGGAAAAGAGACCGGGAGGACGTTCCTTCCGGCCGAAATACTTCAATTTTTTTCGCGAGGTTCTTTTCATGACGGATCAGGAACAGATCCAGCCGTCCGCTCCGGCGGACACGTCTTTGTCCACGCCCCAATCCCCTGACAGCACACCCGCCAAAGCCGAGGCCGCCAATGGCGACCAGGCCCAGGGCGACGCTCCCAAACGCCGCTCCAGGCCCCGCCGCCGGGGCAGCCGGGGCAAGCGCGGGGGGGCCAAGGCCGCCCC
>DFYP01000134.1:5250-7879 GCA_002382645.1 Desulfovibrio sp. UBA4079 | reverse complement strand
CGAGGTGGGCGCGGGCACCTTCAACCCCTCCACCTTCTTCCGGGTCATCGGGCCCGAGCCCTGGAACGTGGCCTATGTGGAGCCCTCGCGGCGGCCCACGGACGGCCGCTACGGCGAGAATCCCAACCGCCTCCAGCACTACTACCAGTTCCAGGNNGACATCCGCTTCGTGGAGGACGACTGGGAATCGCCCACCCTGGGCGCCTGGGGCCTGGGCTGGGAGGTCTGGCTCAACGGCATGGAGGTGACCCAGTTCACCTATTTCCAGCAGGTGGGCGGCATCGACCTCGCGCCCGTGAGCGTGGAGATCACCTACGGCCTGGAGCGCATCTCCATGTATCTCCAGGAAAAGGAGTCGGTCTACGACCTCTCCTGGAACGGCCGGGTGACCTACGGCGACGTGTACCACCGCAACGAGGTGGAGCAGTCCACCTACAACTTCGAGCAGAGCGACGCGGACATGCTCCTCTCCCTGTTCGGCATGTACGAGGCCGAGTGCAAGCGGCTCTGCGCCGCCCGGCTGCCCTGGCCGGCCTACGACTACTGCCTGAAATGCTCGCACACCTTCAACCTGCTGGACGCCCGGGGAGCCATCTCCATCACCGAGCGCACCGGCTACATCGGCCGCGTGCGGGCCCTGGCCTCGGCCATCGCCGCCCTCTACGCCGAACAGCGCCAGGACATGGGCCATCCCATGCTCGGCCGCGCGGGGAGGATCTAGTCATGCCCCGGTTCGTCCTGGAGATCGGCTGCGAGGAGATGCCCGCCCGCTTCGTGCCCAAGCTGGCTGCGGAGCTGGCCGGGATTTTTGAAAAATCTCTGGCCGAGGCGCGCCTGGACTGCGGCGCGGTGAGCTCCTGTGCCACGCCCCGGCGCATCGCCGTGCTGGTGCAGGACCTGGCCGCCGGCCAGCGCTTGGAGGAGGAGGTGGTCAGCGGCCCGCCCAAGCGCATCGCCTACGACGCCGAGGGCAAGCTGACCAAGGCCGGCGAGGGCTTCGCCAAGACCCAGGGCGTGGGCCCCGAGGCCCTGTTCGTGCTCACCACGGACAAGGGCGAGTATCTGGCCGCACGCAAGACCGTGGGCGGCGGCCGGACCATCGACATCCTGCCCGGCCTCTGCGTGGAGGCCGTGAAGAAGCTGTCCTTCCCCAAGAAGATGAAGTGGGGCTCCCTGGACTTCCATTTCGGCCGCCCCCTGCGCTGGCTCCTGGCCCTCCTGGACCAGGACGTTGTGCCCTTCGAGCTGGCCGGGCTGACCTCGGGCCGGAGCACCTTGGGTCACCGGATCATGGGTCCCGGGCCGTTCGAGGTGCTCTCGGCCGCGGACTACCAGAGCGTGGTGGAGGAGCGGGGCCAGGTGGTCCTGGACAGCGGGGCGCGCAAGCAGCTCATCCGCGAGCAGGGCGACGCGGCCGCGGCCCAGGCCGGGGGCCGGGTGGTCTGGAAGGACGGCCTCCTGGAGGAGGTCTGCAACCTGGCCGAGCATCCGGTGCCGCTGTTGGGCGACTTCCATCCGCGTTACCTGGAGCTGCCCCGCGAGGTGCTCCTCACGAGCATGGAGAGCCATCAGAAGAGCTTCGGCGTGGAAGGCCCGGACGGCGCGCTCCTGCCGCATTTCCTCTGCACCCTGAACCTGCTGCCTCCGGACCGCGCCCTGGTCAAGAAGGGCTGGGAGCGCGTGCTCAAGGCCCGCCTGGAGGACGCCCGGTTCTTCTGGGAGTCGGACCTCAAGGTCGAGTTCGCCACCTGGCTGGAGGAGCTGGACCACGTGGTCTTCCTGGGCCCGCTCGGCAGCATGGGCCACAAGTCCCGCCGCCTGGAGCGGCTCTGCGGCCTGCTGGCCCAGGCCTGCGGGGCCGACCCCCAGGACCTGGCCCTGGCCGGGCGTCTGGCCAAGGCCGATCTCGTCTCGGGCATGGTCGGCGAGTTCGACACCCTCCAGGGCGTCATGGGCGGGATCTACGCGGCCCGCAAGGGCCAGCCCAAGACCACGGCCCAGGCCATCGCCGAGCAGTACCTGCCCGCGGGCCCGGACTCCCCGGTGCCCGCCAGCCTGGGCGGGGCGCTCCTGGCCGTGGCCGACAAGGCCGACACCCTGGCCGGCTGCTTCGGCCTGAACATGATCCCCACCGGGGCCAACGACCCCTACGCCCTGCGCCGCGCGGCCCTGGGCATCTGCCGCATCGTCATGGAGCACGGCCTGGCCCTGGACCTGGACCAGCTCCTGTCCTGGGCCCAGGAGGGCTATGCCGAGGTCAAGTGGAAGCTCGACCCGGCCCAGGCCAAGGCCAAGCTCCTGGACTTCTTCGGCCAGCGGCTGCGGGCCCTGTTCACGGGCCAGGGCCGCGACACCCGGGTGGTGGACGCGGCCATCGGGGCGGGATTCACGGACGTGAAGACCCTGCGCGCCCGCCTGGACGCCCTGGACGCCTTCAGCCGCGAGGCCGACTTCGAGCAGGCCGTGCTGACCTTCAAGCGCGCGGCCAACATCATCCGCAAGCAGGCCGGAGAGGCCGGGGTGCGGCTCACCGGCGAATTCGACGCCGCCCGCCTGGAGGCCCCCGAGGAAAAGGCCCTGGCCGCCAAGCTGGCCGAGACCGAGGGCCGCTTCCGGCAGCTCTGGGAGC
>DFYP01000134.1:0-5226 GCA_002382645.1 Desulfovibrio sp. UBA4079 | reverse complement strand
TCCCTGGTGGACCGGCTGGGACGTCTGGCGGATTTCGGGGCCCTGCAGGTCTGACAGGGGGTTGACAAGACCGCCGAGGGTCTTGTAAAGAGGCCCTCTTGGTTCACGAGACCAGAGCCATTGTACAGCAACGATCAGGAGAGAGACCTTGGCCAATCATGAATCCGCGTTGAAGCGCCACCGTCAGAGCCTCAAGCGCCGCGACCGCAACCGTGCCGTGAAGACCCGCATCAAGAACGTGGTCAAGGACGTGCGCGAGGCCTTGGAGTCCAACGACAAGGACCAGGCCGCCACGGCCCTGAAGCTGGCCGCCGCCACCCTGGACAAGGCCGCCAGCAAGAAGGTCCTGCACTGGCGCAACGCCGCCCGCAAGATCGCCCGCCTCCAGCAGGCCGTGAACAAGCTGGCCTAGCTTTTTTCCCTCGTGGAAACAGCAAGCCCGCTGCGCCGATGGCGCAGCGGGCTTTTTGCGTTGTGCCGGGTTTGGGCCTAGTCCACGCGGTAGTGGCAGCCCTGGCTCTTCTTGTTGCGCAGGGCGGCCTGGGTGATGAGGTAGGCGGCCTGGCAGCCGTGGAACAGGTCGATGATCGGCTTGCTCAGGATGGTCTGCTTGTAGAAGTCCTGGATGTTCTTGGACAGGCTGCGCATCTCGTTGAAGGCCCGGGAGAGCCGCGCCGTGCTCCGGGTGATGCCCACGTAGTTCCACATGGTGTTGCGGATGGTGGCCCAGTCCTGGGCGATGAGCGCCGGGTCCTCGTTCTTGACCTCGCCCAGGCTGACCCAGTCCGGGATGGCGCCCTGGAGCTTGCGCGAGAGCCGGGAGTTGCCGCCGGTGCGCTTGGCGATGTCCTGGGCCGCGCTGTGGCCCCAGAGCAGGCCCTCCAGGAGCGAGGTGCTGGCCAGGCGGTTGGCCCCGTGCAGGCCGGTGCAGGAGCATTCGCCCACGGCGTAGAGCCGCTCCAGGGTGGTGCGGCCCCGGTTGTCCACGAGCACGCCGCCGCAGAAGTAGTGGGCCGCGGGCACCACGGGGATGGGGTCGCGGGTCATGTCCACGCCGCTTTCCAGGCACTTCTCGTAGATCGTGGGGAAGCGCTCCCTGGGGTCCTTGTCCATGTGCGTGGCCGCGTCGAGATAGACGCAGTCGTCGCCGGTCTGGAGCATCTCCTCCATGATCGCCCGGGTGACGATGTCGCGCGGGGCCAGGTCGGCGCGCTGGTCGTGGCGCGGCATGAAGGCCTCGCCCGCGGCGTTGACCAGGCGGGCGCCCTCGCCGCGCACGGCCTCGGAGATGAGGAAGCGGCGGTCGGCCTTGCTGGAGCCCTCGTAGAGCGCCGTGGGGTGGAACTGCACGTACTCGGCGTTCATGATCTTGGCCCCGGCGCGCGAGGCCATGGTCAGGCCCGAGCCGATGGAGCCCCGGGAATTGGTGGTGTGCAGGTAGACCTGGCCCACCCCGCCCGTGGCCAGGATGGTGAAGTCGGCCAGGATGGCCTCGACCTTCTCCTGCTGGGCGTTGAACACGTAGGCCCCCACGCACTGGTTCTCCAGGCTGAACTTGAAGTCCTGGTGCTGGGCGTGGTGGTGGGTGGTCAAGAGGTCGATGGCCGTGCGGTCGGTGAGCACCCGGATGTTCGGCTGCTTCTGGATGTACTCGGCCAGGCGCTCCATGATGGTCTGGCCGGTGTGGTCCGCGGCGAACAGGATGCGCGGCAGGGAGTGGCCGCCCTCGCGGGTCAGATACCAGGTGTCCGCGCTCTTCTGGGCGAACGGGATGTGGTAGGTGTCGATGAGGGTTTCCTGGAGCACCCGGGGGCCCTTGTTGCAGAGGAAGCGCACGGCCCGCAGCAGGTTCAGGTTCCAGCCCGCGGTGAGGATGTCCTGCTCCAGGTTGCGGGGGTTCTCGTCCAGGGCGTGGAACACGATGCCGCCCTGGGCCAGCCGGGTGTTGCCCGAGAACAGGCTGTCCCCGGCGGTGATCAGGGTGACCTCGCGGCCCGAGGCGGCCAGGCTCAGGGCCGCGATGGCCCCGGAGATGCCTGTGCCGATGACCAGCACGTCGGTCTTCACGTGGAATGTGTTCATGGACGCTCCTTATGGGGCGGCGCAGGCCTCGAGCATGCGCCGCAGGGCCAGGTTGGCGTCTTCCGTGGTGCGCGGGTCCACGCGCACGGGCGCGGCCGCGTCCAGGCGGTCCAGGAGGGCCGCCAGGCCCTCCGGCGTGGTCTTGGCCATGTTGGCGCAGCGTACCGGCCGCAGGGGCAGGACGGTCTTGCGTCCGGCGTATTCCTTGGCCAGGCGGTCCACCAGGGCTGCTTCCGTGCCGATGACCAGGGTGGAGCCCTCCGGGGCCTCCTGGCAAAAGCGGATGAGAAACGAGGTGGAGCCCGCGGCGTCGGCCGCGGCCACGGTTCCGGGCGGGCACTCCGGGTGCACGGCCAGGAGGCAGCCGGGATGCGCGGCCCGGGCCGCCTGCACGTGGCGGGCGGTCATCTGGTGGTGGATGGAGCAGCACCCGGGCCAGAGGAGCAGGTCGGCGCGCCGGGCGGCCTCCAGGTCCAGGCGCCGGCCGCCCCCGCGGATGTCCAGGGCGTGCCGCCGCTCCGGGACGAGCCCCAGGGCCTGGGCCGTGTTCACGGCCAGGTTCTTGTCCGGCAGGAAGAGCACGCCGTCGCCCTGTTTCAGGGCCCAGGCCAGCATGGTCTTGGCGTTGGCCGAGGTGCAGACGCTGCCCCCGTTCCGGCCGCACACGGCCTTCACCTGGGCTGAGGAGTTCACGTAGGTCAGGGGGATGAGCTTGCGGCCCTGGGCCGTGAGGGAGCGCAGCACGGATTCCAGCAGGGCCGCCGGGGCCATGTTCGACATGGTGCAGCCGGCCCCGGGCTCCGGGGTGTGCACCTTCTGGCCGGGCCGGGCCAGGATCGCGGCGGACTCGGCCATGAAGAACACGCCGCAGAACACGATGTGCTCGGCGGCCAGGTCGGGCACGCGGCGGGAGAGCTCCAGGGAGTCGCCCCGGAAGTCCACGTGGGCCACCACCTCGTCGGACTGGTAGTGGTGGCCGAGGATGGCCAGGCGGGGGCCCAGGGCCGCGCGCCGGGCAGTGATGCGGGAAGCGCTGTCGTTCATGTTCAGATCGGGGTCAGGCGCAGGCTCATGTCCACGGAGCGGGCCGAGTGGGTGAGCCGTCCCACGGACACGAAGTCCGGGCCCAGGCGGCCGATCTCGGCCAGGTTGTCCAGGGTCACGCCGCCGCTGACCTCGGTTTCCACGCCCTGGGGCACCAGGGCCAGGGCCTCCCTGATTCCGGCCGGAGCCATGTTGTCGAACATGATCCGGTCCACGGAACAGGCCACGGCCGCGCGCACCTCGTCCAGGGTCCGGCACTCCACCTCCAGGGGCGGGCAGGGGGAGTAGGTCTCCCGCAGCCGGGCCACGGCCGGGGCGATGCCCCCGGCGCGGTCGATGTGGTTGTTCTTGATCAGGAGCATCTCGGAGAGGTTCTTGCGGTGGTTCAGGCCGCCGCCGGCCAGGACCGCGTATTTCTCGGGGTAGCGCAGGCCGGGCAGGGTCTTGCGGGTGTCCAGGAGCCGGGTCTTTGTCCCGGCCAGGGCCGCCACGTACTGCGCGGTGAGGGTGGCGATGCCCGAAAGGTGGCAGAGGAAGTTGAGGATGACCCGCTCGGCCTGGAGCAGGCGCGCGGCCGGGGCCTCGATGACCGCCAGCACCGCGCCTTCGGAAACGCGCTCGCCGTCGTCCACGTTGAGCAGGATCTGATGCCCGCCGCCGCAGAATTCCAGGACCAGGTCCGCGATGGGCAGACCGGCGACCACGGCGGGCTCCTTGGCCAGGATGTGGGCCTGGGCCCGGTCCTCCGGGGCGAAGATCCCGCTGGAGGTCAGGTCCGGGCCGTCCTCGGACAGGGCCACGCGCACGGCCGCCAGGAGGAAGAGGCGGGCCTCTTTTTGGAAGAAGCGCTCGAACAGGCTGTCGCTCATGCCGGGATTTCCATGGCTGAAGGTTCCGGGAACTAAGCTACCCCCGGGTTCCCGTCAAGTCCAGCGCCGATGTCACCGGAATTTCACACGTCCGGCCCCTGTGGCTTTTGACCTGCACGGGCAATTGGGCTAGGAATCGACGGCTATGAGCGAGGACAAGGAACTTCTGCCCGGGACCTGCGAGCCCCTCGAGGCCGAGCCCAACGACGAGCAGCCCGAGCTGGCGCACCCCGCGGACGCCGCCGAGCACATCGAGGGCCTGGACATCGAGGACCAGGTGACCTTCATCAAGCAGCTGCCCCTGGAGGACGCGGCCGAGTCCATCGCCGAGATGGATGCCCGCGACCAGGCTCTGCTCATGCGCCGTTTGAGCCTGGGCCTGGGCGCCCGGATCATCGAGCAGATGTTCCCGGACGACGCCACGGACCTCCTGAACAACCTCGACGAGGACCTGCGGCGCACGCTGCTTTCCAAGCTCAAAGCCGAAGATCGCGCTGAGCTGAAAACCTTGCTCACCTTCGACCCGGACACCGCGGGCGGGGTCATGAACACCGAGGTGGTGGTCCTGGACCAGGACCTCACCGTGGACCAGGCCATCGCCAAGATGCGCGGCGAGGTCGAGGACAAGGAGATCCCGTACTACGCCTACCTGGTCAACGAGGACAAGGTGCTGGTGGGCGTCATCTCCCTGCGCGACCTCCTGGTGGCCCGGCGCGGCACCTGCCTCAAGGAACTCATCAAGAGCCAGAACCTCATCTTCGTGACCTACAACGAGGACAAGGAGGAGGTGGCCCGGCTCATCTCGCACTACAATTTCCTGGCCCTGCCCGTGGTGGACTTCGGCCGCCGCCTGCTGGGCGTGGTCACCGTGGACGACGTCATCGACATCATCCACGAGGAGGCCAGCGAGGACATGCAGGCCATGGTCGGCGCGGGTCTGGACGAGACCGCGGACTCGCCCTGGCTCTATTCCGTGCGCAAGCGCCTGCCCTGGCTCGTGCTCAACGTGGCCAACTCCGCGGTCTCGGCCTGGGTGGTGCACCTGTTCGAGGGCAACATCGCCCAGATGGCCATCCTGGCCGTGCTCATGCCCATCGTGGCCAACCAGGCCGGCAACACCGGCCAGCAGGCCCTGGCCATCATGATCCGCCAGCTGGCCACCGAGCGCTTCGACCGCAAGCGCTCCTGGATGGCCGTGCTGCGCGAGGCCAAGATCGGGCTCCTGAGCGGC
>DFYP01000059.1:7487-16562 GCA_002382645.1 Desulfovibrio sp. UBA4079 | reverse complement strand
CGCCGCATTCAGGTCCTTCTCCACCACGTGGATGATGATCGGCGAGTTCAGCTGGAACTCCCTGTTGCCGAGCTCAGGGTGGTCCGGGTGCCTTGGGGCTCGGGAATGAAGTTCGTTGACCCCGCATATCTGCAACGGGACCGGGTCCCACACGAAGAAGTAGCGGTTCGCCGTCTTGTCCACTATGGCCTTGTTGTAAGCGTAGATGTTGTCCCAGGAGAACTCCACGTCCGTCTCCTTTATGCCACAGTCGACCCAGTAGTTGCGTATCGCTTCCGGGCGGAAACCTCTTTTTGCCAGAGCACGGACGGTTCCTAATCGCACGTCGTCCCAGCCTGAGTACTCCCCGGTCTTGATGCCCTTGCCGACCGTGGACGTCTTCAGGACGGCGTCCGGGACTGAAACCAAACCGTAATGAGTGTAGTGCGGCACCTTCCAGCCGAAGTAATCGAATAAGTAAGCTTGACGCTGCGTGTTGTTCAGGTGGTCCTTTCCCCGGAGCACGTGCGTCAAGCCAAGGAAATGATCGTCTATGGCCACGCTGAAGTTCATCATCGGGTAGAGGCAATACTTATCGCCTTTCAGCGGGTGGGGGGTGGATTTTATGATACGAAGTCCAACGAAATCCCTGATGGCCGGGTTGGGGTGCTTCAGGTCGGTCTTGACCACGAATATGGCTTTTTCTTCTTCATAATCACCGGCCAGCATCTTCTCGAACTTGTCCATGGTCGTCGCGATATCCTCGTCATGATGTGGACAGGGCTGGCCTTTTTCTTTCAAGGCACGCCAGACCTCGGCGGGACAGGTGCAGATGTACGCCTTCCCCATATCGATGAGCTTCCTGGCGATGTCGTAGTAGATATCGAAGCGGTCGCTTTGCACGACCGTCTGGTGCACCTTGACGCCCAGCCATTCCAGGTCCTCGGGGATCATGTCGTAGGCGTTCGGATCGATCTTATCGGGATTGGTGTCCTCAATGCGGTTGATGAACTTGCCGTCGTAGTTGCGGCAGTAAACGTCATTGAGGATCGCTACGCGGGTATGGCCCAGGTGCAGCGGACCGGAGGGACCGGGGGCGAAGCGCATTACGACCTTCCCACGTTCCATGCCCGGAAGCTCCGGCAGGCCTACGCGGCGTTCGGTCTTCTCCCTCTTCAGCATAGAGGAGTCGATACCTTCCAGCTGCTTGTGCTGGACCTCTGGAGCTAGCGCGTTCACCTCATCCACTATGGAAGCGATGAGCGGCAGGACGTCCTTCACGCGGGAGCGCAGCTCGGGAGATTCGGCCAGCACCTTGCCTTGCACGGCCTTGGGGTTGGCCTTGCCGGAATAAAGTACTGCATTCTGCAGGGCGTACTTCCGAATGGTCGCTTCCAGGTCCTCGGACATCGTTCCGCGATATCCCCCTCCGGCTTTTTAAGTTATGTAGCGCCTCAAGGAAATCGGTTATATGCTGGGACGGTAATTATCGCTCATGGCCGTCCAAAGCCACCTGGACCGTATGAAAGGAGTCAAGGTCATCGAGAACAAGGTGCCGATCGAGATCGAGCCGACGCGCATCCTGATGGCCGATCAGCGGTCGCCAGTTCTGTTCACCAACCTCAACGGCAAGAAGGCCGCCGGGAACCTGTGGAGCGAGAGGGAGCGCATCACCGAAGCGTTAGATCTACCGAAGGACGGGCTCACCCAGGCGTTGATGCAAGCCTTGGCGTGTCCGAGACCGGTCGAGGAAGTAAAGAAAGCGAAGTTCGAGGAGATCGTGGAGGAGAAGTTCGACCTTCGCAAGTTGCCAATTCCAAAGTACTACCCGCAGGACGGCGGGCGGTATGTAACGGCCGGCGTAGCCATAGCCGAGTTCGGCGGGAAGATAAACGTTTCATTCCACCGCCTCATGCTAATCGGCAAGAACAAGTTCGCCATTAGGCTCGTTCCAAGGCACCTCTTCACCATGCACAAGCTGGCCCTGGAGAAGGGCGAGGACCTCAAGATCGCTTTCGTCGTAGGCACGTGTCCTTCCGTTCTTTTAGCTGGCGCTACGTCCGCCGACTACGAGTTCAACGAGCTGGAGATGGCCAGCGCTTTGCGATACATAGGCCTCAAGGAAGGGCTGAAGGTCCGCCGCACCAAGTACGGCATTCCAGTACCGGCGGACGCCGATTACGTCCTGGAAGGACGGCTCACGTCGGAAACGGCCGATGAAGGTCCGTTCGTTGACATCACCGGCACATACGACACCGTGCGCAAGCAGCCCGTTTTCGTCGTCGACCGTCTCTACCGCCGCAAGGACGCGGTGTTCCAATTGGTTCTGTCGGGCGGGATCGAGCACTATCTTCTGATGGGTCTGCCCAGGGAGCCGGTCATCTTCCGGACGGTACGGCAGGCAGTTCCCCGCGTTCACGCCGTACGCCTCACGGAGGGAAGCTGCTGCTGGCTGCACGGTATCGTTTCAATAACCAAGAACAAGGAAGGGGATGCTATGAACGCCGCCATGGCCGCGTTCACCGGACACCCATCGATGAAGCAGGTGATCATCGTCGACAAGGACGTGGACATCTTCGACGACAGGGCTGTCGAATGGGCTGTCGCCACGCGCTTCCAGGCGTCCCGTGGTCTGCTCGTGATCAGCAACGCCGCCGGCTCCTCGCTAGACCCCAGCACCGAGGGAACAACGTCGAAGGTCGCCATAGACGCCACCATGCCCATGGGGGACGACAAGCTGTTCAGGAAGGCCGAGCTGGAAAAGTAGAGTTGAGGTTATCACAAGAGAAAGAGGCATTGGGTCTTGGGAACCTTGCCAGTCTCCTCTCTAAGATTATTGATGATGGACCGAGCAATACATCATACCGCGGTCTAGTCGATCTTAAGCCATGATTGAATAAATCATTTATAATCCAGACCTCCTTTTGGCGCTAAAGATGGAGGATTCCTCTTGAGATGTAATAATTGTGGATTGGATTACATAGCGGACAACACCGCCAACTGCCCGAGGTGCAATGCGCCGCTGCAGATGGGGTATCAGCAACCCCCGCCGCAGCCGCAGGGCAACCAGGAACAGCCGCAGTACCAGCAGCCCCCTCAGCAGTACGGGGACCAGCAACCGCAGCCTGCCCCGCAGGGCGGATACTACGCCCCGCCGCAGGGTGGCTACTACCAGCAGCCTCCGATGCCGCCGAAGCGGGTACCGACCGTCAAGAAGGTCGACCTGGCCGAGATACTGATGATCATCTCCGGCGTCTTCCTGCTGGACGGCGCCTTCGGCAACTTCGCATGGATAGGCACTGGTGTGCCAGCCGGGATCGTCATCCTCGGCATTGTCTGCCTGGTGGGCGCCCTCCTGCTGTTCATGGACGTGCTCATGCCCGCCCTGCTGAAGCAGCTCGGTGAGATCAAGGACATGCTGGTGCTCATACTGGCGCTGGTGTTCATAGTCTGGGGCCTGGTCGTCACCTTCGCGAACACCGCTAACTACGGTACCTACGGCCCCGAGATCTTCACCGGCGGATTCGTCCTGCTCGCCGCTGGCGCTCTGCGCATGGGTATCCTCAAGTGAACGCCCCCACGCCCTGAGCGATGTATAAACCGTTTCCCCTTTCCTTTTTTCAATCCTCTAAGGCGATGCCGGTTAGATCGGTAAGGACCAGGAGGAGGAAGGCCATGTTGCTAAGGACGAGATGGACCAGCCTCCATCTCCTAACGTTACGCAGCATGCCTGCGCCACTCAATATGCTCGCCACGGCAAACATACATGTGGACAGGGCCAGCATTCCGTGCAGGGTATGGAATATCCGCCCACGGTCCGAATAATAGGTGGGCGCCCAAATTAAAAAGGTCACCATGAACAAGGTCCAGCAGGCGATGCTGGAATATCGATGCAGCTTTCTTGGAATGTCCAGGGGCACTAGTTTTCTCAACCATCTATAGGAGGAGTTCTTGACTCCGGTCACCGCTGCCAATAGGCCAAAGAAGGTGGCGAGGGCGAACAAGGGAACGTGAAAACCTCCTTCCTCCTCATCTTCGTTCTCTCTCAGGTCGAGCCTATCTTGTGCGATGACCACATCAAGATCGAGCTGCCCGGCAAGCGCTGATGGCAGCGCTAACGATATCAGCAACATACCAATAATGAAAAGCAAGATTGCCGCAGCGGCCCGGTGTTTCACGCTCATCGAAGAACGCGATAAATTATAAATCAAGCGGTCGTGCCGGTTAAAGGGTCAATATCAACGTCGGATGGTCTCTTCCCTGCCCTTGCCGATGCTGATGATCCTGGCCGGCACCTTGGAGCGCTTCTCGATGTAACCGATATATTGGCGCATCTCCTTCGGCAGAGCGTCGAATCCGCCGCGGACGATCTCCATGGTCTCTTCCGGCTTCCAGCCCTTCCAGCCGTCCAGTTCCTCGTAGACCGGGACGGCACGTTCCAGCATCTTGAAGTTGCCAGGGAAGTGATGGACCTTCTTGCCGTCTATCTCGTAGGCGACCGCTGCCTTCACCGTCCTCAGGTCGTTCATGACGTCCAACTTCGTCACGGCGAACTGGGTCAGGCCGTTCAGACGAGCGGCGTGCTCAACGACCAGAAGGTCGAGCCAGCCGCAGCGGCGAGCGCGTCCGGTGGTGGTCCCGAACTCACCGCCCACGTTCATGAGCATCTCGCCAGTGGAGTCCTTCAGCTCGGTCGGGAAAGGACCAGCCCCCACGCGGGTGGTGTATGCTTTTAGAACACCCATGATCTCGTCCACCCGCTTCGGGCCGACCCCGGAGCCGGTGCATATCGCCCCGGCCACGCAGTTGGACGATGTCACGAAGGGATAGGTTCCGTGGTCAATGTCCAGCATGGTACCTTGAGCGCCTTCGAACAGCACGTTCTTCCCTTCGTTCAGAGCGTCGTTGACCAGGACCGACGTGTCGGTGATGAACTTCTCGTACTTCCGGCCGTAGGCCAGCAGCTCCTTGAACAGTTCGTCCTTGTTCTGAGCCAGACGTACGCCGAGGATCTCCATGACCTTGAGCTTCATGGGCATGATGGTGTCCAGGCGCTCTTCCAAAAGCTCAGGGTCCAGCAGGTCGCCCATGCGGATGCCTGATCGGGCGATCTTGTCCGAATAGCACGGCCCGATGCCCTTTCCGGTGGTTCCCACGGTCTTGCTTCCCCTCAGCCTCTCCTCGGCTCCATCTAAAAGTCTATGCCAGTTGAGAATGACGTTCGCCCGGTCGGATATCTTGAGTCCTGCGACGGAGCGTCCGCCCGATTCCAACTCGGCGATCTCCCTGTCCAAGGAAAGCAGGTCGACGATCACACCGTTGCCGATGACGTTCGTCACGTCATTGCGGACGATGCCAGAAGGAAGTATGTGAAGGGCGAATATCTCATCGCCCACCTTGATGGTGTGGCCGGCGTTGGAACCGCCCTGGTATCGGACCACCATATCGGCGCGTCCGGCCTCGTAATCAGTGATCTTGCCCTTGCCCTCGTCTCCCCACTGGGATCCGAACACGACGATATTCGACATTGGCTTCGCTCCTCGCGGCGGGCGCGATACCGCCCGCGGACAGGGGGAGGGGCTCCCCCGTTCCGGTTCCGTGGCCCGTTCGGCCTACTTCTTCTTGGGTTGCAGCTTGAGGACCTTGCCCGGCTTGGGGGCCTGGGGCTTGTCCGGACCGGGCTTGCCGTCCGGCGTGCCCGGGGCGTCCTTGCCGGAGGCCTTGGACGCCCGCGGCGGGGCCGTGAGTGCGGCCAGGTCGATGCTGCCGGGTTCCTCGGGGCGTCGCGACAGGGCCCAGTTGTAGTTGAACAACTGGTTCTTGAGCCGCATCCCCTGGATCACGCCGAACAGCAGGGCGGCCTCTTCCCAGCGCTTGGTGGGCTCGAAGCGCCGGACGATCTCGGCGTACTTCTCCCAGAGATCCATGAGCGAGGCCTCGTCATAGGCGTTGATCTGCCGGGCGATCTTCAAAAGCGCCCGCTCCATGTAGCTCTCGGACATGTCCCTGCCTTGGTCCTCCTGGAAATTCGGCGCAATGCCGACTCCCCCATACCAGAAAGACCGCGGTCCGCCAACGACTATCTGCCCGGGTCCGCCGGACGGTCCGGGTTTGCCCGCGCAGGAAGGCTGTGCTATGTACTCCTCCCCACATCGGACAACCCGGAGCAGCCCATGAGCGACCTGAAAAAAATGTACTCCACCCTGCAGCAGGACCCCTTTCCCGGGGACCTGACCCTACGCCTCGGCGGCCAGGAGCTGGTCTTCCGCAAGCGCACCTGGGACATCGGCGGCGAGACCCTGGGCCTGCGCTACGGCGAGAACCCGGACCAGCCCGCGGCCCTCTACGAGCTGGTGGGCGGCGGCATCGAGGTGGGCGGAGTGGCCTTCCGGGGTCCGGGCAAGGGCCTGGTCTCGGCCCTGACCGAGGCCCAGATGATCCAGTCCGGCAAGCACCCGGGCAAGATCAACCTGACCGACGTGGACAACGGCCTGAACATCCTCCAGTACCTTTCGGCCAGGCCCGCGGCCGTGATCCTCAAGCACAACAACCCCTGCGGCGCGGCCTGGACCGACGAGGGCCCGGCAGCGGCCCTGGACCGGGCCTTCCAGTCGGACCGCATCGCGGCCTTCGGCGGGGCCATCGTGCTCAACCGCAGCCTGGACAAGGCCACGGCCGAGCTCATCGACTCGGCCTACTTCGAGGTGGTGGCGGCCCCGGACTACGAGGACGGCGCCGTGGACATCCTCAAGCGCCGCAAGAACCTGCGCATCCTGCGCATCCCGGGCATCGCGGAGCTGGCGAAACTCTCCCGCGAGCCGTTCCTGGACGTGAAGTCGCTCATGGACGGCGGGCTCGTGCTCCAGTTCTCGTTCCGCAACCGGATCCTCTCGGCCGCGGACTTCCTCCCGGCCACGGCCGAGAAGGACGGCAACACCTTTGCTGCCCGCAAGCCCACGAAGCAGGAGGCCGAGGACCTGCTGTTCGCCTGGGCCGTGGAGGCCGGGGTGACCTCCAACTCCATCCTCCTGGTGCGCGACGGCGTGACCACGGCCATCGGCACCGGCGAGCAGGACCGCGTGGGCTGCGTGGACCTGACCATTGCCAAGGCCCGCACCAAGTACGCGGACCTGCTCTCCTTCCGCGAGCTGAACCTGTCCATCTACGAACTCGAACTCAAGGCCCGCGAGGACAAGGCGCTCTCCGCCAAGCTCGAGGACATCCGGGGCCGCGCCCTGGAGGCCCGCGGCGGCCTGCCCGGCTCGGTGGCCGTGTCCGACGGCTTCTTCCCGTTCCGCGACGGCGTGGACCTGCTCATCGCCCAGGGCGTCACGGCCATTGCCCAGCCCGGCGGCTCCATCCGCGACTTCGAGGTGATCCAGGCCGTGAACCAGGCCAGCCCCCAGGTGGCCATGGTCTTCACCGGGCAGCGCTCGTTCCGGCACTAGGCGCGGCGCAGGCACAGATGACCAAAGTGAGCGGCTTTCTCCGGCCCGGCTGCGTGGTGGAATACATGCAGGGCAACGCCGTGCAGCTGGCCTGGGTCCTGGAGGAATCCTCCGGACGCCTGCGCCTGCTCACGGCCACCAAGCGCGAGGCCGCCCTGGCCGCCTCCCGCGTCCTGCCCTGGTCCGGCCCGGAACATCCGGCCCAGGCCAGCCGCCAGGAGATTCTCGAACATCTGGCCGCGCACCATCGGCGCCGCGAGGAGCTGGAGGCCCAGGTCCAGGCCCTGGAGATCTGGGACCTGGCCCAGGGCGAGGTGGACCGCGCCCCGGCCCAGTGGTTCGCCGGGCTGGTCTGGGAAAAGCCCGGGCCCGACGAGATCGCGGCCATGGGCCGGGCGCTCCTGGCGGCCAAGACCCATTTCAAGTTCCAGCCCCCGGACTTCGAGGTCTATCCCGCGGACAAGGTCGAGGCCCGGCTCCACCAGCAGGCCGAGACGCGCGAGCGCGAACTCCTGCTGGGCGGCGGCCAGACCCTGTTCAAGGCCCTCTGGGAGCGCCAGAAATCCGGAGGACGGCGGGCCGCCCTGCCCGAGCTGGACCAGGACACCGCCCTGCGGCTCAAGGCCCTGCTGTTCGCGGCCATGGCCAAGAACCTCAACGAGGCCGAGGCCAAGCTCTGGGACTCCCTGCGCAAGGGCCTGCCCGACCATCCGCACCTGGCCCTGCTCCTGGCCGAGGCCTGGGAGGTGGTGGAGCCGCACCACAACCAGCTTCTGGACGAGGCCGGGTACGCCTGGGGCGACGCCTGGAGCTCCGGCTTCGCCGGTGAAATAGAAAGCCAAATCCAGGCATTCGAAGCAGCACGGCAGGAGCCCGAGCCCCTGCCCCTGGTGAGCATCGACGCGCCCACCACCCGGGACATCGACGACGCCTTCCACATCGCGGCCGAACCGGGCGGCGGCTTCCGGCTCTGGATCGCCCTGGCCCGGCCCAACGCCACCTGGAGCTTCGGCTCGCCCCTGGACCAGGCCGTGTTCAACCGGGCCACCAGCCTATACCTGCCCGAGGGCACCAGCCACATGATGCCCGAGCGCCTGGGCACGGACCTGTTCAGCCTGCGCGCCGGGCAGACCCGGGCCGCCCTGCTGATGGAGATGGTCCTGGACCCCGAGGGCCTGCCCACTTCCGTGGAACCGCGCTGCGCCTGGGTGAAGGTGGCCGGGAACATCTCCTATGCCGCGGCCGAGGAGGCCCTGGACCAAGGGAGCGACGAACGCCTGGCCCTGGCCTTGCGCCTGGCCGAGAAGCGCATCGCCCGGCGCGTGGAGCGCGGGGCCTCGGTGATCCAGAAGCCCGAGCCCGAGGTGATTTTGGAGGGCAGCGGCCGGGACGTGCGCGTGCGCATCGAGCTCAAGGAGCCCCATCCCAAGGCCGAGCTGCTCATCAGCGAGTTCATGATCCTGGTGAACGCGGCCCTGGCGGGCTGGGCCGCGGAGCGCGGCATCCCCCTGCTCCACCGGACCCAGGACATCGCCCTGCCCCAGGACGCGGCCGGGATCTTCACCGAGCCCTCGGACATCTTCGGCGCGGTGAAGCTGCTCACCCCGCCGAGCCTGGAGCTGGCCCCCCGCCGCCACGCGGCCCTGGG
>DFYP01000059.1:0-7462 GCA_002382645.1 Desulfovibrio sp. UBA4079 | reverse complement strand
TCCAGGCCGTGTCCCAGGTGCAGCGCTTCCGGCCGCGCTACTGGAAGCTCGTGTACCTGGCCCAGCAGGGCCGCACGCCCCACGACGCCGTGCTGGTGGACGATTCCGGGCCCTACCCCACCCTGGCCCTGCCGCAGTACCAGATCAATGTCCGGGCCCCGCGCCAGATGCTCGGGGACAAGCTCTACCCCGGGCAGCGCTTCGCGGTGGTCTTCGGGCGCATCGACGCCCTGACCAACGAATTGAAGGTTCTGGAAGCCCAGGAATCTTAGGCCAGACTGACCACGCGGCCGTGGCGGGAGACCATGTCCCGGCCCGCGGGCCCCAACACCATCAGGGCCGTGGACAGGGAATCGGCCAGGGCCGTGCTTTCGGCCACAACGGTGGCGGCGTGGGCCCAGTGCGGACACAGGGCCGTGGCCGGGTCCACCACATGGTGGAAGAGCCGCTCGCTGTCGAAGAAGACCTCGTAGTCGCCGGTGGTGGCGCAGGCCCCGTCGAAAAGCTCCACTTCCGCCAGGCTGTGGCCGGGGTTGGCCGGATCGCGCAGGGCGATGGTCCAGGGCAGGCCGTCGCCCTTGCCGCCGAACACATGCATGTCCCCGCCCGCGTTCACCAGGCCGTGGCGCACCCCGTGGCTGCGCAGGGTCTCGGCCATCTGGTCCACGATGTGGCCCTTGCCCACGGCGTTGAGCGTGAGCGCCATGCCCCGGCGCTCCAGCCGCACCTCGCGATCGTTCCAGCGCACGTTCTCAAATCCCAGCAGCGGCTTCAATTCGGCCATGTCCGCCGGATCGGGTCGCTTCCCCGCGGCGTTCGTCCGCTCCAGATAGGCCAGCACGGGCTGCACCGTGGGGTCAAAGGCCCCCTTCGTGATGCGATGGGAATGGGCGGCCAGCTCCAGGAGCCGCACCAGGCCCGGCGGCGGGCTGGCCAGGCGGCCCTCGGCGTTGAGCACGGACAGGGCCGCGCTCGCGCGGTAGCGGGTGAGCTCGGCGTCCAGGCGGTCCAGGGTGGCGAAGGCCGCGCCAACGGCATCTTCGGCCCGGACCGGCGAGGGATCCACCACGCTCACGCTGACAAAGGTGCCCAGGCCCAGGCGGGTCCGGGCCAGCAGGCGGCCGCGCCGCCCCAGGGGCAGCACGCCGTCCAGCCAGGAGACCGCGCCGTAGCCCGCGGCCATTGCCGCGCCCGCGCCCAGAAACCGCAACACATCCCGTCTGTTCATCGCCGCAACCTCACTCGCTTCGTTCCGCCGGGGCCGACTGCTCCCGGACCGGGGGCAGGGCCGTGGGAATCTCGCCGCCCACGGGGCGCATGATGGCGCGCGGGCAGAACCCGGCGCAGGCCAACCCGCAGGACGGGCCAAAGGCCACGCAGGCCTTGTGGTCCACCATGATCCGGCCGTTCTCCAGGCGCACCGCCTGGGCCGGACACTTCTTCACGCACAGGCCGCAGGAGATGCAGCCCGCCTCGCAGACCGCCTTGACCTCCGGGCCCTTGTCCTTGGAGGAGCAGGAGACCATGACCCGGGCGTTGCGCGGCACGAACTCCAGGATGGACTTGGGGCAGACGCGCACGCAGTTGCCGCAGCCGGTGCACTTCTCCGCGTCGATGCGCACGAGCCCGCCTTCCAGGCGCATGGCCCCGAACGGACAGGAGGCCACACAGTCGCCGAAGCCCAGGCAGGCGAAGCGGCAGGCCTCGGGCCCGCCCAGGACCTGGTTGGCCGCCAGGCAGGTGGGCACCCCGGAGTAGTCCATGCGCCGGACTACCTTGCCCTCGTCCTTGACGCAGCGGCGGAAGGCGATGACCGGCTCGGCCCCGCCCATGGCCTTGCCCGTGAGCCGGGCCACGGCCGCGGCCACCGATGGGCCGCCGGGACGGCAGAGGTCCGGGGGCACGTCGCCCTTGGTCACCACGGCCTCGGCATAGGCCTCGCAGCCGGGATAGGAGCAGCCGCCGCAGTTGGCGCCCATGAGCGCCTCCTTGACCGCGGCGATGCGCGGGTCCACCTCCACCTTGCAGCGCACCGCGGCCAGGGCCAGGGCCACCCCGGCCACCAGGCCCAGGGCTCCGAAGACGGCCAGTCCGGTCCAGGCGAGCTGCATCAGGTCCATGGATCATCCGCTCCTAGAAGCTCATTCCGGAAAAACCCAGGAAGGCCAGGGCGAACAGCCCGGCCACCACAAAGGCGATGGGCAGGCCCCGGAAGACCTCCGGGATGTCCGCCAGCTCCAGCCGTTCGCGCACACAGGCCATGAGGAAAAGCGCCAGGGCGAAGCCCGCGCCCGAGCCCAGGGCCAGGGCCAGGCTCTCCCAGAGGTCGTAAGCGTTGTTCACCAGGATCAGGGGCACGGCCAGGATGATGCAGTTGGTGGTGATGAGCACCAGGTACACGCCGAGCTTCTTGAACAGGAACGGGTTGACCTTGCGCAGCACGGTGTCCAGGAACTGCACGAAGATGGCGATGATGCCCACGAAGGTGATCACCTGGAGGAACTGGAGGTGCAGGGGCCTGAGCACGAAGTTGTACACGGCCCAGACGAACACCGCCGAGAGGGTCATGACCAGGATGAAGGAGAAGCCCATGCCCACGGCCGTCTCCTTGCGGCCCGAGGCGCCGAAGAAGATGCACAGGCCGAGGTAGCGGCTGAACACGAAGTTCTGGATGAGCGCCGCGCCGATGACGATGGAGAAGAGCAGGGCCAGGAATCCCTTGCGCAGCGTGAACTTCTCCGCGGGTTCCTGGGCCGAGGGGCGCAGGCTGAGGTCGTAGGCCGACTGGCTGGAGACCGGCTCGGCCAAGGTCAGGACGAGCACCCGGCCGTTCTGCTCCAGGCGCGCGGACTCCACGGTGAGCGGGATGTCCGGGCTCTCGCGCTCGACCACGCCGACGTTGCCCTGCCACTGCCAGTCCGCGGGCAGGGCCAGGCCCAGGGTCAGGGTCAGCTCGTGCTCGCCCGAGACCTCGCCGTCCAGGATGCGGCCCGCGGCCGAGGCCTGGGCGGTCAGGAGCAGGAGGGCCAGCAGGGCCCAGAGCAGACGGCGGCTCATTTGCGTCCCCTCCAGGCGTTGAAGCGCCGCTCCAGCCAGAGGAACAGGGCCATGAGCAGGCCGATGGCGAAGAACCCGGCCGGCGGCAGGGACCAGAAGAAGAACGGCTTGAAGGGCAGAAGCTCGATGCCCCAGAGGCTGCCCGAGCCCAGGAACTCCCGGAACACGCCCACGAACATGAGCGCGAACATGAAGCCCAGGCCCATGCCCATGCCGTCCCAGAACGAGGGCCAGACCGTGTTGCGCGAGGCGAAGACCTCGAGCCGCGAGATGATGATGGCGAAGACCACGATGAGCTTCACGTACAGCGCGATCTCCTTGTAGAAGCCCGGGGCGTAGGCCGCCAGGCCCATGTCGCTGACGCTGACCCAGGTGGCGATGATGATGATGTAGGCCGGGATGCGGATGCGCTCGTGGATGAACCGCCGGAAAATCGAGACGGTCACGTTGCTGGCCACCTGGACGAAGAGCACGGCCAGGCCCAGGAGGAAGCCGTTGCGCACGTTGTTGGTCATGGCCACGGCCGGGCACATGGACAGCGCCAGCTTGAAGATGGGGTTCTCGCGCACCAGGCCGTTGGCCAGGCGCTCCAGAACGGTGTAGTGCTGCCCTTCGCTCATGTCCTAGCGTCCCTCCGGCGAGAAGGCCGGCTCCAGCCCGGCCTTGGCCGCCGCGCTCTCCACGATGTCCATGCGCTTGACAAAGGCCTGCACCAGCCGCTTCACGCCCTCGGTGACCCGGCGGCTGGAGATGGTCGCGCCGGTGATGGCGTGGATGTCCTCATGGGCGTATTTTTCGCAGACCGCCGTTTCGGCCTGGGGATTGATCCCGCGCGCGGCCCACTTGGAGCGCTCCAGGCAGCGCCGGTAGTCGTCCGGCAGGGGCAGCTTGACCACGCCCAGGGCGTTCAGCTCGGCCAGGGTCCGGCCCGCGAACTGGTTGCGGAAGTACTCCTGCTCGATCTCCGCGCCCAGGCCCGGGTCCTCCTCGTGTTCCAGGATCTCCAGGCCGAGCACCGCGTTGTCCGGGCCCAGGGCCACCAGGAGCTTGACCCAGGTCTTGAAGCCCGCGGTGCGGCCCTGGATGAACGAGGCCAGGCGGCGGCCGGAAGAATCCAGGGCCAGGATGTAGGAGTCGGCATAGCGGGCCTCGCCCCCGGACAGGGCCCGCTTCACGGCCGCGTCGCGCTCGGCCTCGTCGTCCACGGGCCCGGCCACCGGGGTCTTGGACAGGACATTGCCCTCGGGGTCGAGCACGAGGAGCGCGTTGCCGCCGCGCACCGGCAGCACGTAGCCGATGTCCGAGCGGCCGCCCTCCTCCACCAGGTAGCGGTGGATGGCCGCGAAGCGCACGGCTCCGGCGTTCGCGGGCAGGTAGCGGCTCATGGACTGCTCCAGCCGGGCCTGCTCGTTGCGTTTGCGGGTCGCCTCGGTGTGGGTGAAGATCACGCCCAGGAGCCCGGCCGAGACCAGGCTGATGACGAAGAGGTTCAGGGCGATCTTGAGGAACTCCCGCACGGCCTAGTCCTTCTTGAGCGGCGGCGCGAAACGCCGGGGCCGCACCCAGTCCTCGAGCACGGGGCTGACGCAGTTCATGAGCAGGATGGCGTAGCACACGCCCTCGGGATAGCCGCCCTTGAGCCGGATGAGCATGGTCAGGGCCCCGCAGCCCGCGCCGAACACGAGCTTGGCCAGGGGCTGGGACGGCGAGGTCACGTAGTCCGTGGCCATGAAGAACGCGCCCAGGATCAGGCCGCCGGAGAGCACGTGCACCAGGGGCTGGCCCGTGAACAGGCCCTCGGGCCCGAAGACCCAGGCCAGGAGCGCGGTGCTGGCGATCATGGCCACGGGGATGTGCCAGGAAATGATCCGCCTCCAGAGCAGGTAGAGCCCGCCCAGGCCCAGGAGCAGCGGGCTCGTCTCGCCCACGCTGCCCGGCTTGAAGCCCAGGAACGAGGCCCACAGGCCGTGCGGTCCGCCGTACTGGGCCAGGTAGGCGGCAAGCCCCGAGTGCTTGAGCAGGGCCAGGGGCGTGGCCGAGGCCACGGCGTCGGGTCCGGCCAAAAAGGCGGGCAGCTCGGGCATGATCCAGGTGGTGGTCATGGCCACGGGGAAGCCCACGGCCAGGAAGGCGCGGGCGATGAGCGCCGGATTGAAGAAGTTGAAGCCCAGGCCGCCGAACAGCTGCTTGCCGATGCAGATGGCGAAGATCGCGCCCCAGAACGGCAGGACCAGGGACACGCCCGGAGGCAGCACATAGACCAGAAGCAGGCCGGTGAGGGCCGCGCTGCCGTCGGAGAGGCTCACGGGCTTGCCCAGGAGCCGCTGCATGGCCGCCTCGGCCAGCATGGACGTGCCCACGCCGACCCCGGCCAGGGCCAGGACCCGGGGGCCGAACACATAGGCCGAGAGGAACAGCTGGGGCAGGAGCACGGCGAAGACCGTCCACATGATCCCGGCCACCGTGGCGTTGTCGCGCACGTGCGGCGCGACGCCGACCTTCCAGAGGCGGGGGCTCACAGTTTGCACCCGCAGCGGAGCCGCGCCTTGCTGGCGCGGATGAACTGGACCAGGGGCCGCTTGGCCGGGCAGACAAAGGCGCAGGAGCCGCACTCGAAGCATTCCCAGAGCCCGAAGCGCTGGGTGCCTTCGTACTTGCGGCGCTCGGCATAGATGGACATCTCGTTGGGAGCCAGACCCATGGGGCAGGCCTCCAGGCAGCGGCCGCAGCGGATGCACGGCCCGAAGTCCGCGTCCGGGCTCTCCCAGGCGTCCAGGAAGAGCACGCCCGAGGTGGTCTTGCCCACCGTGGCCTCCAGTCCGGGCACGGCGAAGCCCATCATCGGCCCGCCCAGCACGCACTTCACGGCTTCTTCGGTGATCCCGCCCAGGTGCTCGGCGATGTCCGAGAGGCACACGCCCACCTTGCAGAGCAGGTTGGCGGGGCGGGCCACGCCCTGTCCGGCCACGGTGAGCACGCGTTCAAAGCAGGGCCGTCCCAGGGCCACGGCCTCATAGGCGGCAAAGGCCGTGCCCACGTTCTGGACCACGCAGCCCACGTGCGCGGGCAGGCCCCCGGCCGGGACGCGGCGGCCCGTGAGGGCCTCGATGAGCTGTTTTTCCGAGCCCTGGGGGTATTTCACCACCAGGGGCTCCACGCTGATGCGCGCCCCTTCCCCGGCGTCGGAAACAGCCTGGCGCAGGGCCTCCACCGCATCCTTCTTGTTGTTCTCCACGCCGATCCTGCAGCGCGGCACGCCGAGCACGGCCAGGAGCACGCGCGCGCCCTGGACCACGCCGGGAGCGCGTTCGAGCATGAGCCGGTGGTCCGCGGCGAGGTAGCTCTCGCACTCAGCGCCGTTGAGGATGAGCGTGTCCACGGTGAGTTCCGGGGGCGGAGACAGCTTCACGTGGGTGGGGAATCCGGCCCCGCCCATGCCCACCACCCCGGCCTCGCGGATGGCGGCCAGAATCTCGGCAGGGGGCAGATGTTCCCAGTCCCGGGGCGTCCAGATTGCGGGCCCGGCCTCGGGGTCGCGCTCGATGGCCACGGCGGGCACGGGGCCGAGCACGGGATGGAGCGTGCGGGCCAGACCGGCCACCTTGCCGCTCACCGGGCTGTGCACGTGGGCGCCCAGGCCCTTGTCCACGCTGCCGATGCGCTGGCCTTCCGTGACCGCGTCGCCCTTCTTGACCAGGGGCGCGGCCGGAGCGCCGCAGTGCTGCACCAGGGACACGAGGTAGCGGGAGACCGGGGGCATGGGCTCGATGGCCAGACCCGAGGCGGATTCCTTGCGTCCCGGAGGGTGCACCCCTCCAAGGGTGAAGGTGGCAAGGCCGGAAGCGCGCATTCTGCCCATCCCGTTTGGGGTCGTCGTGGGCTCGGGCCCGGAACTCAGGCACGAAAAATAAAAAAGTGTGCGTAACGAATAGGCAAATACAGCCGGGAGATCAAGCCCAAAGAGCAAAACAGAGCGTTGCGCGAAGGATTGTACCCCCGCCGCTGGACAGCCGCAACGGTTCATGGAATGAGGGAGCGCACCCATGCTCGAACTCCTGCCCCGCTTCGGCCTCGCGCCCCTGCGCCAGGCCCTGGAACACCCCCTGCCCGGCAGCCCGGAACGCTGTCTGGCGCGCTGGGCCGTGGAGGACCGGGACCACCATCTCTGGATGCTCGAACGCCTGGGCCCGCGCCAGGCCGCGCGGCGCGAGGGCCTGGCGCGTCTGCTGGAGCGCCTGGCCCGGGACCCGGCCCTGGCCGGATTCGTGCCCGCCTATCTGCCCGTGGATGGCGGGCCGGACCACGTGCTCGCGCTGGACCGCGGCCCCCTGGCCGGGTTCTGGCAGATCTCGCCGTTCGTGCCCGGCGCGGAGCTGCCCCGGCCCGCGTACCTGGACCAGGCCTG
>DFYP01000197.1 GCA_002382645.1 Desulfovibrio sp. UBA4079 | reverse complement strand
CCTGATCCTGGCCGGGGGCGTGGCGGCCAACGCGGGGGTGCGCGCGGCCCTGGCCGGTTTGGCCCGCCGGCGCGGCCTGGAGCTGTTCCTGCCGGACCCGGGTTTGTGCACGGACAACGCCGCCATGGTGGCCCACGCCGGGCTCCTGGCCCTGGCCCGGGGATTCCGCCACGATCTGGACCTGGAGGCCGTGCCCCGGGGCCGCCCCGTGCCCTGTGATTGGCGGCATGCAGGGACCTGACCAGACNNCCGCGCCTCCTTGACAGCGGAGCCGCCAGGAACTAATTTCAGCAATCTAGCAGCATGGTTCTTCAGCACCGGCTCCGGGCGGAACCGCACGGAGCGGGCATGGGCAACTCAGGAACAAAGGAGACCTCTATGGCGATTCAGGTAACCGACGCCAATTTCCAGGAAGAAGTGCTTTCGTGCGATCTGCCCGTGCTCATCGATTTCTGGGCCCCCTGGTGCGGGCCGTGCCGGGCCATGGGGCCGGTCATTGACGAACTGGCCAGCGAGTACACGGGCCAGGTCAAGATCTGCAAGATGAACGTGGACGAGAATTCGGCCACGCCGAGCAAGTACGGCATCCGGGCCATCCCCACCCTGATCCTGTTCAAGAAGGGCGAGGTCGTGGACCAGACCACCGGCGCCGTGTCCAAGAGCAGCATCAAGGAGATGCTCTCCAAGAAGGCCTTGGGCTGACACGAATGAGGACGTTTGACTCCGTCGTTATCGGGGGCGGTCCGGCAGGCATGACGGCCGCCCTTTATCTTTTGCGGTCCGGGGCCAAGGTGGCCGTGGTCGAGAAGCTCTCGCCCGGCGGCCAGGTCCTGATGACCGAGGAAATCGAGAACTATCCTGGATTTCCCAAGGGGATCAAGGGGTTCGAGCTGGCGGACCTGATGGCCGCCCATGTGGACACCTATGCCCACGAGAAGGTCGGCGACGAGGTCCGCGAGATCCGGCCCGGCGAAAAGCGGCACCAGCTCCTGGTGGGCGAGGAGTGGATCGAGACCAAGAGCCTGATCCTCTGCACCGGAGCCCGCTACCGCAAGCTCGGCGTGCCCGGGGAGGCGGCCTTCATCGGCCGGGGCGTGTCCTACTGCGCCCTGTGCGACGGCAACTTCTTCCGCGACCGGGTGGTGGCCGTGGTGGGCGGGGGCAACTCGGCCCTGGAAGAGGCCCTGTACCTCTCCCGGCTGGTCAAGAAGCTCTACCTCATCCACCGCCGCGACGAGTTCCGCGGGGTCAAATGCTACCAGGACAAGTGCTTCACCCACCCCAAGATGGAAGTTTTGCGCAGCTCGGTGATCCGCGAGATCCGCGGGGACTCCGAGGTGCGCTCCGTGCTCGTGGAGAACCTCAAGAGCGGCGAGACCCGTGATCTGCCCGTGGACGGGGTTTTCGTCTTCGTGGGCTTCGAGCCGGTCATCGAATACCTGCCCGCCGAGGTGGCCCGGGACAAGGGCGGCGTGATCACGGACCTGGAAATGCGCACCAACGTCCCCGGGATCTTCGCCGCCGGGGACATCCGCTCCAAAAACTGCCGCCAAGTGGCCACGGCCGTGGGCGACGGGGCCACCGCGGCCACCGCCGCCTTGGCCTATCTGGAACAACTCGATGCCTAGACGCCTTTTCCCCGCTGTCCTGTTCGGTCTGCTCCTGCTCTTCCAGGGCTGCGGGCTCATCGACTACTATTTCCTGCCCAAGCCCGAGGACACGGCCCAGGAGCTGTACGAGGCGGGCATGGACGCCATGCAGGAGAAGAACTACACCAACGCGGCCGAGTACTTCACCAAGCTCAAGGACCAGTTCCCGTTCAGCCCGTTCACCCTCAAGGCCGAGATATCCTTGGGCGACGCCTATTTCCTGGACGAGAAGTACCCGGATGCGGTGAACGCCTACAAGGAGTTCGAGTCCCTGCACCCGCGCCACGAGGAGATGCCCTACGTCCTGTTCCAGATCGGGCTCTCGGACTTCAAGATGTTCAAGTCCTTCGACCGGCGCATGACGCCCGTGGAAGAGGCCCTGGAATACTTCCAGCGGGTCAAGGAGACCTATCCCGATTCCAAGTACGGCAAGATGGCCGGGGAATACCTGGTGGAGTGCCGCCGCAAGCTGGCCGAGCACGAGCTCTACGTGGCCGACTTCTTCTGGCGCACGGACCAGTTCGGCCCGGCCTGGAACCGCTACCGCTTCGTGGTCGAGAATTTCCAGGACCTGCCGGACATCCGCGACTACGCCCGGCGCCGCGCGGAATACGCCTACTACGAGTACCAGAAGACCCTGACCAAGGAAGAGCGCGAGCGCATCGACGGCGGCTGGAAGGTGTGGCTCAAGAAATGGCTGTAGATGGAGGAGGGCGGCCCGCAGGCCGCCTTTTCGTTTGATGGCGGGAACCGGCTTGTTCCCGGCCTGGATCGGCAAGGCCCTGGTGGCCGACGCCGTCTTCGGCCGGGCCTACGCATCCGTGTCCGAGCGTGAGCGGGCCCTGCTCAAGACCGCCCTGGTGCGGTCCTGGGAGTGGAGCGCGCCCTCGGAGGTGGTCTCCCGGCGCACGGAAACGCTCCTGCGCTCGGGCCTGCGCGCCGTGACCCGGAGCGCGCCCCGTCCGGCCCTGGCCCTGTTTTTCGACGCTGCCGAGACCTCCCCGGCCCGGCTGCTGGCCGCCCTGGTTCCGGCCCTGGCCGCGGGCGTGCCCGAGGTCCTGGCCGTGCGCCTGGGCGGACGCGGCCATGTCCCGGCCGCGCTGCTC
>DFYP01000140.1:7208-13845 GCA_002382645.1 Desulfovibrio sp. UBA4079 | reverse complement strand
GCAGCACGTGGCGCGGACTCACGTAGCCCCGGGGCACGGGCGCCAAGGCCTCCAGCCCGCGCAGCGCGGCCTGGGCCGCGCTCCCGCCCAGGGCCAGCCGCCGGGCCCAGACAAAGGCGGGCAGATGTTCGTAGCCGCCGAACAGTTCGTCCGCGCCGTCGCCCGAAAGGGCCACGGTGACGTGCTCGCGGGCAAAGCCGCTCAGCAGGCTGGTGGGCACGATGGAGGGATCGGCCAGGGGCTCNNCTCGTCGAACCCGGCCACGGTCTCGCGGAGCATCTCCAGGCAGAGGGCGGCGTCGAGCACGCGCACGCTGTGCCGGGTCCCGGCAAAATCCGCGGCGGCCAGGGCAAAGGCGGTCTCGTCATAGGACGGATCGTCGAAGCCCACGGAAAAGGTCCGCACCCCCTCCCCGGCCTCCTGGGCCATGAGCGTGGCGATCACCGTGGAGTCCAGGCCTCCGCTGAGAAACGCGCCCAGGGGCACGTCGCTCTTCAGGCGCTTGCGCACCGCGGCCCGCAGCAATGTGCGCAATTGCTCCGCCGCCTCGTCCAGGTCCGGGGCCTCCCCGGGCAGGGGCAGGCTCCAGTAGCGCCGCAGCCGCAGCTCCCCGGATTGCCAGGTCAGGCAGTGGCCGGGCGGCAGCTTGGCCGCCTCGGCATGGATCGTGGCCGGGCAGGGCACGCACTTGCAACAGAGGAACGCGGCCAGGGCCGTGGGGCTCAGACCCATGGGGCCAGCGGCGGCCAGGGCCGTGAGTTCCGAGGCAAAGGCCAGGCGTCCCCCGTCGCAGCGGTAGTAGAACGGCTTCTTGCCCAGGCGGTCGCGGGCCGCGAACAGGCGCTGCTCGCGGCGGTCCCAGATGGCGAAGGCGAACATGCCGTCCAGATGCGCCAGGCAGTCCTCGCCATAGCGCGCATAGACCTGGAGGATGACCTCGGTGTCCGAGGCCGTGGCGAAGCAAAAACCTTCGGCCCGCAGGCGTTCGCGCAGCTCCTGGAAATTGTAGATCTCGCCGTTGAAGACAATGTGGAAGCGGCCCGAGGCCTCGCTCATGGGCTGGGCGCCGGTGGCCGGGTCGATGACCGTGAGCCTGCGGTGGGCCAGGGCCGCTGGTCCGTCCACCAGCACGCCCGCACCGTCCGGACCGCGATGGGCCAGAAGCTCCGCCATGCGTTCAGCGCACTGGCGCAGGTCCTCGGCCGCCCGCCCCTCCTGGACCAGACCCGCGATGCCGCACATCAGCGGGCCCCCCGGCTGTGCACGGCGAAGAGCGCGGCCAGCTTTTGGGCATTGGCCCGGGGATCGAAGAGCTCATGGACCAGCCGCTGCCCGGCCCGGGCCCGGCGCTCGGCCTCCGGGAGGTCGGCGGCGATCTCCTCCAGGGCCAGGGCCAGGGCCGGGACGTCGGCCTGGGGCACGAGCCAGCCCGTGTCCGGCCGGACCACCTCGGGAATGCCCGCCACGTCCGTGGCCGCCACGGCCAGGCCATGGGCCAGGGCCTCCATGATCACGTTGGGGATGCCGTCCCGGTCGCCGTCGCGGTCCACCACGCAGGGCATGACCAGGACGTCGGCCCGGAGCATGGCGGCCGAGAGCGCGTCATGGCTCAGGAATCCCGGCAGGTCCACGCGGTCCTCCAGGCCCAGGCGCCGGACCTGACGCCGGAGCCCGGGCCCCAGGGCCCCGTCCCCGGCCAGGACCAGGCGGAAGTCCACGCCCCGGCCGCGCAGCAGGGCGCAGGCGTCCAGAAGGTGGGAAAAACCCTTGGTGGCCACGAACCGCCCGGCGGCCAGGAAGCGCACGGGACCGGGGGCGCGCTCGCCGGATTTGCCGCGCTCCGGGGCCAGGGACAGGCAGTTGTACACCAGCGCCACCTTGTCCGGGGCATCCCCGGCAAAGGAGCGCAGATAGACGGCATTGGCGGCGTTGTTCACCCGCACGAAGGCGGCCGCCGCCGTCTTGCGGGCCAGGGCCGGTTCCGGCGGATGGATATCCCCGGCCCGGGCCGCGAAGGAAAAGGGAATGCCCGTGAGTTCCGAGGCCACCCAGGCGGCCATGGCCGCGCCCCCGGCCCAGGGCGCGTGCGCGTGCGTGACGCCCAGGTCCCGGAAGCGGCCTGCCAGGGCGAACCCGGCGAAAAAGCCCCAGAGGTTCTCGCCGAAACGCTCCAGGGTGCCGAAGCCCGGGCCCAGGCAGCGGTGGGCCAGGGACAGAGTGCGCCGGGGATTGCGGACCAGCTCGCTAAAAAACGCAGCCAACAGCCGGGCCGCGGCCCGCGAGCCCAGGCGTTCCGGGGCCGGGAAGGCGCGCATCTCCGGGGACAGGGGCTGGTCGAGATCGCCGTAGAGCGTGCAGACCGTCAGCGGCAGGCCCAGTTCGCCGAGCACCTTGACCTCGCGGAACACAAAGGTCTCCGAGGCCTTGGGGAACCAGAGCGTGACATAGGCGATGCGCGGGCGGTCCATGGAATTCCTTCCCCGGGTCAAGGCAGCAGCCGGTTCACGGCCGCGGCAGCCGAGGCGTTGCCGGGCTCCATGCCCTGCGCCCCGGCCGCAACGAAGCGCTCCAGATTCTTCTCAAAGCCGGCCAGGGCCTCCCCGGCCCGGGCCGGATCAATGAAGAAGTCGCCACGGCCCATGCCCCGCAGGTGCCAAGCGTTCACATACTGCTCGTAGAACATGGCCGAGGGCATGGCCAGCACCGGCTTGCCCAGGAACAGGGCCTCGCTCGCCAGATTGTGCCCGGCGTTGCAGAGCACGAAGGCGCAGGAGGCCAGGTCCTCGAGGAACGCGGCCCGCTCCCCGGCCAGGAAGCGCAGCGGCCCTTGCGCGGGCAGGGCCCCCAGGCCATAGACCCGCACCTCCCGTCCCGTGGCTGCCAGGGCCCCGGCCAGGTCCCGGGGCAGGCCCGTGCGGAGATAGGCCAGCACGTGCCCGCCGCTCCGCGGGGCCAGGGCCAGGACATCGCGGCGCAGGATGGGCCCGAGCACCTCGGTGTCCGGCCCCAGGGGCGGCGCGGGGAAGAACGAGGTCACCAGGTAGCGCGAGGCCCGGCTGAACAGCAGGCGGATGGAGGCCGTGGTGGCCAGGCGGTTGAGGGACTGCCCGGGCAGCGGCTCCTGGCGGCACTTGGTGAGCACGTGCTGGTGGTCCAGGCTCAGGCAGGGCAGGCCCAGGGCGCGGGACGCCCGGGGCAAGAAGAACTCGTAGTCGGTGACCGCCAGGTCCGGCCGGAACCCCTCCAGGGCCGCGCGCAGCCCGCGCAAAGTCTCGGGGCTGTGCAGCAGGAGGCGCAGAAAGTGGACCCCGGTGGCCAGGCCGCGCACCCGGCCGTGGGACAGGATCGTGCCCGGCACGGGCAGGGAGAAAACCCGCAGGCCCAGGCCGCGCAGATCCTCGGTGCTGCCGCCGCCCACGAACAGGAACTCGTGCTGCGGGAATTCCTGGAGCAGGGCCAGGGCGCGGGTCAGGTGCCCCCGCGAGTCCCCCATGATGCCCCAGGCGATGCGCGCCATGGCCCGTCAGTAGCCCATAAGCCCGCAGCAGCGCGTGCAGGCGGGCATCAGACCGTCGCGCGCCAGACTCTGGCGGAAGCGGCGGTAGGGCTCGGAGTTCCAGAGTTCGGTCACGGTCTGTTCGCGCACGTTGCCGACCACGAAGTCGTGGTAGTCGCGGCAGGGGGACATGTCGCCGTTGCTGTTGATCTCCACGGCCTGGCGAATGGAGATGCAGCGGTCATAGCCGAAGGTGGCGGCGTGGTCCGTGTAGTAGGTCCGCAGGTTGTCCGCGCCGTCGATGTCCGGGATGAGGATGGCCGGGGCCGTGCCCTTGCGCGCCGAACGCTCGCGGATCTCCGTGAGCTGGGCCTGGATCAGGGCGTAGTCTCCGGGCTTCCAGCCGCCGATCCAGCCCCGGTGCAGCGTGGGCCGGAAGCCGAAGCGGCGTTCGAAGTCCGCGTCGTGGGCCGCGGCGGACTCCTCGTCGATCCACCAGGAGAGATAGAAGACCAGGAAGTCCACCTCCCGGGAAAACCGCTCGTAGATGTCCACGAGATGGGCGTGGTTCTCCCGCGAGATGGTGGTCAGCGAGGCCATGATCGGCAGGCCCTTGCCCGCGCGGTCCCGGGCCTCGCGCACCAGTTCCAGGCCGCGGATGATCTCGGCGAAGGTGTCCGAGCCCGAGGGGCTGCGGCGGATGGCGTTGTGCAGGGCCGAATCGTGGCCGTCGATGGAGACCTGGAGCAGGTGCATGGGCGCGGCGGCGAAGGTCTCGGCGCCTTGGGCCAGGCGCGTGCCGTTGGTGGCGATGGACGCGGGCAGGCCCAGGCGGGCGGCGTGCTCGATGATCTCCAGGGTGCCGGGATAGAGCATGGGTTCGCCGCCCCAGAGATAGACGATGGGCGAATGTCCGTGCACGGCCAGGTCGTCCAGGAGCTGGATGTAGCGCCGGGCGGGGACCTCCTCGCGCTTGAGCGCGGCCAGGTCCTTGTCCAGGAGGAAGCCCCGTTCGCCCCACTGGCCGCACATGATGCAGCGCAGGTTGCAGACGTCGGTGATGCGGATGCTCAGCTGGCGGATCGTGTTCGCGGAGCCGTCCTCCGGGCCCGAGCCCAGGAGGTTGAACCACCACTTCTCGGCCTGGAGCAGGGCCAGGCGCTTGGCGATCCAGGGATGGCGCGCGTGCTTCAGGAAGAGCTTGAGAATCGCCCTCGGCGAAATCCGGCTGGTCTTGTTCATGGCCCCGCTGCCCGCTGGTTCCGGCAGGACGAAAAGCGCCCTTGCCCTGAACGGACTGGGGTTCTATAAAACGGGACGTGGCAGGATGCAACGCTCACACCCAATTCCGCGCCTTGCTGGCGCCTTGGAAGGCGGGAATGCCGGACCCGGCGGCCCCATGATCCGGCCGCGCCCCCTGTTCCGCTCCCGCCTCTGGGTCCTTGTCCCGCCCGCCCTGCTCCTCTCCTGCCTGCTCCTCTGGGCCGTGGACGTGCTCAACTGGGACGAGTGGATCATCTGGACCAGGGTCCTGGAGCGGCTGCGCGACGGCTCCTTCGGCCTGCTCGACCTGGCGGCCCAGGAGAACGAGCAGCGCAACCTGGCCGCGCGGATGATCGGCCTGGCCCTGATGCCCGTGTTCGGCCTGAACCGCTGGCCCGAATACCTGCTCAACATGCTCCTGGCCGGGGCCTGCGCGCTCCTGGCCTGCCGCCTGTTCCGCCGCACGGCCCGGGGCAACGAACCGCCCGCCCTGGTCTTCTCCCTGCTGGCCTTCTCCCTGCTCCAGTGGGAGACCTTCAGCGTGGGCATCAACAGCTCCGTGCTCCTGCCCGTGCTGGGCATCTGGCTCGGCGTGCTGCTCGCCTCGGCCGGACCGCCCACCGCCGGACGCCTGGCCGGACTGGCCCTAACAGGAATCCTGCCCGCGTTCAGCTTTGTCAACGGCCTGTTCTTCTGGCCCTGCCTCTGGCCCCTGCTCCTGGCCCGGGCCGAGAACCGGGCCCAGCGCCGCCTGGTCCTCCTGGCCTGGCCCCTGCTGGGGGCGCTCGTCTGGGCCGCGTACTTCGCGGGCTACGAGAGCCCGGCCCACCACCCCTCGGTCCTGGCCGCCCTGGCCTCGCCCCTGCGGCTCACGGGCTATGTCCTGGCCTACCTGGGCGGGGCCGTGGTCAGCGACCGCAACCTCCTGGCCCTGGCCGTGCTGGCGGGCGGGTTCTCCCTGGTCCTGCTGGCTGCGCTGTTGCGGACGGCAGCCAGGGAGCGCGCCTGGCGCGCGGCCGGGCCCTGGCTCCCGGTGATCGGCTTCAGCCTCTGCTCGGCCCTGGCCACGGCCGCGGGCCGCAGCGGCTTCGGCCTGGGCCAGGCCCTGGAGAGCCGCTACGCCACCTTTTCCAGCGCCTACTGGATGGCCCTGGCCGGGCTCTTCGCCCTCTTCGGCCCCCGCCTCCCGGCGCGCGCCGGGACCTGGCTGCGCCGGGGCCTGGCCTGCTGCCTGGCGCTCTTCCTCCTGTCCTCGCTGCTCTCGGCCATTGTCCTGCGCAACCGCTCCGGCCGCCAGGAAGCGGCCCGCCAGGAGCTCTACCGGCTCACCGACACCGCCGCGCTCCAGGTCATCTTCCCGGACCCGGCCTATCTCGCCAGCAGGCTGCCCCTGTTCCTGGAAAAGCGGGTGGGGCCCTATCACTTCCTGGGGCCGCTGGCGGAATACGAACGCCGGACCGAGCCGGCCGGGGAATTCCAGGCCGTCCCGGGCAAGGGCCTGGGAGACCGGCTCTGCGGCCTGCGGGTGCAGGGCGGGCTGGACCGGGCCGTGGCCCTGCCGGTGCTTTTCGAATCCGCGCAGGGACTGGCCGGGGTGGCCATGAGCGACGCCCGGGGCCGCTTCGAACTGTTCCTGCCGGACACGGCCCTGGCCGCCGGGCCGGTGCGCCTGCGGGCCCTGGCCCTGGAGCGCGGAGTCCTGCGGCCCCTGCGGCCCGAGGCCGGGGTGGACGCGATGAACACGCCCTGCGCCGTGGAATTTCACGTTGATAAGAAGTTCCTGGCCCGGTAAGAACGGGAAGGCAGCCAGCCCTCCGGAGTCGACGTGATCAACGGCAAGCGCATCGTCCTGGTGATGCCGGCGTACAACGCCGAGAA
>DFYP01000140.1:0-7166 GCA_002382645.1 Desulfovibrio sp. UBA4079 | reverse complement strand
CGGCGGCAACCAGAAGACCTGCTACGACAACGCCCTGGAGATGGGCGCGGACATCGTCATCATGCTCCACCCCGACTACCAGTACACGCCCCGCCTGGTGCAGGCCATGGTCTCGCCCATCGCCTTCGGGGTCTTCGACTGCATGCTCGGCTCGCGCATCCTGTCCAACGGCGCCCTGGCCGGGGGCATGCCGCTCTACAAATACGTGGCCAACCGCCTGCTCACCCTGTTCCAGAACATCTTCCTGGGCTCCAAGCTCTCGGAGTTCCACACCGGGCTGCGGGCCTACTCCCGCGAGGTCCTCCAGTCCATCCCCTACCACGACAACAGCGAGGACTTCGCCTTCGACAACCAGTTCCTCTGCCAGATCCTCTACGCCCGCTTCCGCGTGGGCGAGATCACCTGCCCCACGCGCTACGCCGCGGACTCCTCGTCCATCTCCTTCCGCAATTCCGTGCGCTACGGCCTGGCCGTGCTGCGCACCACGTTGGACAGCGTCCTGCACACCTTGGGCTGGCGCAAAAACGCCCTGTTCGCGCCCCTGGACCACTTGCGCGCGGCGAATTCCCGGCAGGACTGACCCGGGGGACGCGCCATGAAGCCGCCGGGCATCCTGCGCAAACTGGGCTATCTCCTGGCCGCGGGCTGGTTTCGCGACGTGCTCCAGGCCGCGTTCCTGCTCCTCCTGGCGCGGCGTTCCACCGGGATGTTCGGCAACTTCATGCTGGCCATGGGCCTGGGCCAGATCCTCCTGTTCACCACGGAATTCGGCATCAACCAACACTTCACGGTCCTGCTGACCCGGGGCCGCCTCTCGCCCGGGGCCATCTTCCGCCAGATCTCGGCCATCAAGGCCGCCCTGTTCTTCCTGGGCCTGGCGGCCATGGCCGGGTTCAGCCTCTGGCAGTCCTACGGCCCGGAGCTTCTGCCCGTGGTCCTGATCGTCGGAACCTCCTTCGGCCTGGACGCCCAGGTGAACTCCTTCTACGTGCTCTGCCGGGTGCTCCACCGCCAGGACGTGGAGGGCCGGCTGCGCGGGGTGGCGGCCCTGGCGGGCTACGGCTACGGCCTGGCGGCCCTGCTCCTGGGCGCGGGCCCCCTGGCCGTGGCCCTGTTCAAGCCCGTGGAGACCGCCGTGGGCCTGCTCTTCGTGGCCCGGGTCCTGATCCGGAAACGGCTGCGCTCCGCGGCCTGGACCCTGACCTCGCTCTGGGAGAACTGGCGCGAGGGCATCGTGTTCACGGTCATGGCCGTGGCCGCGATCCTGTACAACAAGATCAACATCTTCTTTCTCCAGCGCTACGGCGGGACCGAGGCCGTGGCCCAGTACAGCGCCACCTGGCAGCTGGTGGACGGCGTCTCGGTGCTCGTCTCCAGCCTGCTCCTGGGCAGCGTGCTCTTCCCCCTGCTGGCCCGGCTCTGGAGCCGCGACCGCGCGGTCTTCCTGAACACGGCCCGGTTCCAGGCCGCGTTCCTGTCCGCCGCGGCCCTGCCCGCCATGTTCGTGCTGGCCCTGCAAAGCGACTTCATCCTCGGCCTGGCCTATGGCCCGGCCTACGCCGAGGCGGCCCGCATCCAGCCGCAACTGGTCCTCTGCATCCTGTTCGCCTTTGTGCACAACCTGGCCTACTACCTGCTCCTGAGCATGGGGCGGCAGCGTCTCCTGGCCGTGTTCTTTCTGGCCGGGCTGGCCCTGAACGCGGGCCTGTGCCTCTGGGCCATCCCCCGCTGGCAGCTGGACGGCGCGGTCTGGAGCATCGTGCTCACCAAGGGCTTCATGGCCCTGCTCACCCTGGGCTCCTGCCAGCGCCTGCTGGGGCTGTTCTCCTGGGCCGCGGTCCTGCGCCTGGCCCTGGCCGCGGCCGGGGCCTGGAGCCTGGCCTGGGGCGGCCGGGAACTGGGCCTGGAGCTGGCCGGACAGGCCGCGGGCCTGCTCCCGCTCCTGGGCCTGGTCTGGTGGATCGCCAAACGCCGCCCGCACACAGAGGCCGCGCCATGTGGCTGAACCTCCTGCTCCTGGGCATGGCCGCGCACCTGGCGGTCCTGGTCCTGCTCTACGCGCTGGGCGCCCCGGCCGTGCGCAAGGCTCGCGGTCTGGACGGACGCACTCCCGCGCCGGGCCTGCCCTCGCCCCAGCCGGCGGTGGCCCTGATCGTGCCGCTCACCGGCGACTCCCCGGCCCTGCGCCAAAGCCTCGCCTCGCTGCTGGACCAGCAGAACGTGGTCTTCGACGCCTGGTTCGTGGTCCGCGACGCGGACGACCCGGCGGTCCGGGCCGTGGAGGAGATCGGCCGGGGCCGAAACAACGTGCGCCTCGTGGTGGCGGGCGCGGCGACCGCCTGCTGCCAGAAGAACCACAACCTGCTGGCCGGAATCCGCGCCGCCGGAGAAAGCCCGGAGATCCTCGTGTTCTGCGACAGCTCCCACCAGGCGCGGCCGGACTTCCTGGTCCGGCTCCTGGAGCCTGTGATGCGGGGCCGCTGCGCGCTCTCCACCACCCACCGCCGCATCGTGCCCGGCGACCACGGCCTGGCCACGCTCTGCCAGTACTTCGCGGCCCTGGCCGTGATGATGCTCCAGAACGCGCCGCTCCTGGCCCAGCCCTGGGGCGGGGCCACGGCCATCCGGCGCGCGGTCTTCTTCAAGGAGGGCGTGGACGCGGTCTGGGCCCGGGGCATTGTGGACGACTTCACCATGGGCCCGCACCTGGCGCGGCGCGGCATCCGGGCCCTGCCCGTGCCCGAGGCCGCGCTCACGACCCCCCTCGCGGGCCAGACCTGGACGGGATTCCTGGACTGGTGGACGCGCCAGCTGTTCTATCTCAAGTTCTGCATGCCCCTGGTCTGGCTGGCCGTGACCCTGGTGCCGCTGGGGGCCGGGGCGATCCTGGCAGCGGCCTGCTGGTCCCTGCTGGCGGGAATCGCTGGGCCATGGGGAAGCGCTGCCTGGGCCGCGGCCGCCTATCTCGGCCTGCTGGCCGTGCTGGGCCTGCCCTTCGGCGCGCTCTCGGAGAGCCGCGTCCCAACTTGGCGCTGGGCCGCGGCCTTCCTGCTCATGCAGGCCGCATCCGTGTTCTGCTACGCCCGCACCTGGACCACCAACACGCTCACCTGGCGCGGCATCCGCTACCAGGCGCGGCTGGACGGCACAGTGGCCTCGGTGCGCCACGAAGATTCGGGGAAATAGGGAACTACCAGCGGGCCCCGGCCAGGGCCTCGTCGATGAGCCGGGTCATGGCCTCGCGGAACCGGGCGGCCTCCCAGGGGACCGCGTGGGCCGCGATGGCCTCGGCCGACAGGCTCACCCCGTCGCGCTCCAGGGTCCGGATCGCCTCCGCAAGCCCCTCCACGCTCTGCTCCTGGAAGAACAGTCCGGTGCGGCCGTCCTGCACGGTCTCCAGCGCCCCGCCCCGGCCCAGGGCCAGCACCGGCGCGCCCGAGGCCATGGCCTCCACCGGGGTGATGCCGAAGTCCTCCGGACCGGGGAAGAGGAGCGCGCGGCAGCGGGCGTAGTGCCCGGCCACCACGGCGTCGGGCTGGCGGCCCAGGAAGGAGACCGTGGGGCCGGCCAGGCTGCGCAGCTTCTTCTCCAGGGGCCCTCCGCCGATGACCACCAGCCTGCGGCCCAGGCGGTTGCAGGCCTCCACGGCCAGGTCCGCGCGCTTGTAGGGCACGAGCTCGCCCACGAAGAGGTAGAAGTCCTCCCGGGGCAGGTCATGGCGCGCCAGCCGCAAGTCCACCGGCGGATGGACCACCCGGCTCTCGCGGCGGTAGCATTTGCGGATGCGCTGCGCCACATAGCCCGAATTGGCCACGAAGCAGTCCACCCGGTCGGCCGAGGCCGCGTCCCAGAGGCGCATGTAGTGCAGGAGCGGGGCCACGAAGGCCCGCCGGATGCGGGAAAATCCGGCCACATACTCGTGGTAGAGGTCCCAGGCGTAGCGCATGGGGCTGTGGCAGTAGCAGAGGTGCAGGGCCTCGGGCGCGGTGATCACGCCCTTGGCCGGCCCGGCCTCGCTGGACAGGACCAGGTCGTAGCCCCGCAGGTCCAGCTCTTCCAGGGCCAGGGGCATGAGCGGCAGGTAGTGGCGGTAGAGCCTGTTCGCCCAGGGCAGCCTGGCCACGAAGGTGGTGCGGACGTTGTGTTTGGCGATGACCGGGGAGCCCAGGGCCTGCGGGTCGTGGACATGGGTGAAGATGTCGGCGTCCGGGAACAGGGCGCACAATTCCTCGAGCACCCGCTCGCCGCCGCGCCGGTTCACGAGCCAGTAGTGGATGATGGCTGTACGCATTCCCTGTGCCTTGGTTCCGTATTCCGCTCTATGACCCGCCGCCCGCTCCCGCGTCAACCAGCGGGCCCTGCAGCACGTCCAGGAGCACAGCCTCGGTGCTTCGGACCATGCGCTCCAGGGAGTGCTCGCGCAGAACCTGTCCGCGTCCGGCCAGACCCAGGGCCCGGGCTTCCTGCGGATCGTCCAGCAGACGGCCCAGGGCCAGGGCCAGGCCGCGCACGTCGCCGGACGGAACCAGCAGGCCGTTCTCGCCGTGGCGCACCAGTTCCGTGAGCCCGCCCACGGCCGGGACCGCCACGGGCAGGCCGCAGGCCATGGCCTCGAGCACGGCGTTGGGCGAGCCCTCGCGGGCCGAGGACAGGGCAAAGGCCCGGGCCCGCGCCAGGAGCGGCCGCACGTCCGGGCAGTTGCCCGCAAAGACCACCCGTCCGGCCAGGTCCGGGGCCTGGGCCCGGGCCTCCAGGACGGAACGCAGCGGGCCTTCGCCGGCCAGGGTCAGCCGCGCGTCCGGCCGGTCCTTGGCGGCCAGGGCGAAGGCCTCCAGCAGGGCCAGGGGATTCTTGTCCGGCACGAGCCGGGCCACGCTGACCACCTCGGGCCCCGGGGGGGCCTCCGCGGGCCGGAAGCGCTCGCAGTCCACGGCATTGGGGATCACCGCAATGCGCGCCCCGGGCACGCCGTGGCCCTCGATCATCCGTTCACGCAGCACCTCGGCATTGCAGAGGACCCGGTCGCTCAGCCGCCAGAGCAGCCGCTCCCACTGCTTGGGCTCCAGGGCCCGGAACCCGGACACGATCCGGGGCACGCCCCAGAGCCTGCCGAACAGGCGGCCCCAGATGTTCGGCACCACGGTCAGGGTGTACAGCAGCGGCGGGGGATCGCGGCGCAGGCGCAGGGCCAGCCGGAACACGGCCCGGGGATCGCCCGGCGGATGCGCGCTCACGCGGACCACGGGCGCGCCCGTGGACCGGGCCTCGTCCAGGAGGTCGTCGCCGACGTTGAGCAGCCAGAGTTCCGGGGAGAACAGGGAGCGGTCCAGGCCGCGCAGCAGGTTCACGGCGTAGCGCTGGGTGCCGCCAAAGGCCAGGTCTTGGAGCAGGAGCACCAGGCGGGTGGGCCGCGCCGGGGAATCCATGGCCGCCCGTCTCACCGGGCCCCGGCGCGCGCGAGCGCCTGGCGGATGCCGGGCAGCATGGCCCGGGCCAGGACCTCCCGGCCCTGGTCGGTGTTGTGGATGCCGTCCGGGAGATAGGCCGGGAAATCGCGCTGCTCCAGGACGTGGCGCAGGTCCACGAAATAGGGCCGTCCGGCCATGGCCGGTCCCAGCTCGTCATAAACCAGGGCGAAGTTCTTGCGGATGCCGGCGAAGCGTTCCGCGCGCGCGGCCAGTTCCTTTTCCGGGATGTCCGCGTTCAGCGGCTCCACCCAGAACAGGGGCTGGAGAAAGACCACGAAGCCCGCGTTCAGGCCCTGGGCCGTCTCGGCCACGTAGTCGTAGCGGCCGCGCACGGCCCGGGCCAGGTCGGCCAAAAGCGGGGAATCCGCGTCCAGGGGCGCGAAGGCATAGATCAGGCGCAGGCACAGCTCGCGGGTGAACGAGGCGTAGTACGCGCCCATGACCGGCTTGAGCAGACCCAGGGGGCTTGTCCAGTAGCTCTCGATGAGACCCTTGACCTTGTCGTAGCCCTCGTGCGCGTCCACGCTGCGGTACAGGCTGAAGTAGCTGGCGTCGTTGGCCCCGTCCAGGAACACGATCAGGTCGGGCCGCTCGGGGTGCTCCACGAGCGCCTTCTGGAGCTGCTGGATCTCCTGCAGGGAGTTGAAGGAATTCACCGCGAAATTGGCGCAGGTGAAGCTCTCGGGCCCCTGCTCGTTGAGCAGCCGGGCCAGGATGCTCGGCAGGGTCCGGCCGTCCTCGGCCTCGCCGTTGCGCATGGTCGAGCCGCCGAAGAACCAGATACGCCGGTTCCGGCGCGGGTCCGGGGAGACCCTGTTGTTGAGCGTGACGCGCTCGCCCGAGGCCGCGGTGTACAGGGTGTAGCTGTCGTAGACGATGCGGCTGCCCTCGCGGGACCGGCCGTAGATGGCCACGTTCATGACCGTGACCACGAGAAAGCAGACGAACTCCACGGCCAGGACCAGGAGCGCGGCGTACTTGAGCAGGCGCAGGACAAGGGCCAGGGCGCGTTTCACAGCAGGTCCTCCACGCGGCACCAGGCCACGGTCTGGGCCAGGCCCTGGTCCAGGTCCAGGCGCGGGGCATAGCCGAAATCCCGGGCGGCCCGGGCATGGGAGCAGAGCCAGCCCGGCTGCCCCGCTTCCCGGAGCTTGTCCAGGGTGAGGTGCGAGGCGGGCAGCCCCAAAAGATCCAACAGGCCATTGCCCAGGGCCGCCAGGCGCAGGAGCGGGAGCGGCAGGGCCACGGGCCGCACATTCCGGCCCAGGGCGCGGCCCAGGGAAATGGCGTACCTCCGCCAGTCCGCGTGCTCCGGCCCATCGAGATAGTAGATGCTGCCCGAGGCCAGGCGGCCGTGGGCCAGGGATTCCAGGGCCTGGGCCAGGCCTGCGGTCAGATCCTCCACCTGGACGATGCTCAAGGGCTGCCCGGCGTTGCCGGGAACCGGCAGAATGCCCCGACCGGCCAGGCGGTAGAGCGGCACAAAGGCCCGGTCCCCGGGGCCATAGACCATGCTCGGCCGGACCACGGCCACGGGCCGTTCCCGGGCCAGGTCCAGGGCCTCGGCCTCGCCCAGGAGCTTGGAGCGGCCGTAGTCCGACACCGGCGCGGGCAGCCGGGACTCATCCAGGCCCGGGGGCTCGGCGCAGGGGCCGCCCGCGGCCTGGCTGGAGACGTGCAGCAGGGCGGCGTCCGGGG
>DFYP01000188.1 GCA_002382645.1 Desulfovibrio sp. UBA4079 | reverse complement strand
GCCGCCCATGCCGTGGACCGCGAGTGCACCCACCGGGTCGTCGAGCTTGAGCTTGTCGAGCAGCAGCACGCCGAAGACGACCATTCCGCCGGCGATGCCGCCGATGACGAGTGCGCTGCCCATGCTCACGAACGCACAGCTTGCGGTCACACCCACGAGCCCGCCGAGCATGCCGTTGATCGTCATGCCGATGTCCGGCTTGCCGAGGACTTTCCACGCAACAGCGGTTGCCACGAGCGCACCTGCGGCGGCAGCGAGGTTCGTCGTCACGATGATGTGCGAGATCGCCATCGGGTCGGCCGCCATGGTGGAGCCTGGGTTGAAGCCGAACCAGCCGAGCCACAGGATGAGCGCGCCGGTCATGGCCGAGGTCATGTTGTGGCCGGGAAGCGCGTGCGCCTTGCCGTCCTTGCCGAACTTGCCGAGACGTGGACTGAGCACCAGCACGCCTGCGAGCGCGGCCCATGCACCCACGGAGTGCACCACGGTCGATCCGGCGAAATCCCAGAAGCCGAGTGACGCCAGCCAGCCGCCGCCCCAGATCCAGTGGCCGGACACGGGGTAGATCAGGCCGGTGATGGCCACGGAGGCGATGAGATAGGCGATGAACTTGGTGCGCTCGGCGATGGCGCCGGACACGATGGTCGTGGCCGTGGCGGCGAACACGCACTGGAAGAACCAGAACGTGTAGCCCCAGAGGCCCTCATCGGTGGCCGGGGTCCAGTCCGAGAGGTTGAAGTTGGACAGGCCGATGAACCCGCCCTGGTCCAGGCCCATCATCAGGCCGAAGCCCAGGATGTAGAAGGTCACGGAACCGGCGGCGAAGTCGAACATGTTCTTCATGAGGATGTTGCCGGTGTTCTTGGCCCGGGTCAGTCCGGCCTCGACCATGGCGAAGCCGGCCTGCATGAACATGACCAGGACGCTGGCGATGAGCGTCCACATGATGTTGGCGTTGGACTGGGTGAGATACTCCACCACGTTTTCCGCGGCGGAGGCGGCCACTGCGGGCGCGTCCTGGGCCAGGGCCAGGGCAGGGGCCAGGGCGAGGCCGAACAGGACCGCCCCCCCGAGGGCCCCGCTCAGCCGGAATCCGGTCGGCGACTTGCTGAACAACATACGCTTCCTCCTTAAAAGTGTGCGGGATGGGATGCGGGACGCAAAGCAAACCCCGGGCCACTCTGGCAACATTTGGAATTTGTTGACTATATTTTTAACGGTCCCAAGGGGCTTCTATCCAAAAATGTTGATTGTATAACAATCGTGTCATGACAAATAGGAAAGAATTAACAAAAAAGAAAAAATGAGCCAATAAAGCGATTCGTCTCCGCGTCTCTTCATAGGAAATGCAGGAAGATGAAAATATACCGCATTTCTGTCGGTTGAGGGAAAAAACAGTTGACAAGCTCGATCGGGCTGAGATAGCCACTTGCCCATGAACTTCCTCGAACCGCAGAACTCCTTTTTTTACGGCTACTGGTATTATTGGCGCACCCGCGCTTGCGGTTTCGGGAGAGGTGCACTGTAGTCAAGGGTAGCTGCAGACAACCAAGCCTCTACGAAGGGCCGCAGGCGCGAAGCCGGCGGCCCTTCTTGTTTCAGCCGCCGGAGCCCGGTCCCGGAGAGCGCCAAACAGGAGGAGGACGGTCATGCATCTGGGCAAAAGCATCCGACTGGAACGGATTTTCGACCGCGACACGCACCGCACCGTGGTGGTGCCCATGGACCACGGCGTCACCGTGGGTCCCATCGCGGGCCTGGTGGACATGCGCGAGGCCGTGGGCGCCGTGGCCGAGGGCGGAGCCAATGCCGTGCTCATGCACAAGGGCCTGGTGCGTTGCGGCCACCGCAACCGCGGCCGGGACGTGGGCCTCATCGTGCACATCTCCGCCAGCACCACCCTGTCGCCCTTCCCCAACGCCAAGGCGCTCTGCGCCAGCGTGGAGGACGCCCTGCGCCTGGGCGCGGACGGCGTTTCCGTGCACGTGAACCTGGGCGACGAGACCGAGCCGGCCATGCTCCGCGACCTGGGCGCCATCGCCTCCCGGGCCACGGAGTGGGGCATGCCGCTTCTGGCCATGGTCTACGCCCGCGGCCCCAAGATCACCGACGAGTTCGACGCCGACGTGGTGGCCCACTGCGCCCGCGTGGGCATGGAACTGGGCGCGGACGTGGTCAAGGTGCCCTACACCGGCGATCCCGAGAGCTTCTCCCGGGTGGTTTCGGCCTGCTGCATTCCGGTGGTCATCGCGGGCGGCCCCAAGCTCAACAGCACCAAGGCCTTCCTGGAGATGGTCCGGGATTCCCTGGCCGCGGGCGGCGCGGGTCTGTCGGTTGGCCGCAACATCTTCCAGCACAAGGATCCCGCGGCCCTGACCCGGGCCCTGCACGCCGTGGTCCACGACGGCGTGTCTGTGGACGAGGCCCTGGCCATCGCGGGCGAGGACTAGCATGAAGACCATCGTGTTCAAGGCCGCGCCCTTCGACAAGAAGCTCGTGACCCTGGCCCTGGAGTCCGGGGTGGACGCCATCCTGACCAGCGAGGACAAGGTCGAGGCCGTGCGCGCCCTGGGCCGGGTTCAGGTCCTGGCGCCCACGGACCTGCCGGTGGTGGAGCTCAAGGCCAAGTCCGACGAGGAGGAGGCCGTGCGCCGCCTGAAGGCCGGGGAGCGGGTGGTCCTGGCCAAGGGCTGGGAGATCATTCCGGTGGAGAACATCCTGGCCCAGGCCCCGGATGTGGGCCTGGAGGTGGAATCCCTGGACCGGGCGCGGCTGGCCGCGGGCATCCTGGAGCGCGGGGCGGACCTCATCGTGGTCCTGCCCGAGGCGGCCAAGGAGCTCAAGGCCATCGTGGCCGAACTCAAGCTCTCCCAGGGGACCCAGCCGCTGGTCCCGGCCAAGGTCACGGAGATCCGCCACGCCGGTCTGGGCCACCGGGTCTGCGTGGACACCATCTCCATGCTCAGGAAGGGCCAGGGCATGCTCGTGGGCAATTCCAGCGCCTTCACCTTCCTGGTGCACGCCGAGACCGAGTCCAATCCCTACGTGGCGGCCCGGCCCTTCCGGGTCAACGCGGGAGCCGTGCACGCCTACTGCGTGCTGCCCGGGGACAAGACGAGCTATCTGGAGGAGCTGGCCTCGGGCCGGGACGTGCTCGTGGTGGACGCCTCCGGGGCCTCCAGCCTGGCCACCGTGGGCCGGGTCAAGGTCGAGGTCCGGCCCATGCTGCTCATCACGGCCCAGGCCGGGGACAAGACCGGCCAGGTCTTTCTGCAGAACGCCGAAACCATCCGGTTGACGCGGCCGGGCGGGGAGCCTGTGAGCGTGGTCACGCTCAAGCCCGGGGACGAGGTGCTCGTGCGCGTGGACGAGCCTGGACGGCATTTCGGCATGCGCATCCGCGAAGACATCAAGGAAGGCTGACATGGGCGGCGGCAAGAACGGCCTTGAACTGGACCTGCTCCAGCTGCGCAAGAACATCGACTCCCTGGACGACCAGATCCTCGATCTGCTCAACCAGCGGGCGGCCATCAGCGTGGCCGTGGGCCGGACCAAGGCCGACTCCGTGGAGACGGTCTTCAAGCCGTTCCGCGAGAAGGAGGTACTGGACCGGCTCATCGCCCACAACGCCGGGCCCCTGCCCGAGAACCACCTGCGGGCCATCTACCGCGAGATCATGTCCTCCTCGCGGCGGCTCCAGCGGCCCGAGCGCGTGGTCTATCTGGGACCGGAGGGCACCTTCTCCTACTTCGCCGGGCTGGAGTACATGGGCCGCTCGGCCGAGCTGTCGCCCCGGGCCACCTTCGAGGACATCTTCCGGGCCGTGTCCGACGGCGAGGCCGAGCTGGGCGTCATCCCGCTGGAGAACTCGCTCCAGGGCACCGTGGGCCAGGTGGTGGACCTGTTCATGCTCTTCCCGGTGTTCATCCACGCCGAGCTGTTCAGCCGCATCACCCACTGCCTCATGGGCAAGGCCGGAACCGTGGCCGAGGTGCGCGAGATCCACTCCCATCCCCAGCCCCTGGACCAGTGCGCCCACTGGCTCAAGAACAACATGCCCGGCCGGGTCCTGGTGCCCGAGGGCAGCACCGCGGCCGCGGCCGCGGTCGCGGCCCAGCGCGGGCCCGAGGTGGCCACCGTGGGCCACGTCCGGCT